>JBIKMC010000132.1:0-8980 GCA_044359405.1 Burkholderiaceae bacterium
GATCCTGTTGCAATTCAGACTGGCTGGCTGAGCGTCCAGCCGTACCGCTGGCATCAGCGCCACCCATTTGAGCCGATGCGCCACCCGCTCCTTCGGCGCGACTTTCAATGGGCGCGCCCTTCTCGTCTAGCGTGACTCCGGTGCTGCACGCTGCGACAAGCGCAGCAAAGGTCAGGGTAAGAGCGGTTCTAAACAGACGATTCATCAATGCCTCCGGAGGCTTGGGTTCAGTCGGTTGAAGGATTGGTTTATGGGGCGAACGGACCCCAGGTGGGTTCACGGATATCAGCCGCATTGGAGCTCAGGCGCTGCTTGGCGCGGCCATCTAGCGTGACCAGCATGAGGGAATCTCGGCCGGCAGAACGGGTGGCGTACATCAGCCAGCGGCCATTGGGAGAGAAGCTTGGGGACTCTTCCTGCCCGCCATCGGACAATACACGCTCAGGGCCGCCACCGATGCCTCTGACCACGACCAGGTAGCGGCCGTCGCGTCTTGACAAGTAAGCCAACGTGGCGCCGTCGGGGCTGATACGGGGGCTGACGTTATAAGACGAACCGAAGGTGATGCGCGTGACGTCGCCACCCGAAGCGGCCACTCGATAGATCTGGGGTGAGCCGCCCCGATCAGAGGTGAAGTAGATGAATCGACCGTCGGGTGAAAACATGGGCTCTGTATCGATCGCCGACGAGGTGGTCAGCCGCGTGGGCTGGCCGCTGCCGTCAGCCGAAATCAGATAAATCTGCGACAGGCCATCGCGGGTTAGCGATACGGCCAGCGATTTGCCATCGGGGGACCAGGCCGGTGCGCTGTTGCTGCCCCGGAAGTTTGCCACCGGCAGACGCTGTCCGTTGGCGAGCGTGTGCACGTAAACGACCGGCTTTTTGCTTTCGAACGACACATAAGCCAGACGCTTGCCGTCGGGTGACCAGCGTGGCGAGATGATGGGCTCGGCCGAACTGAGCGCCGACGACTGCCCTTCTCCGTCCCAGTCGGCGATGACCAGGCGATAGGCCTCGCCCTGCTTGGAGACAAACGCGATCTGCGTCGAGAAAATGCCTTTATCGCCCGTAAGCTTTTCATAAATGATGTCCGACACGCGATGAGCGCCAAAGCGGACGTCTGCCTCGGGGACGACCAGCGATTCACCTGCTAGGACGGTTTCGCGAACCGCGTCGACCAGCTTGAAGCGGATGTCGATGCGCCCGTCGGCCAGACGGGCTACCGAGCCGGTAACAACAGCATCCGCGCCACGGCTACGCATCGCGGGAAGGTCGACCTGTACCGTGTCGCCGAGGGTGGCCTGCGGATCGATGACACGAAACGCGCCGCTACGAGTGAGGTTTGCCCGGATGATATCGGCGACCTGCTGAGGCGCGCGGTTGCCCGCCGCGAAGTTGGCCACCGCTATGGGGTAACGCGTAGCGCCTGCACCGGTAACGTCGATGCGCATCTGCGCGAAAGAGATCGCCGATGCGCAAAGCATCAGACACGCTGAGAGCATCCGTAATGCGATGGTCATGGCTGTTGCGCGGTCGGAGCGCCACCGGTTTTGAGTAAACCCGGGATTATAGTCACCGACGTCCCATTCGTGTTTGGTAAGCACATGAATTCGTGGGCATCAAGGCCTTGCTCACCGCATGGTTGCGGTGTCGGGTCCGGACTAATCGCGCGGGCCAGAGCTAATTTCGTGCAGTCCAACCGGACAGTCTCCGTCCGGACGCCGGGGCCATGGTCCTGACTTGCGAATTCCGCGCTCGGCAGCCTCATCCCAGACTCGAACGCCACTGCTGCGCTTGAGGGATACGGAAGTGACCGGGCAATCGCGCCCGTCGGCACTGACGATCGGGCTGGGCTGCCCGATCCGAACCTCAAAAATAGCCCTAGGGTTGCCGCTGAGGCCCTGCGGCTCAACGATGGCATCCTTAATGAGGCTGGAGAGCAGACCCCGGTAGGTGGCATCTCCTGAGCCGCCCCCGGCGGCAGCCGCACCCGCAGCCGCCCGCCCCGAATTGGCGCGGGCGCTTGAGCCGTCCTGAGCCAGAAGGCGCTGCATGTCCGCCTCACGTTGTTTGGCCGCCTCCTGGCGTGCAGCCTCCTCGCGACGCTTGGCCTCCGCCAGGCGTTTTTCTTCAGCCTCTTTGCGGGCCTTTTCGGCAGCGGCTTTCTTCGCCTCTTCTTCCTTACGTTTTTCTTCAGCCAGGCGCTTTTCTTCGGCCAGACGCTTTTCTTCGGCCAGACGCTTTTCTTCGGCTTCCTTCTTGGCCTTTTCTGCCGCCAGCTTCTTGGCTTCGTCTTCCCGGCGCTTTTCCTCCTCGCGCTTAGCCTTCTCAGCGGCTGCGCGCCTGGCCTCATCCTCGGCCTTTTTGGCCTCCTCTTCTTTGCGCTTTTTCTCCTGCTCCAGGGCGATGTCGGGCGGCTTGGGGGCCTCAACGGGCGGCGGCGGCGGAGGTGGTGGCGGCGGCGGTGGTTCGGGCTTGGGCTCTGGCTTAGGTTCCGGTTTGGGCTGCGGTCGCGGTTCGGCCTGCGCAACCGGCGGCGGAGTCCAGAGCTCGGCGCTCACGGCGGCTGGCTCTTCGCTGGTGCGCCACTTGATGCCCACCAGTAGTAGCACCGCCAGAAGACCGTGCATCAGCAGAGCCAGCAGCAGCGACCTGATGCCACCACGCGGCCGGGGTGGTTTGACCGGGCCTCGCGGTTCGTTAGCGGGCTGGGCGTTCTCGAGTTTGCCGTTAGGGTCGGTCATGGTGCGTTCAGTTACCCGAGGGCTTGACCATCAGGGCTACCCGCCCGATGTTGGCGCGTTGCAGCTGGTCCATGACGTTGACGATGCTTTCGTATCGCACACCTTTGTCGCCGCTGATCACAACGGGCATGTTTTGTCCGCCCACCTCGCGGACCGCTTCACCGATTTCGCGCAACGCGACGGTTCGCTCGAGAGACTCTCCGGCATTGCGGGTCCGCACCCGCAGCTCGCCCGACTCACGCACCATGACTTCAACGTAAGTATCGGGTCGAGTATTGCTGCGGCCGGCACTGGGCAGATCTACAACCCCAGGCGGCATCATGGGCGCGGTCACCATGAAAATGACCAGCAGCACCAGCATGACGTCGATGTAAGGAACGACGTTGATTTCGCTGACCGGCCGCCGGCGGCCTCGGCCCGACCTTAGACTGACGTTGGGCATGGTGCCTAGCGCGCCCGTCGCTGCAGAATGTTGGAGAACTCCTCGATGAAGGTCTCGAAGCGCGAGGAGAGTCGATCCATGTCGTGGGACAGCCGGTTGTAGGCCACTACGGCCGGAATCGCGGCAAACAATCCGATGGCGGTGGCGACCAGCGCCTCGGCAATACCGGGCGCCACCGAGGCGAGCGTGGCCTGTTGCACATTAGCCAGACCGCGGAAAGAGTTCATGATGCCCCAGACAGTTCCAAACAGACCGATATACGGACTGACTGAACCGGCCGAGGCAAGGAATGCGAGGTTGGATTCCAGCGCGTCCATCTCGCGCTGATAGGCGGCACGCATCGCCCGGCGTGAACCATCAAGCATGGCGCCAATATCGCCGGGCTTTTGGTGACGAACCTTGAGAAATTCGCTCATGCCCGACTCGAAAATACGCGCGAGCGAGCCGTGATCACGTTTCTTGTCTTGCACCTGCTGATAGAGCACGCCCAGATCCCGGTCACGCCAGAACTCCGCCTCGAAGGTGTCGGTGGCGCGTCGGGCATCGCGCACCACGAACAGCTTACGAAAGATAACTGTCCAGGAGGCGACCGAGATGGCGACCAGCAGCGCCATGACCAACTGCACCAGCAGGCTTGCCTCGGCAATCAGCGAAATGATCGATAGTTCGTTTTGCATGCGAAGGCCTCAGAGCGCTGCGGCAGAGGATTGAGAACCGTCAGGACCATCGACCCGCAACTGGGCAAGCTGGGTCAGCAGTGACGGTGGTAGGGCAGCCGGTCTGCCAGAGTCTGTCCGAATGGCCGCGATCTGGACCTGAGCGGTGACCAGAACAGAGCCCTGCGGCTCGAGCGCGGCCGATTGCGCCAGCGTGAGCGACGCTCGCCCAAGATCGAGCAGACGAATGTCGACCCGTAATTGGTCGTCAAGCCGCGCAGGACGCAGGTAGTCGATCAGCATACGTCTGACCACAAAACCCAAGCTTTCATCCGCTTGCAGGCGAGACTGCGTGATGCCCAACGATCGTAGCCAGTCAGTGCGGGCGCGCTCAAAAAAACGCAACCAGCTTGCGTGGTAGACGATTCCGCCTGCATCAGTGTCCTCGAAATAAATTCGCACTGGCTGGGTGTGCAGCACCCGCGAAGCGGATGCTTCGCTGCCAGGCTTTCGTGCCGAACGAACGGCTGGAAGGGATGGGGCCATACTCGTAAGGCCCGCGATTCTACCAAGGGCGTGAACCGCCGCCCAGGCATGCCGAGATATCGGGCCAGCGTGGCAAGGGGTCGATCGCCCCGAACCCCTGGGTGGCCAGCGCTGCGGCGACGGCACCGGCCCGCGCGGCGCAGACCAGATTGTCCCCGGCGAGCAGACGCGCGACGGTGACGCCGCCAAAACAATCACCGGCGCCGGTGGCATCGACCGCCCGAACCGGCCAGGCCGGAATGTCAACCAGTTCCTGCCCGCTGCTGACGCAGGCGCCGAGCGCGCCGCGCTTGACCGCGACGGCGCGTGCGCCCTGAGCCAGGGACCAGTCGATCAACTCTTGAGCCGAGCTCACCCCCAAAACCGTCTGCGCTTCATCGATGGAGGGCAGGAACAGGTCGGTATAGGCGAGGCTGGCACGAGCAAGGGCGGCTGCCCGCGCGGCCGGCCACAAGCGTGGCCTGAAGTTAAGGTCGTAGCTGACGCGCACGCCCGATTCACGTGCCAGGGCCATTGCCTGCAGGGCGGTATCGCAGGCCTGAGTGCTGATGGCCTGAGTGATGCCGGACACATGCAGCCAGCGCGCACCTTTGATCGCAGCGATGAAGCCATCACTCAAGCGCGTACGCGTTGCGGCCGATCCCGCCCGCCGGTAGCTGAAATGGTGTCCGCTGCCGTCATAGCTGATGAAGTAAATGCCCGTGGGCGCGTCGGTATCGAGTTCGACTGCGCTGCAGTCGACGCCCTCGCGCTGCCACAAGGCGAGCAGCTCGCGCCCGAAGGGCTCATCACCGACGCGGCTGAGATAAGCAGTACGCGCGCCCACGCGGGCTGCGGCAATGACGAAATTAGAGGTGTCGCCACCGAAACCAAACCGATACGTCGACTCGCCTTTGACCTGGCTGAACTCGATGAGCGGTTCGCCCAGGGCAACAATGTCAGCCGGGCCAGTGGGTGATTGCGTTGGGTGCACTTGCATGGCGCGAAAACGCGATTGCAGGGCGCTTACGGGTGACTGAGCCAGCGCCAGAGCGTCATGGCGACCGCGCCCGCCACCAGCATGGCGATGATGGCGCGCGCCAGGCCCTGGCGGCGATAAAGCGCCCAGTCAAAGCGCTCGGCCAGGATGAGCGCAAGCCCAAAGCCTGCGGCCAAACCGCCCAGATGTGCGGCATTGTCGACCACGCCTGAGGTAAAGCCCAGAAATAGTGAAAAGCCCACAAAGGTGAGCAGAGAGTTACGGACCGGTTTGACCATGGGCGCCGGCAGACGGCTGTGTTTGGTGAAGATTGCGGCCAGAAGTGCACCGACGACGCCAAAGATTGCGCCGGATGCGCCTACCGACACGGCGGCACGCCCCGCAAAAAACAGGCTGGCCAGAGAGCCGAACAGGCCTGACCACAGATAGATGAGCAGAAACTGCGCGTTGCCGTAGAAGCGCTCGGCGAGCCGGCCCACATCCCACAGGGCCCACATGTTGAACGCCAGATGAATGACACCCGCGTGTAAGAGGGTCGCGCTAAAGAGCCGCCAGGGTTCAAGCTGCGTCTCAGCGAGCCGGTTGCCGCCCCAGGCGAGCAACTGAGCGCCTGAGGGACTGACGATGGGCACACCCAGGGCGATGTTCAGCAGCCAAACCGCCACGTTGATGGCAACGATGGTGGGGGTCACCCAGGTACGTGGCGTGGCCTGGTGCAGGCGATAAAGAAACTCGTCGCTCAAGCGCCCTCCCAGAGCTCGGGTGCGCGTCCGCCAGGCTGGGTCAGTCCGAAGTGATGCCAGGCGCTTGCGGTGGCGATTCGCCCGCGTGGCGTTCGCTGAATGTAGCCCTGCTGAATCAGATAGGGTTCGAGCACGTCTTCGATCGTGTCGCGTTCTTCACCGATGGCCGCGGCCAGGTTGTCCAGACCCACTGGCCCACCGCCAAAACGTTCAATCATGGCCCTGAGCAGTTTGCGGTCCATGAGGTCGAAGCCCACGGCATCGACATCGAGCATTTGCAGTGCCGCGTCAGCGACGGCGGGGTCGATTCGACCGCCCGCTTTGACCTCAGCATAGTCGCGAACCCGACGCAACAGCCGATTGGCGATTCGCGGCGTGCCACGCGAACGGCGCGCGATTTCACGCGCACCATCGCCAGAGATGGGTGCGCCCAGCAGACCCGCCGACCGACTCACGATGAGGGTGAGTTCATCGACGTCATAGAACTCGAGACGTTCAACAATGCCGAAGCGATCGCGAAGGGGATTGGTGAGCATGCCGGCCCGCGTGGTGGCGCCCACCAGGGTGAAGGGCTGAAGATCGAGCTTGATGGATCGGGCGGCCGGGCCTTCGCCGATCATGATGTCGATCTGGTAGTCCTCAAGCGCCGGGTAGAGAATTTCTTCGACCACCGGCGACAGTCGATGGATTTCATCAATGAAAAGAACATCGTTCTTTTCAAGACTGGTAAGAATGGCAGCCAGATCTCCGGGGCGCTCGATGACCGGGCCTGAGGTTTGCCGCAGCTTCACGCCCATCTCGCTGGCGATGATATGTGCAAGCGTGGTCTTGCCCAGGCCAGGCGGGCCGAATAGCAGCAGATGATCAAGCGCCTCACCGCGCCCTCGAGCGGCCGCGATGAAAATCTCAAGCTGTTCGCGGATCTTGCGCTGACCGACATAGTCAGCCAGCGTGCGGGGGCGCAGGGCCCGTTCGACCACCTCTTCAGAGGCGGTCGCAGGCGCGGCCGACACCAGGCGATCATGCTCAATCATGGGTGACGACCTCGTGCTCAGGCGGGGGCTTCATCAGGCCTTACCCAGGCTGCGCAGGGTCTGACGGATGCCCTCTGAGACGGCAAGGCCTGCCGGCAGTGCACGCACCGCCGTGCTGGCTTCTCGCTCGGAGTAGCCCAGGGCAAGCAGAGCGCGCAAAATATCGCCACTGGCATCGACCGCGCTTGAGCTACCCGCACCGGGAAGGGCGTCAGCCAGGCGCCCCTTGAGCTCAAGCAGCAGCCGCTCGGCGGTTTTGCGGCCGATGCCGGGAACCTTGAGCAGCCGGGCGCTTTCCTGCAGGGCCACCGCCTGGGTTAGGTCGGTGACCGACAGGCCTGACAGCACCGCCAGCGCCGTGCGCGGGCCAACCCCGGAGATACGGATGAGCTGATCGAAGGCCTCGCGTTCGCCGGCCGTTAAGAAACCATAGAGCAGGTGTGCGTCTTCGCGAACGATGAGGCGCGTAAACAAACTGACACGAGCGCCAATCTCGGGTAGGTCGTAAAACGTGCTCATGGGCACATCGACCTGATAGCCCACGCCCGCCACGTCGATAAGGACCGACGGCGGCGACTTCTCAAGCAGGGAGCCCGACAGCCGTGCAATCATGGTGAGATCTTATCAGGCGAATTCAACCTGAACGCAGACGTCCGCGACGGCTGCGAGCGCCGCTGCGGCTCATTGATAGGGCGTTTGCAGTCAGGCGACCGGTCAGGCTGTCCGCATGCGCATGGCAGATGGCGCAGGCCAACGCATCGGCCGCGTCAGCCGAAGGTTCCGCCGGAAGGGCCAGCAGTCGCTTCACCATTGCCTGAATCTGTTCTTTGGTAGCGCGACCATAGCCCACCACCGACTGCTTGACCTGTAGGGCGGTGTATTCATGCACCGGCAGGTCGCGGGTAGCCAGGCAGGTGATGGCAGCACCGCGCGCCTGCCCCAGTGCGAGCGTGGCCTGGGGGTTGACATTGACGAACACGATCTCAACAGAGGCAAGCTCGGGTTGATAGGCCTTGATGACTTCTGCAAGCCCGTCATGGATGGTGCGCAGTCGGGGCGCCAGTGCGCCATCGGGAACGCGAATGACGCCGCTGGCGACATAGCTGAGCTGACTGCCCCGTACATCGATCACGCCAAAACCCGTCCGCCTCAGACCGGGATCCACGCCCAGAATGCGCATGATGGGCGCGTCCCGCTGCTCAGTGGCGAAAGTGTCGAACACCTGTAAACACCATGGCGATACCGCGCTCGTCGGCAGCGTCAATCACCTCGGCATCGCGCATGGATCCGCCCGGCTGAACGACTGCGACCGCGCCGAAGTCCGCCACCACATCGAGGCCATCACGAAACGGGAAAAACGCGTCGGAGGCTACCACCGAACCCGCCAGGCTGAGCCCGGCCGCCTGCGCCTTGATGGAGGCGATACGGGCTGAGTCGAGCCGGCTCATCTGCCCGGCGCCTACGCCCAGAGTCATCGCGTCTGCGCAATAGACGATGGCGTTGCTTTTGACGTACTTGGCTACCTTCCAGGCAAACAGAAGATCGTCCAGCTGCTGCGCTGTGGGGGCCTTGCGCGTGACTACCTTCATGTCGCCGCGAGCCAGAATGTGCCGATCAGCGGTTTGAACCAACACCCCGGAGCCCACCCGTTTGATGTCCACATCACTTGAGAGCGAAACGTTCTGCGTGGCGCCCGCGGCGGGCAGATTGATCTGCAGCACCCGGACATTGACCTTGGTCTGCAGTACCGCCAGCGCCTGCGCGCTGAAGCCGGGCGCGATCAGCACTTCGACAAACTGTTTGCACACCTGTTGAGCTGCCGCTTCATCAAGTGGG
>JBIKMC010000133.1:0-8934 GCA_044359405.1 Burkholderiaceae bacterium
GAGCATTACCATGAAGTTTCAATCGCTATTTGCGCTGTGTGTGTCGGCCCTGCTGGTCATGAGTTATGCACCGTCCGACGTGCAGGCCCAGCTTTCATCGGTCAAAGAGCCCTGGGTGCGTGCCACGGTGCCGCGCCAGAAGTCCACAGCGGCTTACATGGAAATCACGGCCCCGCGTGCCGGCCGTCTGCTTGAAGCCAGTTCACCCGCGGCCGGTGTCGTTGAAATCCATGAAATGCGCCTGGAAAACAATGTCATGCGCATGCGTGCGGTACCGTCGCTTGAGCTGCCAGCGGGCCGGCCGGTTGAGCTCAAGCCAGGTGGCTATCACATCATGCTGATGGACCTGAGGCGTCATCTTCGCGAGGGCGACGAGGTGCCCATGCAGTTGCTCATCGAATATCGCAATGGTGTGCGTGAGACCATCAACATTGAAGCAGCCATCCGGGGTGGTCCGGGTGCCGATGCACACGGTTCGTCGGCACATGGATCTGCAGGGCATGGCTCTACAGGGCAGGGTTCGTCAGGGCAGGGGGCCTCTCCGGCCGCGGCTTCGGGCGCCGGTACTCAGGCGGGTCATGGCAAGCACTGACATTGGCTACCTCGCCCGGGTGCCCCATTTGGTTGGGTCTTCATTGAAATGACTCAGATTTTCGCGGATCCCTCCTGGCCTTATGCGAGGCGTATTGCCCATCGCGGGGCGGGCAAACTTGCGCCCGAGAACACCCTGGCTGCAATGCGGCTGGGTGCGTCCCTGGGCTACACCATGTTCGAATTCGATGTGCAGACCTCGGCTGACGGTCAGCTGGTGCTCATGCATGACCTGACGGTTGATCGCACCACCAATGGCCGGGGGGTGGTCGCGCAGTTGCCTCTACGCGAACTGCAGGCGCTCGATGCTGGGTCCTGGCTGGACGCGCGCTTTTTGGGCGAACGCATCCCCACGCTGGCACAGGTTCGCGACTGGCTGGCTGTGGGCGGATTCAAGGCCAATATTGAAATTAAGCCCGGTAGCGGACTGGAAGAAAGCACGGGTCGCGCGGTTGCGCTTGAGGTCAGGCAGTACTGGATGAGCATGCCGGTCGTGCCTTTGCTGTCCTCGTTCTCCGAGGCGGCACTGGCGGCGGCACGCGATGCGGCGCCCGAGTTGCCTCGTGCTCTGCTGGTCAAGGCCGTGCCCGATGACTGGCGGCAGCGCTGTCGCGCCCTGGGCTGCGTGGCACTGGATGCGCACCATGCCGGCGTCGATGCGGCTCTGGTCCAGGCGGTTCATGCTGAAGGCATGCGCATGATCACCTACACGGTGAATGATCTTGAGCGTGTTGTGTGGTTGGAATCTATCGGTGTCGATGCGGTCATTACGGACGCGGTCGATCGCATTGCCGCCTGATTGCGGGGGGGACCCCCAATCTCGCATTGCCGCCTGATTACGGCGGTTTGACTCCAATCAAAACCACTGGCCTGCGGGCTGCCTATGATCGTTGCCGTCGATTGATCTGCTCCAGGGGTTGCCAGCATGTCTCTCAAACCGACCGAAGTCGCGGGTCTACGCGACACCATGCACAAGCGCTCGCGCGCGCTTGAAGGTGAAATTGCGGCCAAACTTCGCGAATCAGTCGAAGATCTCGAGGTGCTGGGTCGGGTCGGCGACAGTGGTGACATGGCCTGGGTTGAGTCTGAAAGCGGGCTTGATCTGGCTGAAGCGCAGCGTGACATCCAGGAGTGGCGCGGCATTCGCGAGGCTATGCAGCGCATGGATACAGGCGAGTATGGGGTCTGTGTCGATTGCGCATCTGAAATCCCGCTTGAGCGCCTGCGCAGCCAGCCCCTGGCCTTGCGTTGTGTCGATTGTCAGGGGCGGCGTGAGCGTCTTGGCGCGCTGGGTGTTCAGCCCAAGTAGTTCCGCCGAAGTGGTTCTGTACAAACCAGCCTGAGCCCTCGGGGTTGTCCGGGAGCTTTTCAACCGAAGTAGCCCTGTACAAACCAGCCTGAGCTTCTGGAGGTGTCCAGGGGTTTGCTGGTCGCACGCTCGCGGTAAATCCAGAGCAGGCGATGTGAATCGTTTTCAGCGATGAAGTAGTCGCGCTGCACCAGATTGCCATCCCACCATCCCGCCTCGATACGCTCAGGGCCGGCCAGCAGGGCCAGAGGCCCCTGCCAGAAGGGTCGGTTATTGCGTTCTTGAATGGGCTGAGCTTGGGCGAGCAGCCAGAGCGGTCGAGGTAATCTGAGTGTATCTGCGCAAGCAGGTAGCGCAGACGCAGCGCGAAATGCCTTCTCTGGCCGGGTGGGCCAATCATGAAGGGGCTCAAGGCGATGGGCGTATTCGGGCCGGTGCTCAGCCACTCGATACAAACGGTTGACGGTGTCAGGGCCCAATCGGGTTTGCAGTCGCTCAATCAGTCGGGCCATGTCGTCGCCGGTGTCTTGTCCACCGGAAAACAACTCATAGGAGTGCACCTGCAAAGGCTCGATCGAATCGCAGCTGAGCGCAAGGCCGCTGACCGGCGCACTGAGCCGCGTACGTTGCAGGTGTTCACGCAGCAGGGTGCTCAGTCGCTCGATTGTCTGCGCAGGGCTGGACAGACGCACCGTCAATACCGTGTCGGGTTGTCGCTCATGCTTGAGTTGCAGCTTGAAACCTCGGGCGCCTGCCTGGTGTGCTGCCAGCCAGCCACATAGAGGCTCAAGAAGACGTTGTGTGGCAAAGCCCAGTGCTTCGGTATGTTCGATGGGGGCGGGTAGCTGTAGATCGGTATCAAAGCGCGCGGGTGCCTCGAAACTGGGCCAGTGCTCAGGCGAATGCCCCAGGGCCTGATCGAGTTCATCAAGCAAAGGCCTGCCGAAGCGACGTGAGAGGCCAGCCCGTGGCAGCTGCAGCAGATCGCCGATGCTGCGCACTCCGAGGCTGAGCAGATCGTCGACATGTGTGACCGCAGCATCCAGCAGAGTGACAGGCAGGCGTGCCAGACAGATCGCCAGGGCCTCGCTCTGGCTGACCTGTAGCCCGTTGCGATGACAGGCCATGAGCCAGGCGGCAGTGGCTGTGGGTGCGAATGCCAGGCGGGCTGTGCAGCCCGCACGGATAAGTCCGTCACGCACACGGCTGGCCAGGAGTTTGAGCCCACCAAACAGCCGCAGGCTTTGTGCAATGTCGAGTACCAGACCTGCGGATGCCGCGCTGGCATGGGCCTGATTGGGCAGGCGTAGAGACAGTCGCGGTGTGAACTGCAAAGCCCAGGCGGCCAGGGCCCTTAGTGAACGGTCTTCAGCGAGCGGGTCGTAATCGAGTTGGTACAGATGGGGGACGAGCGCCACTGCGGTACTGTTGGACAGGCCGGGCTCAAGACCGGCCTGTCGCGCTGCCGGACTGACCGCCAGCAGGCGCCCTTGATGGCTGAGCGCCAGTAGCGGGGCCGCTTCAGTGCAGCCGCGCAAAGCGAGTTGCAGCGCGAAATCAGGGATGCAGATTGCCAGCCACCGCATGCGACGAATACCAAGTGCAGGCCCCGAATGGGTCTCAGTGCACGGGCACCGGCCTGGCGTGCATACCCGGTGGACGACTGTGCGCCGTGGTGAGCATGCTGGCTGGCGAGGTCTGCGTGCTGGATGCGGGGTTGATGCGCAGGCTCAGACTTTGAGGGGGCTGGGGCAGATCGAGCAACAGGGGCTGGGCAATGACCGGACCCCGTCGTTTGAGAACCTGCACCGATAGCCGTTGCTCAGGTCTGGGCAGCAGCAGCAGTCGCAGGGGGGCTGGCGAGGCCTCACCTTGAGCGGCTAGATGCCGAAACAAAAAGCTGGGCCCCCGGGCTGACTGCGTGGCCTGCTGCAGACGACGCAGGTGCTCAGGACGGGTGCGGTGCTGCGGCAGCCACGCGAGAAGAGCGCCGAAGCTGGCACTTTTGAGCGTTTGCTCAATGGCCCAGAGCCGGTCGGCCGCATGACTGGCTTGGATGACCAACAGGTAGTCGGTGTCAATGCCGAAGCTGGCCAGGGCCGGGCCATACGGAATGAGAGGCGGTGCGAGCATGATGGCAAAGCGCCGCTCACGGGTGATGTTACGCAGCATGGGCACCAGCAGACGCAACTCGCCAATGCCGGGTTCAGGGCTGATGAGTTCAGTGAGTGCGCCAACAGGCCAGCCGGCACCGGGCAGTACCGCGTCCAGTCGCGCAAAACCGCTGGATACGCCGCTGGCTGGGCCCTGTGCGAAACGGCCGGCATGCCAGACCGCGGCGGGCAGCGTCAGGCCATCGGTGGGGCGGTGCGGGTGTGCGCTGGCGCGGATTGAAACAGACACCGGCGCCTGGGCAGATGTTGTTTTCACAGTGAATGCCCGGTGCGTAACAGACCGATGCCGATACCTTCGACAGCCAGCGCATCGCGGCGCGTATCGATCACGATGGGCGTGTAGTCGGGGTTTTCAGGTAGTAATTCGACCAGTGAACCCTTGCGACGCCAGCGCTTGACGGTGACTTCATCGCCGACCCGGGCGACCACGATCTGACCATTGCGTACCTCTTGTGTGTTGCGTACGGCCAGCAGGTCACCGTCAAGGATGCCGGCATCGCGCATGCTCATGCCGCGCACCTTGAGCAGGTAGTCAGGACGCTCAGAGAACAGCGCGGGGTCAATTGCGTAGCTGGCCTCAATATGCTCCTGGGCAAGAATGGGACTGCCAGCAGCCACCCGACCCACCAGAGGCAGACTGAGCGCGATCTGCACGGCGCGGGGTGTTTCGCCCGTGGCGTCGGGCAACAGACGCAGGCGTATGCCGCGCGAGGCCCCCGAGGCAAGCTCGATCACCCCTTTGCGAGCCAGGGCTTTAAGGTGTTCTTCAGCTGCATTGGGCGAGCGAAAACCGAGCCGGGCGGCGATTTCAGCCCGGGTGGGTGGAAAACCGGTATCGGCGATGTGCTGGCGAATAAGTGCCAGGATTTCCTGCTGGCGGGCGGTGAGATCACGCATGGGGCAAACCTCCTGATCTGTAATTTTATACAGTATTTTTGAGGTCATGCGCAAGCATTCGTCGGTTCGTTGCGGTGAGAGTCCGCAAAACCTTTGATTTCGCTTGACTGTGCAATTTGCTGCGGTTATGGCACAGTCGTGACAAGGGCAGGGTTTGTGTCCAGCCTGGCGTGTTGCATTTCTCGGGTTGCTGTCCGTCGGTGTTCCTCGAAATGCAATGAAAGTTCTTAACGGCTTCGAGGGACTGTTTCCAAGATGGGAACCAAGATCTATGTGGGCAATCTGCCCTGGCGTGCCACCGACGCGCAGCTGTCGCAGCTTTTCGGCCAGCACGGTGAAGTGACTGATGCGAAGATCGTCATGGACCGAGAAACAGGTCGCTCGCGCGGCTTTGGTTTTGTCACCATGGTGGCTGACGATGCTGCGCAAGCTGCTATCCGAGCACTCAATGGCTTTTCTCTGGAAGGTCGCAGCCTCGTGGTCAATGAGGCACGCGAGCAGACCGGTGGCGGTGGTGGCGGTGGTAGCGGTCCGCGACGTGGTGGCGGTGGTGGTGGCGGCTACGGTGGTGGTGGCGGCTATGGACGTGGCGGCGGCGGTGGCGGCGGTTATGGCCGCGGCGGCGGTGGCGGCGGCTATGGTGGTGGCGGTGGCGGTGGCGGTGGCGGTGGCGGTGGTGGTTACGGCGGCGGTGGTGGCGATGGTGGCCAGCGTCGTGGTCGTCAGTTCGGCCAGTAAGCTCACCCAGATTCCATCCTGACGAGGCGTCGGCTGCGGCAGACGATACCCCGGGGTATCGGTCTGCATTCGTGGCCGACGTTTTCCATGACTGATTCCCAGAACTTTAAGCCTGGCATCATCGGTGCTGGTGCTATGGGCGGCGCTATGGCGGCCCGCCTGCTTGATTGCGGCTTTTCAGTGCAGGTTCACGACATTGATGCAGGTCGTCAGCGCGCACTGGTACAGCAAGGAGCCCACGGGCACGACAGCCCTGCCGCGCTGGCCCTTGCCAGCGACGTCATCATGATCGTTGTGGTCGACGCCGGGCAGATCATGCAGGTATTGCGCGGCGTGCACGGGTTGTTGTCCGTGTTGAGCAGCCATCATGTCGTGATGTTTTGTAGCACCATTGGTCCCTCCGACATGATTCAGGCCTGCAAGGCGGTCGTGGCCACGGGTGCCAGCGCCATTGACGCACCCATCTCGGGTGGCCCGCAGCGCGCGCGGGAAGGCGTTATGTCCATGATGCTGGCCGCAGATCCCGCACAACTGGCGCGGCTCAAGCTGCTGCTTGATCGCATGGCCGCACGCTGCTTCGAAATTTCAAGCCAGCATGGTGATGCCAGCAAAGCCAAGCTGGTTAACAATCTGGTGGCCGGTATCAACCTGGCTGCGGCTGCTGAAGGCCTGGCCCTGGCCCGCGAACTGGGCATGGATGAGCGACAGATGCTGGCGCTGATGTCGGCCAGTTCGGGCCAGAGCTGGATTGGCGATGATCGGCTGCGTCGCGCGCTTGATGACGACTATGAACCGCGCGCGCAAACGCATGTGCTCACCAAAGATCTCACGCTGGCCACTGGGTTGGCGCGTGAGCATGGCTACCCGGTGCCCTTGGGCGAGCAGGCGCTTGCCTTATTCAGGGCGGCTTGCCAAGCCGGACATCGTGATGAGGATGACGCGGCGCTGCTCAAGTACCGCCGCAACTGGCGCTGAGATTGAGCGTAGGCGCCGGTCAGGTACTCGTGTGCCGCACCCCACCGAATAGGCGTTGCGCTTACATCCCCGAATAATTCGGGCCACCGCCACCTTCCGGGGTGACCCAGACGATGTTCTGGGTTGGATCCTTGATATCGCAGGTCTTGCAGTGCACGCAGTTCTGAGCGTTGATCTGCAGGCGATCCGAACCGTCTTCATTTTTCACGTACTCGTACACGCCGGCCGGGCAATAGCGGCTTTCGGGGCCGCCATAACGCTCGAGGTTTACGCTTACAGGGACAGCCGCATCTTTCAGCGTGAGATGCACAGGCTGGTTCTCTTCGTGGTTGGTGTTAGCGATGAATACTGACGACAGCCGATCAAAGCTGAGCTTGCCGTCGGGCTTAGGGTAGTGGATGGGCGTACACTCGGCTGCGGGTCGCAGATAGGCATGATCGGGTTTTGCGGTGTGCAGCGTAAACGGCGCCCGTCCTTTGAACACAACCTGATCAAGGCCCACCAGAGCGGTGCCCATCCACAGGCCTTTGGCCATGGCCGGTTTGAAGTTACGCGCGCGATACAGTTCTTCGCGCAGCCACGACTCGTTGAAGGATTCGGTGTAGGCCTGCAACTCGTCGCCTGCACGGCCAGCGCCCAGCGCCTCATAGACAGCCTCAGCGGCCAGCATGCCCGACTTGATGGCAGCATGGCTGCCCTTGATACGCGAAGCATTCAGAAGGCCCGCGTCGCAACCCAGCAGGCAGCCGCCCGGGAAGGTGAGCCGCGGCAGAGAATTTAGCCCCCCTGCCGTGATGGCGCGTGCGCCGTAGGCGAGACGTTTGCCACCTTCAAGAAAGCTGCGCACGGCGGGATGGGTTTTGTAGCGCTGAAATTCTTCGAAAGGCGACAGGTAAGGATTGCTGTAGTTGAGTCCGACCACAAAGCCCACCGCCACCTTGTTGTCCTCAAGGTGATACAGAAACGAACCACCGTAGGTGTCAGTGGACAGCGGCCAGCCAGCCGTGTGCATGACCAGTCCGGCTTTGAAGCGTGAAGGTTCGATTTCCCACAACTCTTTCAGGCCGATGCCATAACTTTGCGGATCGCGGCCGGCGTCCAGCTTGAATTGGCCGATCAATTGTTTACCAAGATGGCCCCGCGCACCCTCGGCGAAGAACGTGTAACTGGCATGCAGTTCCATGCCTGGTTGGAAATTGTCGGTGGGCTCACCGTCACGGCCCACACCCAGATTGCCGGTTGCCACGCCCTTGACCGAGCCATCGGCATTGAACAGGATTTCAGAAGCGGCAAAGCCCGGATAGATTTCCACCCCCAGCGCCTCGGCCTGCTGCCCCAGCCAGCGCACCAGATTGCTCAGACTGATCACGTAGTTGCCGTGATTGCGAAAACAGTCGGGCAACATCCAGTCGGGCACGCGCCAGCCGCCGGTTTCAGATAAAAACATGAAGCGATCTTCGCTGACCGCCGTTTTCAGGGGAGCCCCCTGGGTCTGCCAGTCGGGCATGAGTTCGGTGAGGGCGCGCGGGTCCATGACCGCGCCCGACAGGATGTGTGCGCCGATCTCTGAGCCTTTTTCAAGCACGCAGACGGAGCATTCGCGGCCGTGCTCTGCGGCCAGCTGCTTGAGGCGAATGGCTGCAGCCAGTCCCGCCGGGCCACCGCCCACCACGACCACGTCGTATTGCATCGAGTCGCGTTCGATCTGCATGGCATTCCTCCGGCAAGCGGGCGCATATTGGCTGGCGCCTTGGTCATGAAACGGTTGGACGGTTTGAGCGCCTCAGGCGGGAATTGTCGCGGAAACGGGGCGGGGTGCCAAACTCGGGGGCAAGCTCGCCTGAGCCGGGGCTGGCGTGTTCCTGAGCAGTCACACAGAGGGCACCGGTCTGGAGCCAGTGAACCATCGATTAAGATCCGACGACGATCAGAGGGCGCACCGTACCCTCGATGTGCGCCCAGGGGAGAAGCAACTCATCATGATGCCGGCCGACTCCACGCCAGCGGGCCCGCTGGTTTTTCAGCTTGAGGTACCCATTCGCTGGGGCGATATGGATGCCATGGGGCATGTCAACAACACCCTGTACTTCCGCTTTATGGAGGTTATTCGGATTGCTTGGTTCGATGCGATGGGTATTGGCCCTAATCCGGGGGGTGAGGGGCCGGTGATCATCAACGCCTGGTGCACCTTTGTACGTGAGCTGGTCTACCCCGGAAGTGTGCTGTGCCGTCACTATGTCGGGCAGTTCG
>JBIKMC010000134.1:0-8901 GCA_044359405.1 Burkholderiaceae bacterium
AATTGCGGGCCCAGACACTCGCGCGTCGATGGGAAGCTCGAGCCGGGCGTAGCGCTGGGCCGTCCACCAGCGGCCCTGGTGGTAAACAGACTGCGTGCCCACCGGCGCTGTTGACCCGGCTCCCCTGGGCGCGAGCACGCTCAGATCGAACTTGGGTCTAACCCCCACCATCGCATGACGCAGGTTCATGACTCGAATGGTCAGCCCATGCAGGGCGCGGCCGAACGCGCGCTGATAGGCGGCTTCGAAGGCGACTTTTATGCCGTCTAGACTTAGCGCGTCGCGCGATATGCCCACGTTCAGAGTGTGCGTCTGTCCCAGGTAAAGCATGTCGAGCGTGATGTGCTCTTCAATTCGTTCAAGCCGCACGCCGGCGCTCTGCAGGCGCTGCCTGCAGGCTGTCGCGAGCTCATCAAGGCGCTCTTTGAGGGCGGCAATGTCGAGCTCGGCCAGCGCCACATTCAGGGTCTGGACCGCATCGTGTCGCATATCGGCCATTACGCAGCCCAGGGCCGAGGTGACACCGGGATAGCGCGGAATCAGGCCCGTGGTCACACCCACCTCGCGCATCATGGCGCACACGTGCAGCGCGCCGCCGCCGCCGAAGGGCATGTAGACGAAGCGTCGGGGATCGTGGCCCCTCTCGATGGAAACCACCCGTATGGCACCGGCCATTTTGGCGTTTGCGACCGTGAGAATGGCTTCGGCGGCCTGCTCGGTGCTCAGGCCCAGTGGTCTACCCACATGCCGATCGATGGCGTCGCGTGCCGCGCTCAGATCGAACGCCTTGAGCAAGCCCCCGCCCAGCGGACGGTCGGCAGCGATTCGTCCGAGAACCAGATTGGCATCGGTGACGGTGGGTCGGGTATTGCCACGTCCGTAGCAGGCAGGACCCGGATTGGACCCTGCTGACTCTGGACCAACCTGCAGCATGCCACCACCGTCGACCGAAGCGATCGAGCCGCCACCCGCGCCGATGGTTTCAATCTGGATCATGGGCGAGCGCACCACCAGACCGAACTCGATGGCCGTCTGAGAGGCCAGTGCGGCCTGACCGTCGGCAACCAGCGATACGTCAAATGAGGTACCGCCCATGTCGCCCGTGATGAGATCAGGAAAGCCGGCACTGCGCGCGATAGCGGCGCAGGCGATAACGCCCGCGGCGGGGCCTGACAGAGCCGTACGGATCGGAAATTCGCAGGCGGTGGCGCGCGACATCACGCCCCCATTGCTTTGCACAATCAGCAGTTCACCCGCGAAGCCGTGCGCACGAAGATCGCCGTCGAGTCGGGCAAGGTAGCTGCCCACCACGGGCTGCAGCGCAGCGTTGAGGGTGGCTGTGGACAAGCGCTCGAATTCGCGGATCTCGGGAAGTACCTCAGTGGCTGCCGTCACGCTGGCATTGGGCCAGATTTCGCGCACCGCTTGCACCGCCGCTCGCTCATTGGCCGGATTGGCGTATGCGTTGATGAAGAACACGCAGACTGCCGTGCAACCCGCATCGAGCAGTGCACGAGCCTGGGACCGAACCTGGTCGAGATTGACGGGCGTGTGAATGCTGCCATCGGCGAGCACGCGTTCATCAACTTCGAGTCGTAGGTTTCGTGACACGATGGGCGTGAATTCGCCGCGTAGACCCCATGTACGTGGCCGGTCGCGTCGTCGCATTTCGAGTACGTCGCGAAATCCACGCGTGGTGATGATGCCGGTCGTAGCGACTTTACGCTCGAGCAGCGCATTGGTGCCCACCGTGGTGCCGTGCACGATGGTGGCGACCGATGTCGCAGCATGGTTCGCGTCTGCGGAGGCGGCGCCCGCAGCCTGAATGATGCCGTTGATGAAGCCTCGCGCCTCTTCGCCGCGTGTGGATGGAACCTTGACGATACGGGCTGTGCCAGCCGCTTCGTCCAGGATGAAAAGATCGGTGAAGGTGCCGCCTACGTCAACGCCGATCACCGTGCGGCCAGCGCTGGTCATGCTTGTCGGATTCATCGCCGTACTCCTGCCGGCTGAACTGCGCTCGGGCCGGCGTCTGCCTCAATGTCACGGCCAGCATCGGTGTAGCCCAGCATCGAGTCACGGGCAAGCCTGGTCGGGTCTCGGCGTGCCGACTCACCCCAGCCGCCGCCGCCTGGCGTGAGCAGGCGCACACGCTCTCCCCGCTTGATATGAATACCGCGCATCTTTGAAACCATGGGCGGACGCAACCACTGCCCGTTGTTCTGGTACTCGAAGACATTGGCCTTGGCATCGCCGCCTCCTGCGATGCCCTTTGGGGGTGAGCGGCCGCGCTCGCCGAAGATGAAGACCTCGGCACCGTCTTCGAGCAACTCAATCTCATAGACGGCACCGAGCCCGCCGCGATACTCGCCCGCACCAGCTGAGCCGTCGCGCAGCGCCCACTGGGTGAATCGCACCGGGTAGGCGGCCTCGAGAATTTCAAGCGGCGGGATGGTGGCGGTCGAGATGGGGGCATTGCCGTGTGACAGACCGTCCCCCTCGCTGTGGCCGCCATGACCGCCGCCAAAAAAACTGAACATGACCCAGCGCTGACCCTTGCGGCGCGGGTCGCTGCGATGACCGGCGATCGACAGCGCATTGATCGTGCCGTACGCATGGGCGACCGCCCGTTTGGGATCGGCCTGTGCGGTGGCGCTGAAGACCACGTCGATCATGCGCAGAATGGTCTCGGTGTAGCCGCCTACCGGGCGTGGGCGCGAGGCGGTGATGAGCATGCCGTCGGGCATGATGAACTTCACGGCGTCGAGCACCCCCGCGTTGGCCGGCACATCCGGAAACACATGCTTGAGCGCCACATAGCAGGCCGCTACCGCGGTCGCTCGCGAGATGTTGACCGGGCCGGCACATTGGGGCGAGGTTCGGGAGAAGTCGAGCGTGAGCTGGTCACCCTCAATGCTCATATCGAGGGCAATCGTGAGCAGCTCGTCGGTGACGCCATCATTGTCGAGCACGTCGCTAAAGCTGTAGCGGCCGTCTGGCAGCTCACGCACGTGAGCGCGCATCAAACGGTCGGCACGTGCTCGCAGCTCGGCAAGTGCCTGCTCGATACGGGTATCTCCCACTTCGTCGAGCAGGTCAGCCAGACGGCGGGCACCCAGCTCAAGGGCGGCCAGTTGTCCGTTCAGATCGCCCCACATGCTGTCGGGGAGTCTCGTATTGGCGCGCAAAATGGCCAATACGTCTTCGTCCATCTGATGATTGCGCACGATACGCACGGGAGGAATCTGTACGGCTTCCTGCCAGCACTCGGTGGCGGCTGGATTGTAGTTGCCGGGTACCGCGCCACCGACATCGTGCCAGTGTGCCGCCGACGCCAGAAAGCAGAACAGGTGACCATTACGATAGACCGGCCGAACCAGCTTGAAATCGCTGGCATGTGTGCCGCCCTCGTAGGGGTCGTTGAAGAGCCAGACGTCGCCATCTCGCATGCCGCCACGCGTACCGGCGGCGGCCATCGCAGCGCGCACTGCGAACGACATTGCACCGACGAAGACGGGCAGGCCCGATTTGCCCTGCACCAGCGTGTCGCCCGTGCGCGCGTCGTACAAACCGTGGCAGGCGTCATGGGCCTCGGCGATGATGGGATTGAAGGCTGTGCGGTAAAGCGTGGCATCCATTTCGTCAGCCACCTGTTCGAGTCGACCCTTGAGCACTGCCAGGGTTACCGCATCCAGAGGAGTTTTTACTGGGTTTGAATCAGGCATGGGAGGGACGGGCGTAGCGTTGTTTAAGAAGTTGCAGCAGACCTCCGGCGCGAACCATGTCGAGCAGAAAGCCGGGTATGGGATTGCAGAGAAGCGCGCGGCCATCAGGACCCTGCAGGCGGGGCGGGCCCAATTGGGGGTCGAACGCGACCTGCCAGCGTTCGCCTTCGCCCATGGATTCAGCCTGTTCGCACGTGAGCAGCAGCAGACCCAGATTGAAGGCATTGCGAAAAAAAAGTCCGCTGTAAGAGGGCGCGACCACGGCTGCCAGACCAAGCTCGCGCAGGGCACCGGCAGCCTGTTCGCGCGAGGAGCCGATTCCGAAGTTTGGCCCAGCCACCAGCAGGTCACCGTCTGAGACGCCTGAGGCGAAGTCAGGGCGCACGGCCTCAAGACAATGCTGTGCGATGACGTCGATGCCATGTTTCATCCAGGCACCGGGCGCCAGAACATCGGTATCGATGTCAGCACCGACCCGCCATACACGTCCTGTCGTTACATCTGTGCTCATCCCAGCACCTCGCGAGGGTCGGTGATGCGGCCGCGCAGAGCCGAGGCGGCTACGGTGTAGGGCGAACCCAGATAAACCTGAACACTGGCTGGACCCATACGCCCACGGAAGTTGCGGGCCGTACTCGAAATGACCGTACTGTCGGCATCGAACACGCCGCCATAGCCCGCGCAGGCACCACAACTGTTGGCCAGTACCTGTGCGCCTGCGTCGATGAGCACCTGCATGACGCCTTCGGCCTGTGCCTGCTGCTGTTCGCGCAGACTGGCCGGCGCGATCATCAGCCGCACACCAGGAGCCACCTTGCGTCCGCGCAGCACCTGGGCGGCGGCACGCAGATCATCGAGTTTGGCACCGGTGCAGGCACCGATATATGCGATGTCCGGTTTCACCTGATCGAATTCGGTGACCGGCGCCGAACGGGCGGGACTGAAGGGCGCGGCAACCTGTGGCGCCAGCCGGTCGGCCAGGAATTCATGCTGGGTCAGCGGCGCGTCGTCGTCGGTATGCCATTGCGCCCAGCCCTCAAGTTGCTCAGGGGTGACGCCAGCCGCCGTCAGGTAGTCCACCGTGGTCTGGTCGGCTGCGATGATGCCCGCCTGCGCGCCCAGCTCGGCGCTCATGTTGGACAGGGTCATGCGTTCCTGCATCGACAGGGCCTGCACCGCAGGCCCTGCGAATTCAACCGCCTGATATTCGCCGCCGTTCATGCCGAAGCGCGCAATCATGTGCAGCATCATGTCTTTGGCGCTGACGCCAGGCTGCAGATGGCCTTGCCAGACCATGCGAATGGTGCGCGGGACCTGCACCCAGATCTCACCGGTCACAACCACGCCCAGCATTTCGGTGGCACCGATGCCGAACATGTAACTGGCGAAAGCACCACCCGTGGGCGAATGCGAGTCACCGCCCACGCAGAACATGCCGGGCCTGAGGTGACCGCGCTCGGGAAGCACGACGTGGCAAATACCTTCGCTATCGATGACGTTAGCCCGTGGCAGAGCCCATTCCTGGGCTGCTTCACGCGCGATTCGAACGATGCGACGGGACTCATCGTCCTGCTCGGGTACATAGTGGTCCATCACCAGAACCAGACGCGATGGGTCTTTTGGGCCCACGCCCAGCTCGGCCAGCATGGGTTTGAGGCGACGCGGGCCGGATGAGTCGTGAAACATAGCCAGATCGACCGTGCAGGTGACCACCTCGCCGACCGTGACGGCAGCCCTTCCGGTGGCCCGGGCTATCAACTTCTGAGCGAGTGTCTGGGGCGGTCTGTCAGCGGCTGGCATCATCATCACTCCAGATTGAGGCCTTGACCTCACCATCGCGCGAAATGTCCAGGTGATACGCGTAGCGTTCGGGACGGTAGAGACCATGAAGCCATTGAACCGGGCGCCCTTGTTGGTCGTACACCACGCGCTCGACCTCAAGCAGCGCACTGCCAACGGCAATATCGAGGTGAGTGGCAACGGTTGAGTCAGCCTGGCGGGCACTCACCGTCTGGTAGGTGCGCCCTGGCGTGATCCCGTACCGCACCATCAGTTCGAGTAGCGGTTGCCGGCGAAGCTCCTCGCGGCGCGGTCGCTGCAACACGGATTGCGGCACGTAGGCCGTGATGAACGAGACGGGTTCTCGCCCCATGCTGCGAACGCGCACGACCTTCCAGACCTGTGCCTCGTGATGTAATGCCAGGGCTTCACCGACGGGCGCGGGCGCTGTCTGAAGCTTGAGCTCGACCAGCCTGACCCGGGTGCGGCGGCTGGTTTCAACAATGCTGTCCATCAGCCCGGTGAGACGCCCGCCCGACGGATTGACGCTGTCGCCCATATCGGTCTTTGCGCGCTTGATGGGATGGGTGCCGCGACCCGGTTCGCGTCGGATAAGCTGCTCATCAGCCAGATGCTGCAGTGCCCGCCGCACCGTGACCCTGCCAACCCCGAAATCGCGAGCCAGATGGATTTCGGAGGGCATGCCGGCATCAAAACGGCCATCGAGAAGCTGTTCGCGCAGCACCAGATAAACCCGGTGATACTTGGGTAGCGGCATCTCGACTGAGGCGATGGATGGAAAGCCAGGCATGTGAGGCAATGGACCTATTGATGGAACAATGGGGCAATATCGCAAAAATTCAGCCGGGAGCATGAGCACGTCGACGAGCGCTGTCAACAAAGGCCCCTGGGCGGGGTGTGGCGGTTCTCTGGACGTTTTAAGATCATGCGAGTTTTCAACGAGGTTTTCGCGCATGAACGACAGCACGCAGCAACTGAGCGACTTCTTCGCCCCTCTGCAATGGTCCGAGCTGCCCAGCTCGGTGACAGAACAACTGGCATGGGTGCTCGCCGACACCATGGCTGCCATCGTTGCTGGGTCTGCCGAACCCGAGGTTTCAAGCCTTAGCCGGCGTTTGCGTCGCCACGCGGGGCCCGCTGTGCTGCCAGGGCTGGGGCTGAGCGCTCTACCGGATACCGCGGCGCTGATCAACGGCACGGCAGGCACCTTTCTGGAGATGGATGAAGGCAATCGCTTCTCGCGTGGACATCCGGCGGTTCATGTCATTCCGGCGGCGCTGGCTGTGTGCCAGGACCGCAACCTGTCCGCCGATCGATTCCTGATGGGCGTTCTGGTGGGATACGAGATTGGCTCTCGCATTGGCGCGGCCAGCCGGTTGCGGTCGGCCATGCACCCCCATGGCACCTGGGGGACGGTGGGCGCCGCGGCTGCGTGCGCCAAGGTGGCTGGGCTCACCGGGCCCGCTCTTGCCGAGACGCTTAATATCGCCACCTCGCTTACCACCGCCAGCTCCAAACGGACCATGCTGGAGGGCGGCCTGGTGCGCAATGTTTACGCGGGGCTTGCCAACCGAAACGGGCTGCTGGCGCTTGATCTGACCGAGTCAGGCTTCAGTGGCGAACGCGCCGGCATCGCCTCGGTGTTCGGTCAGGTGGTTTCGGATTCGCTTGATGAGGCGGCCCTGGTTCGAGGACTGGGAAGCGAGTGGCATATCAGCCAAAATTACTTCAAGCGACATTCATGCTGTCGCTACAACCACGGCACGCTTGACGCGCTCGACATGCTGGCCGATGAACGCGGTTTGCCTGCGCCGGACCAGATCGACCGGATCGAGGTCGCCACCTACAATTTGGCCGCCGAGTTGGACGACCCTGCACCGCGCAACACCTTGGCCGCCAAGTTTTCAGTACCGTTTGCATTGGCCACCCGAATCGTGCGTGGGTCGAGCGGTCTGGGCAGCTTTACCTGGGAGGCCTTGCGCGATCCGCAGACCCTGGCGTTGGCCGCAAGGGTGTCGGTACGCGAAGATCCCGCGATGACGACACGGCTGCCGTATGAACGACCCGCGCAGGTTCGTATTCATCTGCGTGACGGTACCTGTCTTCAGGCGCAGGCGGGTGTCAACCGTGGCGATGATGCGTCGCCCTATACGCGCACTGAGCTACGGGCCAAATTTCTCGAGCTCACGGGGCGGGTGTGGCCGGCTGGGCACTGCGACGCAGTACTTGAGGCCACTCTTGCGTTGGGACGCGATCGGCCCGGGTCACAGGCAGCGGCGCTGGCCTGGTCGGAGTGGTGCCGCCTGTTGGCGCAAGCGCCGCGCGCGGGTTGATCGCTGAAGTTGAGCGCGCGGGGCGATCGCCCGGGTTGCGCACCCGAGCCATCGCTTACGAGTGCGGCCCCGACTGGGCGGCCGCCAGCATCGTCTGCAGCATGTCGAGCCGAGGATGCATGGGCGCCGGGTAAGCGGTGCTGCTGTGCGCAAGCCCCAGCGAGAGCGATGCGAGTGCCATCTGATAGCTGAGCGGACCTGGATTGATAAGCGGTACGCTCAGCCGAGGAGCGAGCCAGGCGTGCGCCTGGTGCATGGTGGTTGAGCCCAAAATCAGCACATCAGCGCCGTCTTCCTTGACCGCCCGCAGAGCCGCCTGCTCAAGCAGTGGAAACACGTCCTCTTGCTTGCCGGCCAGTAGCGACTGGTTGTCGGGTGGCACCTCGATCGCCCGCACTGAGGCGCACTTGTGATGCATACCCAGTTCATCAAGGGCCTTTTTATAGAGCGGCTTCCAGCGGCTGGCCATGGTGATGATGGAGAAACGATCACCGAGCATCAGCGCGGCCAGCATCGAACTTTTGCCTGGACCAAAGACCGGAATTCGCAGAACCGAGCGCAGGGCCGCCACCCCGGAGTCGCTCATGGTGTCGATGCAAACCGCGTGGTAACCCTCGTCAGCAGCCTTACAGCCAGCCTCAAAGATCGAGACATCGGCCAGCACGAAATCATGGTGGCTGGAGTAATTGACCGGACCCGCCTTGACCGGGCGGTAATCAAACAGAACATCATCAGGAAGTTTGAGGCTGTCCAGTTGTGCGCGACGAAGGGCCAGATTTTCGGCGGACATGGCGAAGGGCACGATGACCAGAATGCGTTTCACGGCGTGACTCCGGTGCCTGACTCAGGACAACACGCCAATCTGCCAGGGGACGAATTCATTTTCGCCCACACCGAGCGACTCGCTGCATGATTTCTCGCCGGAGGCCGCCTGCAACATGAACTGAAAAATCTCCTCACCCATCTGATCAAGATTGCGGGTACCGTCGATGACCTCTCCGCAGTTGATATCCATATCGCCGCGCATGCGCTTGAACATGGGC
>JBIKMC010000135.1:0-8894 GCA_044359405.1 Burkholderiaceae bacterium
GTCGAGATCGCTGGCAAAACAGGCGTGGTCGAGAACCTGACCCTGCGCCGTACCAAACTGCGCTCGTACGACGGTGGCGTTCACTACGTGCCCAACGGACTCATCACAACCGTCACCAATCACTCGACCGAGTTCGCCTTTGCCGTGATCGAGGTAGCCGTCTTTTACCGCGAAAACGTCGAGCGCCTTTTTGCCATGATGCGCGACGTGGCCGCCGAACTGCGCGCTGACGCAAGCTTCGCGGGCGCCATCACCGACGATCTGGAAATCTCCGGCATCGAAAGCTGGTCCGATCTGAGCATGACCGTGCGCTGTCGCATCAAGGTGCGGCCGCTCGAGCAGTGGCGGGTGCGGCGCGAATTTCTCAAGCGGATCAACCTCGCCTTCCATCGCGCTGGCGTTGAGGTGCCCTCGCACTTCAAGGTCAGCGCAGAGGCTGTCTCTACAGCCCAGGAGGTACGCAACCAGGTTTCCGGAACAGCGCCCTGATCTGGCGATAGGGTTCGGCAGTCCCTGGCGGGACTCACAAGGACCGGTGGGTTATGCTGCGCCCACAAGGTGCAGCACCACAAACCCATAACAACTCACCAACCCGGGAGACATCATGCGTCCCAATCGACTGCGCGAACTGTTCGCCCAGAAAAAGCCGGCCGTCGTGGCCTGGATGTCATTTGCCAGCAGCTACGCGGCCGAGGTCATTGGCCATAGCGGCGTCGATGCCGTCACGCTCGACCTTCAACATGGCCCCATTTACCTCGACGCGGCACTACCCATGCTGCAGGCGATCTCGGCCACGCCGGCCATGCCTATGGTCAGATGTTCGGGTAACAACTTCGCAGAAATTGGCAAGCTGCTCGATGCCGGCGCCTACTCGGTCATCTGTCCACTCATCGAGGACGCCGAGGATGCTCGTCGTTTCGTGGCGGCCTGCCGCTACCCTCCACAGGGTACGCGCTCGCATGGTCCGACGCGGGGCCTGCTCTATGGCGGCTCAGACTATTGGTTCAAGGCCAATGAAACGATCGTTACCTGGGGCATGATTGAAACGCCACAGTCGCTCAAGAACCTGGACGCTATCTGCGCCGTCGAAGGACTTGATGGTGTCTTCGTCGGGCCGGCTGACCTCAGTATTTCGCTGGGCAGTGTACCGCCCGTTAAGTGGCGTGAAGCCCCGCTGGCGCCCGCGCTCGAGCGCATCCTGGCCAGCGCGCGTGCCGCAGGCAAGATGACCGGCATTTTCTGCACCAGCGCCGAAATGGCTGCCGATATGCGTCGCGTCGGCTTTGACATGCTGGTGTTGGCCAATGATGCCGCCATCCTGCGCGCGGCCATGACGCAGTGGGCTACCCAGGCGCGCGAAGGCTGAGGCTGTAAACCCGTGCGCCATCGGTGACGAAGCTATTTCGGGCACTGGGGGCTGGAATCGCCCAGCCGCCCGTGAAGTCCCCGAACGCGGGCAGCACCAGCCCAGAGCCCGCGCGCCAGAAGGCTGGCAGGCGCAGCCGGTCACCGCGGGTCTTAAGCCCGTGCACCGGATGCACATGCCCGGCAATCCACGCAGCGCTGGCTTCGTCCTCATCGGGCTCATGCAATAGCCGCCACGGCCCCAGGTGCGCCGGTATCGGCAAAACCTCAACGCCCGCGTCCTGAGCCAGCGCGCCGGCCCGGGCATCATGATTACCCGGCACCAGCTTCATCAAGAGCCCAGGATGGCGCCGCCGCCAGTGCGCCAGGGCCTGTACAACGCCCGCTTGATGCGCCTGGTCACTGTGCAGTAGATCGCCCAGAATAATCAGGGTGCGCGCGGACAGCCCCCTCACCAGCGCTTCAAGTCGATGCAGGGTGCTCTGCGTTGTTCCAGCAGGAACCGGTACGCCCAGGGCCCGAAAGCTCGCAGCTTTGCCCAAATGGACATCGGCCACCAGCAGGGTCGCCGTCGGGCCATGGAAGGCGGCGCGCTGCGGCAGAAGATCAAGCGGCTCGCCGGCCAGCTCGATGCGTCGCGCACCCGGCGCAAGGGCCTGAGTGAATCGACCCATCATCACACCTGCCTCATCACGCATCATTGATCGCTACCCAGCCCGCTGCCGCTCAGCCCGCAGGTGCGCCCGCGTGCCGACGGTCACCTCGGCCTGGGCCTGAGCATCCAGCACGCTCACCATCCGCTCGATACGAGTCTGCAGCGACTCGGTGCTAAGCGTTTCGCGCAGGCGCTCAACCATGAGCGCGAAGGCAAATGGGCTGGGCCTTTTAAGCTCGACCCGAACGACCGGAGCCTGGCGCACACGCCCCAGTGTGTCGGCGATGCGCTCCAGATCAAGCTCGCGCGACAGGACTTCGGCATGGGCCTGGCGCAGCAGACGATTTTCCGGATCATGCTGGCGAAAGACATCATAAAAAAGGCCAGCCGATGCCTGCAATGCGCGCCCGGTGCGCGCCTCACCGGGATACCCTTGAAAAACCAGTCCCGCCACCCGCGCAATCTCGCGAAAGTGCCGTCGCGCGAGCTCTGCCGCGTTCACGCTCTGCGTAAGATCGTGGGCGAGCCCAGCCGGGTCGTACAAGGCAGAATCATCAAACAACGTCATCGCGAGCGGCGTCGGGCTTAACAGTTCCAGCCCGTAATCATTGACCGCCATCGAGAACGTAATGGGCGCGCGCTGGGCGATCCTCCAGGCCAGAAGAGCAGCCAGTCCCAGATTGGCCTGACGGCCGGCGAAGGGATAGATGAACACGTGGTGGCCATCACGTGACTGCATAAACTCAATCAGCAGATGGCCAGCGCCCGGCAATCGCGACCAGCTCATCTGCAGCTGCAGCAAAGGGCGCACCGCCTTCATCGCGACCCCCTCAAACCGTCCCTCGGCACACGCCTCCAGGCGCGCGAGCACCGCATCTGCCAGTTGTGAAGATAGCGGCATACGAGCGCCATTCCAGCGGGCAACGGCTGGCTTTGCGCTTTTGGCCAGACGGACCCACGCGGTCATCTCATGCACGCGAATCAGCTCGAGCAGCCGCCCAGCAAACAGAAAGCAGTCGCCGCGTTTGAGCCGCGCGATAAAGCCTTCTTCAACGGTGCCCAGTTCAGCGCCACGCAGAAACTTCACCCGCATGGACGAATCGGCCACGATGGTGCCCACTGACATCCGATGCCGGCGCGCCAGCTGAGGATCGGTCAGCCGCCACACGCCGTGCGCGTCTGGTTGTACCCGCCGATACTGTGGGTAAGCGCGCAGACTATCGCCGCCATGGCTGACAAAATCCAAAGCCCACTGCCAGTCCTGCGAGCTCATTGCTCGATAAGCATGGGTCTGACACACTTCAGCCAGCATCGCCTCGGGCGTGAAGCCCGATCCCAGCGCAATACTGACAAGGTGCTGAACCAGCACGTCCAGGGGCGCTTGAGGCGATCGTCTTGGCTCGATGAGCTGCTGGGCAACCGCATCGGCTGCGGCCGCCGCCTCAAGCAGCTCAAGCGCATGTGTGGGTACCAGCGTGAGCCTGGGCTGCGCGCCGGGCCGATGACCAGAACGACCCGCGCGCTGCAACAGCCGCGCCACGCCCTTGGCGCTACCCAACTGCAACACCCGTTCGACCGGCGCAAAATCCACGCCCAAATCAAGGCTAGAAGTACACACCACCGCGCGTAGCGCACCCTGTTTGAGCGCGGTCTCAACCCATCGGCGAACCTCGATATCGAGCGAGCCGTGGTGCAGGGCAATCAGCCCTGCCCAGTCTGGCTTAGCCTCCAGCAACATTTGATACCAGAGCTCGGCCTGCGCGCGGGTATTGCAGAACAGCAGCGCCGTTGCGCTTGCCTCGAGCTGCTGAACCACCGCAGGCAACATGCTGGCGCCCAGATGACCCGCCCACGCGAATCGACTGGGTTTGGGCGGCAACAACACATCAAGCAACGGCATACGATCGGACTGGGCACGTATGCAGACGCCATCACCCGACGGTATGAGTGCCTCCAGTGCATGCTCGACATCACCCAAGGTGGCGCTCAAGCCCCAGGTGACCAGACCGGGTGCAAGCCGCCGCAGCCGGGCCAGGCCAAGCTGCACCTGCACGCCGCGTTTGTTGCCCAGCAACTCATGCCACTCGTCGACCACCACGGCGCGTAAGCCCGAACAGACCTCGGCGGCATCGGCTCTGGCCAGCAGCAGCATGAGGCTTTCCGGCGTGGTCACCAGCGCCTGTGGCATGCGCCGCGTCTGCCGCGCACGATCCCGGGCAGAACTGTCGCCGGTACGCAGCTCGACCGACCAGTTCAAGCCCAGGTCGGCTAGCGGCTGCGCAAGGGCTGAGACCGTGTCAGCAGCCAGCGCTCGCATCGGCGTGATCCAGAGCACTTGCAGTCGGCCGCGATCGGCCCCAGCCAGGGATGATCGCGACACCGAACCGCCGCTGTCCGAAGTGGGATCAAGCGGCCTTGTCAACCCACGGTTGGCCTGCGCACAAGCGCGAAGCAGGGCTCCGAACCAGACCGCATACGTCTTGCCCGTACCCGTGCCTGCGTGCAGCAGCCCACTTCGACCGGCCTGAGCGTGTGTCCAGACCTCGGATTGAAAGTCAAAAGCCTGCCAGTGGCGCGCCGCGAACCAGGCCTGTAGCCGCGCCTGATCCAGGCCCGCCCCAATCACGGACCGTACCAGTCACGTACTGCGGCGATGAAGCGCTCGACCCCCTGGGCGGCACTGTTCTCGTCCAGGGCGCCAAACGACAGGCGCTGATAGTTGGCCGCTGCCGTGTCAGTGAAACCGAAGGCGAACCCCGGAATGGCCGCGACGCGGTGCCTGCTCACCATTGCCCTGGAGAAGGCCAGAGGGTCGGGCACCCCAGGTAGTTTCATCAGCACATAGAAGGCGCCCTGAGTGCGCGGAAACTCAATCTGATCACCCAAAGTGGCGAGCGCCTCATGAACCCGGCTTCTAACCTTACCCAGAGCGGCCAGGCGGGGCGCAAGCCAGGTGCGCCCAGCCTTGAGCGCCTGCACCGCCATCAACTGAGACACGACCGGGGCACAGATCTGGTTGGTGTCCTGCACCTTGCTCATGGTCTGCGCAAGGTCGGCGGGATAAACCACGTAGCCCACGCGCCAGCTGGCCAATCCGAACGCCTTCGAGAAGGAGTGAAACGTCAACGTATGGCTCGCCGCTCCGGCGATACTGCCCGGCGAGAAGTGACGCGCGTCATCAAAGGTGAAGTGCTCGTAGGCCTCGTCGCTGAAGTGATAAATCCCGTGTCGTGCGCACAGCGCGTTGACGACTCGCAGATCACTTTCGTGATAGACGGCGCCTGAGGGGTTGTTGGGCGATACCGTGATGATGGCCCGGGTTCGGGGCGTGATGGCCCGCTCAATGGCCTGCAGGTCAAGCTGATAGTTGGCCAGCGTCGGCACACAGACTGGCACACAGCCAGCCATGCGCACGGCCATTTCCTGATTGAAGAAATAAGGCACCGGCAGGATGAACTCATCACCCGCATCGCCCACTGCCAGTACCGCATTCAGGAAGGCACTATTGCTGCCCGCGGTGACCATGACGCGCGAATCGGCGCCCAGCACGATGCCGTTCTCGTCACGCAGCTTGGCGGCAATCGCCTCGATCAGCGGCGCGATACCATCGACCGCCTGATACCGGTTGAGGCTGGCTTCGGCCATCAGGTCGGGCAGAGCGCGCAACCAGGCCTCGTCCGGGCCATAGCTGACCACGCCCTGGCCGAGCGAGATCGTGCCCGGATGCTCGCGAACCAGCGCGGCAATTGTTGGAATGATGGGCGTTTCGACGGCATCCAGACGCAGGGACGAACGCTTCAAGGCGCTTCTCCGTTGATCGGCTAAGGTTCAGAGTTGATCACCCCAGGACGATCCCGGGGCTGCAGCGAAGCCGCGATCTTAGCCGCTTGCCGCGCTCGCGGAGGGCTTTGCACCCACGATCCAGCCCTCCAGGGGATCGACGTCGGTCGGTAGCCCCCAGCCGGGCCCAGAAGCCTGCGCCCAGCCAGCCTGAACCGCGCACAGCACCGCATCGAGCCAGTCACCGCGCGGATCGTCATCGAGCTGCTCGCGCACCGGACGCGCCCATCGAACCGGCACACCCAGACAATGCTCCCCCGCTGTCAGCGCCTGCATGATCTTCTGCCGAGCGCTGGCGCGGGCTGCGTTCTGGCGGGCACGATCATCACTCTTGTACGAATCGCGGGTAATTGAACGCGCCACCAGGCCCGGGTAGGCCTCCAACGCCACCCGCCCTGGATCGCCCTCGAAAAGTCCAGGAATGTGAACACCCGCTTTCAATAGACGCGGCGCCCCAGCATGAAGCATCCATGCCACAGGCGGGTTCACCCATTTCATGGACGGCGACGAACCAGCGGGTCGATCGGTGGCTCGGTGCGCGAACTTGCCTCCCGCCGGCCGGGCGGCACAGAAGGCGCGAAACCGGTCGCGAAGATCGGGTCTGGGCAGGGCGCTGAAGGTCTGAATGAGCGCTGGCCACTGCAGGGGCCAGCCCATGGCCCGCACCAGTTCGCGAGGCAGACCAAAGGGAAAATCGAAGCCACCCACCCAGGGGCCCGGCTGACTGAGCAGGCGCTCAAAGTCATCCAATCTAGGCAATGTCTGCAGACGTTCGACGTGCACGGCCGATAAGCCACCGTCCTTGCACCAGTATGCGTGCGCCACCGTAATCGGCTTGGCCCTCGTCGGCGTAGCACTGAAGTCAACCCCCACAAGCGCGACAGCCATGTCCTGATCATCCTGATGAAAGTGGTCGCTCGCTATCGGCCGTTTCCAGCCCGTAACGCCGTTTGACTTGGCCACTCGACGCAACCCCCCGCTTCGGCGTAGGGTTGTGACTTGAACTTACTGGGGAGTGCCACAAGGTCTTTCAAGCGCCTACCGCGTTTTTAACGCATTGTGCTTGACCCGGTTGTCCTGGCGGCAACCGTCACAGCAGTAACCCCTCCCGGGAGCCTACAACAATGAGCCAGTCCTCCAACGTCAAGTCCCTGCCGCGCAAAACCGCCCGCTCCCGTGCTGATGCACTCGAGAGTCAACCCGACGGCCGACCCATGTCGGAAGTCATCCGCGAGCGCATCCGGGCTGCCGGCCAGCGCTTTCATGCCAACGACAACATTGCCGAATTCATCCGCTCTGATCTTGAGCGGGAGACCCTGCAAAAAGAGGTGGCCGAGCGGGTTCAGGCTTTGCTTGAGTCACTGGTGATCGATACCACCAACGATCACAACACCCAGGACACCGCGCGCCGGGTCGCCAAGATGTACTTGCGCGAAGTCTTCCGGGGTCGCTTTGAGCCCATGCCCAAGGTCACCGAGTTTCCCAATGTCGAGCGCCTGAGCGAGTTGCTGGTCGTGGGCCCGATCACGGTGCGCTCGGCGTGTTCGCACCACCTGTGCCCCATCCTGGGCAAAATCTGGATCGGTGTGCTGCCCAATGCACAATCCAATCTCATCGGCCTGTCCAAGTACGCGCGGGTGGCCGACTGGGTCATGAGCCGGCCGCAGATTCAGGAAGAGGCCGTGAAGATGCTGGCCGACAAACTGGAGTCGCTTTTGAAGCCCGACGGCCTGGCGGTGGTGATGGAGGCCGACCATTTCTGCATGCACTGGCGCGGCGTCAAGGATGAGAGCTCGATGACCTCATCCATCATGCGGGGCAGCTTCCTGAAGTCAGACGCCCTGCGCCGCGAGTTTCTGTCCCTGATCCGGCGCGACTGAACACTCAGCGCAGCATACTGCGCAGCGTCGCAAGACTGTCAGCTTCGCTAACCGTCTTGTCGCGTCGCCAGCGCAGTATGCGGGGAAAGCGCACGGCCAGGCCGGCACGGTGCCGGCCTGAGGCCTGAATGCCTTCGAAGGCGATCTCGAACACCAGGGTGGGGGTCACGCTTCGGACCGGGCCGAATTTGTCGAGCGTCGTGCGGCGAACCACAGCGTCCACCTCGCGGATCTCGGCATCGGTCAGTCCAGAGTAGGCTTTGGCGAATGGCAGCAGCCGGCGCTGGCCGTCGGTGCCCTCATCCCAGACAGCAAAGGTGTAGTCGGTGTAAAGGCCTGCCCGACGACCGTGCCCGCGCTGTGCATACAGCAGGACCGCATCCACCGTGTAGGGATCCAGCTTCCACTTATACCAGCAGACCTCGCCGTCGATGCGCGTACGACCCAGACCGTAAGACGAGCGCAGGCGTTTAAGCATCAACCCTTCGGCACCTGCCGCGCGTGCCTGCATGCGCAGACGCGCAAGGCCTGTCCAGTCATCCGCTTGAAGCCCGGGGGACATGCGCAAGGGGCCATCGGCCGGCTCGAGCAGCGCGCCCAGCCGCGAGCGGCGCTCACGCAGTGGCAGCGTGCGGATGTCAATCCCCCGCTCGCGCAACAGGTCAAAGGCCACAAAGCGTATGGGCGTCTGCAAGAGCATGCGCGCACTGAGCTGGCGACGCCCAATGCGCGTCTGCAGGGCCTGAAAGCCCAGCGGTGTGTCGCTGTCCTCGCGCCATCCGACCAGCTCTCCATCGAGGGTGAGCCCTGCCGGCAGTTTCATTGCGGCGGCGGCAATCTCCGGAAAACGAGCGGTGACCAGCTCTTCACCCCTCGACCAGATGCAGATCTGGTCGGTATCGCACACCAACTGGGCCCGAATACCATCCCATTTCCACTCCGCCAGCCAGTCGCCGGTCTCGCCGAGCTGCTCGGGCGCAAGATCCAGCGTGTGCGCCAGAAAAAACGGATAGGGCAGCCCATCAGACGCCTGAATCTGTCCGGCATCGATCACGGGTTCAGCGGGCGGAGCGACCAGCGCCAGTAACGCGACGGCATCAGGACGGTGATGACGATCGGTATATCCGATCAGACGTTGGGCCAGCAACCGGCTG
>JBIKMC010000136.1:0-8843 GCA_044359405.1 Burkholderiaceae bacterium
GTGGTCGACCACTACGAAAACCCACGTAACGTCGGGTCGCTCGACAAGGATGATCCCAGTGTGGGGACCGGTATGGTGGGTGCGCCTGCATGCGGGGATGTCATGAAGCTGCAGATCCGTGTCAATGATCAGGGCGTGATCGAAGATGCGCGCTTCAAGACCTACGGGTGTGGATCGGCTATTGCCTCGTCGTCCCTGGTAACCGAGTGGGTGAAGGGCAAGACCCTCGACCAGGCAGCGACGATTCGCAACAGTGACATCGCCCAGGAACTCGCCTTGCCACCCGTGAAGATTCACTGCTCGATTCTTGCGGAAGACGCGATCAAGGCGGCTATCGATGACTATCGCAGCAAGCACGGCGGCGCTGAGGTGGCGACCTCCGAGCAGAAGGCGGCCTGAGGTACTGACGATGGCGGTCACGTTGACTGAGGCGGCTGCGCGTCACGTCACGCGCTACATTGAAAGGCGGGGCAAGGGCGTTGGCCTGCGTCTGGGCGTTCGCACGACCGGGTGCTCGGGTCTTGCCTACAAGCTTGAATACGCGGACGACACCCGGGGGGAAGACCTTCAGTTCGAAAGTCACGGAGTGAAGGTGTTTATCGATCCCAAGAGCCTGGCGTACCTTGACGGTACCGAGCTTGATTTCGTTCGCGAGGGTTTGAACGAAGGGTTTAAGTTCAATAACCCGAACGTGAAGGCCGAGTGCGGCTGCGGGGAGTCCTTCCAGGTCTGATGCCGCATTGCGTGGGTCGCCGGTCCGTGCGGGGCGCGCGGCAGGGCCTCGCGTCTCCCGGTCGATCCCAAGTTCATGGACGCGCTCCGAAAAAATCACTTTGAGTTGCTGGGCCTTGCGCCCCGTTTCGGCGTCGATGAATCGGTGCTATCGCGCTCGTATCGCGAGCTGCAGCTCGCCGTGCATCCAGACCGATTCGCGGCGGGCACGCCCCTTGAGCGCAGGCTGGCCATGCAGCTGTCCGCGCAGGCGAACGAGGCTTACCGCTGTCTGCGCGATCCAGTTGCGCGCGCTGCCTACCTGTGCGAGCTGGCGGGTGTGGCGATCGGTGAGCACACCAATACCGCGATGCCGGTCGAATTTCTGCAGGAACAGATGGGTTGGCGCGAGTCGCTCGAAGAATCGAGGGCGTCGCGTGATGAGGATGGTTTGCGTGCGCTGGCTGAACATATTGCCATTGAGCGTTCAGGCAGAATCGCACGCCTGCAGCGCTTGCTGGATGATGAATCTGATGCCCTCGCGGCTTCGTCCGAGGTCAGACAGCTGATGTTTGTGGATCGGTTCGCGCAGCAGGTTCACGAAGCGCTGGACGCGATCAGCTGAACGCAACGGGATATCTTATGGCGTTGTTGCAAATCTCCGAACCGGGAATGGCCCCCGAGCCGCATCAGCGGCGAATGGCGATCGGTATTGATCTCGGGACGACCAACTCGCTGGTGGCTACTGTCCGCTCCAGCGTAACTGAGGTTCTTAAGGACGAGCAGCGTCGAGCCTTGCTGCCCTCGGTGGTCAGTTATCTCGCCGATGGGGGCATCTCGGTCGGGTACGATGCGGCGGCTCGCGCGGTGGCCGATCCCGAGAACACGATTGTTTCGGTCAAGCGATTCATGGGTCGCGGGCTTGCCGATGCGCAGCGTCACAGTAGTCCCTACCGATTCGTCGATGCGCCCGGCATGGTGCGTATCCAGACGCGTGCCGGCGACAAAAGCCCCGTCGAGGTTTCGGCTGAGATTCTTAAGACCTTGTATCGCCGTGCTGAAGCCTCACTGGGCGGCGATATCGTCGGCGCCGTCATTACGGTTCCGGCCTATTTTGATGATGCGCAGCGACAGGCCACTAAAGACGCGGCACGCCTTGCGGGCATTGAAGTGATGCGTCTGCTGAATGAGCCAACGGCCGCAGCCATCGCGTACGGCTTGGACAATCGTGCTGAAGGGCGGTTTGTCATTTTTGACCTGGGTGGTGGAACGTTTGACGTCTCCATTCTCAACTTGTCCCGTGGCGTGTTCGAGGTGGTTGCCACGGGCGGTGACACGGTGCTGGGCGGCGACGACTTTGACCGGTGCGTCATTGCCTGGGCGCTTCGCGAAGCGGGTTTGGCTGATGCCGAGTGCGAGGATGCAATCGCGCAGGCGCTCGATCGAAAGCTCTTGTCGCCGGGAGATCTGCGAGCGCTTTTTGTGGAGGCGCGGCGCGCTAAGGAAGCATTGAGCGAGCAGGACAGCACGACGTTTGCGTTGCGTCTATCCGATGCCAGCCTTGTCCGGCTTCCGCTGACCCGCGACCGATTTCAGGCGATGAGCGCTTTTCTGGTGAAGCGTTGTCTGAACACAGTCAATCAGGTTCTGCGGGATGCGCACCTGAGTGTCAGTGACATTGACGCGGTTGTGCTGGTAGGGGGTGCAACTCGCATGCCCGCGATTCGCTCATCGGTGGCTGGCTTGTTTGGACGCGATCCACTGGTCGATCTCGATCCCGATTCTGTGGTTGCCATGGGCGCGGCCATGCAGGCCAATCTGCTGGCGGGTAATCGGGCGGCTGGTGATGACTGGCTGCTGCTGGACGTCATCCCGCTGTCGCTGGGACTGGAGACCATGGGCGGGCTGGTCGAGAAGATCATCGCCCGTAATGCCACTATCCCGGTCGCGCGGGCGCAGGACTTCACCACCTTCCGGGATGGGCAGACGGCCATCGCCATTCACGTGGTTCAGGGTGAACGTGAGCTCGTAGCCGACTGCCGTTCACTGGCCCGTTTTGAACTGCGCAACATACCGCCGATGGCCGCGGGTGCCGCCCGGGTCAGGGTTAGTTTCCAGGTTGATGCCGATGGTCTGTTGTCGGTGACCGCCTGTGAGCAGACCAGTGGTGTGAAAGCGTCCATCTCTGTAAGGCCGTCGTATGGACTGAGCGACGACGAGATCGCCACCATGCTGCAGTCGGCGTTTGCCTCCGCGGCCGACGATGTCAAAGCGCGAGCGCTGCGCGAGCAGCAGATTGAGGCGGATCGGCTGCTTGAGGCGACGCGCTCGGCGCTTCAAGCCGATGGTGATCTCTTGACGCCCGCCGAGCACGCGCAACTATCGGCTTTGCTGGCCCAGGTGAGCGATGCCCGCGAGGGAACTGGCACTGAGCGAATTCGCCATGCTATCGAGGCGCTATCCCTGGGCACCGAAGCGTTTGCAGCACGCCGTATGGATCGATCGATTGCCAAGGCGTTGGCGGGTCGCCGCGTCGACGAACTCGGCTCTACCTGAAGTATTGATTTAATCATGGTGCGCGCAAGCAAATGACGCAGATTCACGTACTCCCGCATCCAACGCTATGTCCTGAGGGCAAAACCTTTGAGGCCGAGCCAGGCACCGTTTTATGTCGCGCCCTGCTGGGGCAGGGCATCAGCATCGAACATGCTTGTGAAATGTCGTGCGCCTGTACAACCTGTCATGTGATCGTGCGGCAGGGCTATGCTTCATTGCCCGTTGCCTCTGATACCGAGGACGACCTGCTGGATAAGGCCTGGGGTCTGAGTGCCCAGTCGCGGCTGTCCTGTCAGGTGCTGGTTGGGCAGACTGAACTCACCATAGAAGTGCCTCGATACACCATCAACCATGCGCGCGAGGAGCATTGACGCCATGAAGTGGTCTGACATTCATGACATCGCCATCGCCCTGTATGAGGCGCATCCAGAGATTGATCCGACATCGATCCGCTTCACGGACCTTCATCGCTGGGTCATCGAGCTACCGGGCTTTTCTGACCAGCCTCTGCGCTCGGGCGAAAAGATTCTTGAGGCGATTCAGCAGGCATGGATTGACGAGCGCGACTGATGGTTCAGTCGGCGCTCGGTCGCTCATCCCAGCGCTCGTGCCGCGCGCAAGACGGCATAGGCCAGCGCTGTGCAGATGAGCCCCATCGCCGATAGCGTCACAACGCCGGCGCTTGCACCGCCCGTCCCCATCACCCACTCAAACGCTAGCGGTGCGATGGAAGCAGCTACCAGTCCGGGCGCTGCGATTCGCCCCAGTAGTTCGCCGTACGCCCTAGGACCCAGCAGCGTCAGCGGTAAAGCGCCGCGCAAAATGGTCGACAGTCCGTTTGTGGCGCCATAGACCACAACGAACATCACGGCTGCAGTGACTGAGTCGCCCGCGGCTAGTAGCGGAAGAAAAGCGATGGGGACGACAGCCATGACGGGCACGGTCAGGGCGCTGACGCTGATTCGCCGCTGCAACAGCAGTTCAAGTGATCGGGCGGCCACCTGTGCGGGGCCCATGAGCGAAGCCGCCGCAATGGCAACGGCAGTCGCCAGCCCCAGGGCCTGCAGAAGCCCAGGCAGGTGGACCGCGAGCGCTGCAGAAATCATCGAATGACAGGCGAAGAGCGCTGCAAGAAGCCTGACAACCCGTTGGCGTGCGGCGACGAGCTCGGGCATGACTCGATCGGGGTTGGTCTGTGGTGTGATGGGTGCGTAGTCGTCTGAAGCGGATCGGGACAGCCCCTTGGCCAGCTGGCGTTTAGCACCTCCCCCGGCAAACAGCAGGTGCAGCGGTGCGCAGACCAGCAGGTTAAGCGCAGCGTAAACGCACAGCGCCAGTTGCCAATCAAGGTGCTCAAGCAGGGCATGACCGATGGGCCAGAAAACCGAAGAGGCCAGTCCCCCCAGTAAGGTGAGCAGCGAAATGGCGCGTCGCGCCTCGGTACCCGCGATAGCCGTCAGCGCGGCAAAGGCGCCGTCGTACAGTACTGCGCGCATCGCCAGACCCAGTAGGGTCCACGAAATCCAGACAATCGCGATATTGCTTGCAAAGGCCTGAAGCAGCAGGCCCATTGCTGCAAGTGCCGACCCCATCGCCATGACCTGGTCGGCGCCGTACCGATCAATCAGGGCGCCTATTCGTCTGGACAGCAGACCCGACAACAGCATCGCCCAGGCGAATGCACCGAGCACCATCGAGCTCGAGGTACCGAGGCTATCGGCGATCGGTCGAGTAAAGAGGGCTGGAAGATAGTACAGCGTGCCCCAGCCGATGACCTGTGTGACGCCCAGAGCAATAATCGCGCGGACCAGAGTCCGCTGCGAGGCGGCCGTGGCTATGCTTGACGCATCGTCCTTGTCTGACGGTGGCTGATCCATGGACAGCAACCGTCAGCCGGCTCGTCAGTCCTCGCGCTTTAGCGCGGGAAACAGCACGACGTCCCGGATGCTGGGACTATCGGTGAGCAACATGATCAGACGATCGATACCGATGCCGCATCCCCCGGTTGGAGGCATCCCATATTCAAGCGACCGGATGTAGTCGGCATCGTAATACATGGCCTCCTCATCCCCCGCGTCCTTTGCCTGGACCTGCTGGTGAAATCGCTCGGCCTGATCTTCCGGGTCGTTGAGCTCGGAGAACCCATTGGCGATCTCTCGACCGGCGATGAACAATTCAAAGCGCTCGGTGATTCCGGGTCGGGCGTCAGAGGCACGGGCCAGGGGTGAAACCTCGACCGGATAGTCGATGATGTAGGTGGGATCCCAGAGTTTGGATTCAGCGACTTCCTCGAACAAGGCGAGCTGGAGCGCCCCCAGACCCGCATGGGCAAGGGGTGGCGACGCGAGGTCAGCACCCAGTTGGCTGAGTTCAGCCCGAAGAAACGCTTCATCGCTGAGCTGCGCAGGGGCGTAACGTGGGGCGTATTTGGCGATGGCGCCGGTGATTGACAGTCGCTCGAACGGGCGACCCAGGTCAATACTCCTGCCTTGATAGGTCAGCAACGTACTGCCGGTTGCTGAAAGGGCCGTTTCGCGCAGCACCGACTCCGTGAAGTCCATGAGCCATCGGTAGTCAGTAAAGGCCGCGTAAAACTCCATCATGGTGAATTCGGGATTGTGGCGTGGACTGATTCCTTCATTGCGAAAGTTGCGATTGATCTCGTAGACGCGGTCAAAGCCGCCCACGATCAAGCGCTTCAGATAGAGCTCGGGCGCGATGCGCAGAAACATCTGCTGATCGAGTGCGTTGTGGTGTGTAACAAAGGGTTTTGCCGCAGCACCGCCTGGGATGGGATGCAGCATCGGCGTCTCGACTTCAAGAAAACCGTTCGCGACCATAAAGGCGCGAATGGCACTGATGGCTTTGCTGCGGGTTACAAAGGTATCACGCGTTTCCTGATTGGCGATCAGATCGACATAGCGTTGCCGGTAGCGCAGCTCGCGATCAGCCACTCCGTGAAATTTGTCGGGAAGCGGGCGCAGGGATTTGGTCAGCAGTCGAATCCGCTCGCAGCGCAGCGAGAGCTCACCTTTCATGGTTTTGAACAGTCTGCCCTCGCAGCCGACGATATCGCCAAGATCCCAGTGCTTGAAGGCGTCATGAATCGCTGCGCCTACCCCCTCGTCATTCAGGTACAGCTGGAAGCGTCCAGTGGCGTCCTGAATGGTTGCGAAGCTGGCCTTACCCTGAACCCGCTTAAGAACAATACGGCCCGCCATCGCAACGTGGATATGCTGCGACTCGAGTTCCTCGCGGGACTTGAAGCCGTGGTGGGCGCTCAGGTCGGCCGCACGATGGGCAGGGCGGAAGTCGTTGGGGAACGCAGGCTCGCCCGTCTGGCGCAGCCGGGCCAGCTTGGCCCGTCGTTCGGCGATGATGGTGTTTTCATCATCGTGCGTTGCTGCCGGGGCTTCGCCCGCAAGAGGCGCTTGCTGATCGCTTGGGTTGTTTTGCATCGTTTAGACGCCTTGCTTGAGGCTGGCCGTGATGAACTCATCAAGATCGCCATCGAGCACCGATCTTGTGTTGCTGATCTCGACATTGGTGCGGAGGTCTTTGATGCGTGATTGATCGAGCACGTACGAGCGAATCTGATGGCCCCAGCCGATGTCAGTCTTGGAAGCCTCGACCTTGTCCTGTTCGGCGCGTCGCTTTCTTAGCTCAAGCTCAAACAGTCGCGAGCGCAGCATGCCCATGGCCTCATCCCGATTACGGTGCTGTGAGCGATCGTTCTGGCACTGCACGACAATGCCGCTGGGCAGGTGTGTGATGCGCACGGCAGACTCTGTCTTATTGACGTGCTGGCCACCGGCACCCGATGCGCGAAAAACGTCAATGCGAAGATCAGCGGGATTGATATCCACGGTGATGGTGTCGTCGACCTCGGGGTACACAAAGACCGATGCAAACGAGGTATGACGCCCGCCGCTGGAATCAAAGGGTGACTTGCGAACCAGGCGATGAATGCCAGTTTCGGTGCGCAGATAGCCGTAGGCGTACTCGCCTTCGACCTTGATGGTGGCGCCCTTGATACCGGCTACATCGCCCTCGGATTCCTCAAGTACTTCGGCCTTGAAGCCCTTGCGCTCGCAATAGCGCAGGTATTGGCGAAGCAGCATCTGCGCCCAGTCCTGCGCCTCGGTTCCGCCGGCTCCGGACTGAATTTCAACAAAGCAATTATTGGGATCAGCAGGGTTGGCGAACATGCGCCTGAATTCAAGACCCTCAACCAGCGCCTTGAGACGCGACAGATCACCCTCGACGGCAATCAGTGTCTCATCATCGTTCTCAGACCGGGCGATCTCCGTCAGCTCGACGCAGTCGCCAAGGCCACTATCCAGTTCGTGGATGGTCAGGACAATACCGTCAAGTTGTTTTTTTTCCCGTCCCAGGTCCTGAGCGTGCTTGGGGTCGTTCCAGACATCGGGAGCTTCGAGTTGACGATTGATTTCGTCCAGGCGCGAGCGTTTGACATCGAAGTCAAAGATACCCCCGAAGCTCGACCACTCTGCGCTGCAGGTCGTCGAGCAGGGTGACGAGCTGGTTGAGGCGCTCGGCTTCCATGGCGTGCTTCCAGTGAGGATAAACCGACCATTATAGAGTCTGCGATAGCGCGGGCCCTGGGTCGACGGTGCCTTCCACCAGGTACTCGAGGCGGCTGACGCCGCGCCAGTCGTTGCGATTGAGGCGGTAAATGAGCTGTGCGCGCGCCGGTAGCGGGGTGGCACGACCAAAAAAGATAGCCTCGCGCTCACCATCGGCCGTATCCAAAAGCAGTTTCAGGTGCCGTTCGCCCACGATACGTTGCGACCGAATCGCGAAATGACCTGTAAAAACAGGTTCCGGGAAACCCTGCCCCCACACCTCAGACTCGATTTGCGTCAGAAGCTCAAGTCTGGCTTCTCCGGGCTGCAGTTCACCATCGGTCATCACGGTCGGATCAAAGCAGGCAGGGTCGACCTGCTCGCGCAGCACACCCTGAAGCACTTCATCAAAGCGCATCAGATGATCACGCGGCAGGGTCAGGCCCGCCGCCATCGCATGTCCGCCAAACCGTGTGATCAGACCGGGTGCGCGACGGTCGACCAGATCCAGCATGTCGCGCAGATGAACGCCAGGAATCGATCGGCCAGAGCCCTTGAGCACATCTGAGTCAGCCATGGCACAGGCGAACGCGAACGCGGGTCGGGTGAATCGCTCACGCAGTCGGGTGGCCACCAGCCCCACGACACCCTCGTGCCAGTCGGCGTGGTGCAGCACGATGCCATGCCGAGCGGCCATCGAATCATCGACCGCTTCGAGCGCCTGCTCACGCATGGCCTGCTCAAGTTCACGGCGATCTCGGTTAATGCTGTCCAGAGCCTGTGCGGCTTCAGCCGCCGCAAGCGCGTCATCGCTGAGCAGACAACGTATGCCCAGCGTGATGTCCGCCAATCGGCCTGCGGCATTGATGCGCGGAGCCAGTGCAAAGCCCAGATCGGCGGCGCGCGCTTGAGCGGGCTGTCGGCCGGCGACGGCAAACAGCGCCTGAACGCCGGCGCATGCCTTGCCAGCGCGAATGCGGCGCAGGCCAG
>JBIKMC010000009.1:0-28867 GCA_044359405.1 Burkholderiaceae bacterium
GCGGGGCTTGCGGCGCTGCGTGATGGTTCCGTCGATCTGGCCTATCTGACTGAGCCCGCGTACAGCCGCGAAAGACATCAGTACCGACGCGTCTGGAGCTCTGCTGATATCGCGCCGCGCCTGGTGCAGACAGTCGGTGTCGTCAAGCGTGACTTCATCGACAAGAATCCCCGGATTGTTCGCGGCATTATTGAAGCGCGTCGGCGCGGCGTTGAGTTCGTGCGCTCGCAGGCTCAGGAAGCGGCCATCATCCTGGCGGACGTCAATCAGCTCGACAGAGATCTCGCCCGAGCGGCCATCGACAATATGCTGGCTGCGCCCGGAACCTACTGGAGCCTGGGAGCCCTGGATGAAGAAGGCATGAACGTCATGTTGAGTGGCCTTCAACAGGTTCGGGCTGTGTCGGCTGAGCCCTTCGACTGGGGTGCGGTGACTGATCTACGCTTTCTGACCGCTTCATTGCGCGGTGCGCGCTAAGCATGTTTGAACGGCGATACCTATGCAGTTATTAACAAGTCTGCTCGTCCTCATCATCACTGCCAGGTTGATGGGACATCTGTTCGCTCGCTACAACCAGCCGGCGGTGGTGGGAGAGATGCTGGCCGGCGTCTTGCTGGGTCCTGCAGTGTTGGGTTTTGTCCAGCCCAGCGCTGCGCTGTCGGGCATATCTGAATTGGCGGTTTTTCTGATAGTGGTGGCGGCTGGCCTCGAGATGGATCTCACCAGCGTGGTGCGCGCCATGAAGGGGCCGGGCCTGGTGATTGCGGCGCTGGGCTTTGTGTTGCCTTTTGGGTCCGGCCTCGTGATTGCGCAAGTCTTTGGGCTTGATGCCATGCGAATGATTTTTCTTGGTCTGTGCATCGCCATCACGGCCTTGCCGGTTGCCGTGAAGATTTTGGCTGACCTCAACCTGCTTGAAACGCCGATCGCGCGATATGCCATCGCCACGGCGATTCTGAATGATCTGCTGGCCCTGTTTATTCTTGGCGTGGTCCTGGCTTTGCCGGCGGAGTCCGGCTTCAACGAGCTACTGGTCAGTGGTGTTCAGGCCGCTGCCAAACTGGCTGGCCTTCTTCTGCTGTTACTGGGTGCCAATACCCTGATCGTGTTTGCCGAGCGGCGCGGCATCAACATCACCCTGCTGCCCGAGCGGGTCGTGAAAACCTTTGGTGCCGAAGCTCTATTCGGTGCCGTGGTTGTGTTCGTGCTGTTCTTCGGCATGGTGAGCGAAACGCTGGGGTTTCACGTGATCATCGGCGCATTCTTCGGTGCCCTGCTGCTCGACAAGCGCCATTTCACCGTGCAGCGCTATGAGGAACTGCGTCATACCCTGGCTGCGATCACGGCGGGATTTCTGGCGCCGATTTTTTTCGCGGATCTCGGCCTGGAGTTTCGCTTTCCACCGCTCGACGAAATCGGCTTCGTGCTGTCGGTGTTGCTGGTATCGGTCGCCAGCAAAGTGTTGGCGGGATGGCTGGGAGGGCGGTTCGCGGGCATGAGCCACCCGCAGGCCCTGGCGCTTGGTGCGATCCTCAATGGTCGCGGCGTCATGGAGCTGGTGGTGGCGGGCATCGCCTACGATCGTGGTTTCATCGGACCGGTGATGTTTTCAGCGCTGGTGGTGATGGGCGTGGTGACTACTCTGCTGTCGCCTATTTTGCTCAATATGGCAATGCCCGCCGCTGCGCGAAAGACCTACGCGCAACTCCGCCACGATCAATAAACCGCCGTTTAATTCCTCCGTCTGAGCAGGGCGATTCCCCGGCCTTGCGCGCCAGCTGCTTAAATCGATTGTCAAACACCGGACGTCCGGACCGAGCCAAAGGATTGCTATGGTTAAGCTGAATGTCAACGGAGTCGTGCGCGAAGTGGACGCCGATCCCGATACCCCGCTGCTTTGGGTACTGCGCGAGCAGCTCGGCCTGACGGGGACCAAGTACGGCTGTGGCATCGCGGTGTGCGGCGCGTGCACCGTACACATCGATGGCGTACCTACCCGCAGCTGCGTGCGCCCCCTGGCCAGCGTCAATGAGCGGCAGAAAGTGGTGACCATTGAGGGGCTGTCGCGCGACGGCTCACACCCGGTGCAGAAGGCCTGGGTGGCATTGGATGTACCGCAATGCGGTTACTGCCAGAGCGGCATGATCATGGCGACGGTGGCGCTGCTGCGCGAAAAGCCACGGCCCACCGATCGCGACATTGATGAGGCCATCACCAACATTTGCCGCTGCGGCACCTACAACCGGGTAAGGGCTGCCATCAAGGCGGCCGCGGAAGGCGGCAGCCCACGCGCGGCGGGCCTGGCCATTGAGCATCCTGATGGGAGCATCACATGAGCGAAGACTGGCTTTCGGCGGGTGGTTCGTCTCAAGCAGCGCTCGCCACTGATTTGTCGGCCGATCGATCGGCCAGTAAGTCGCCTGCCCGCTCGGACAACCTTGTGTCCAGGAGCGGCACCGTCAGCGGCGGGCGTAGACGTTTTATCGTGACAGCGGCTGCCGGTGGTTTGTCCCTGGGCTTTCACATTCCATTCGCCCGGGCGCAGACGGCTTCAGCGGCCGTCGCTCCGCCCGAGGTCAACGCCTGGGTCGTCATCCGACCGGACGATGCCGTGATTATCCGTATCGCACGGTCTGAAATGGGGCAGGGTACGCTGACCGGTCTTGCGCAACTGGTGGCTGAAGAGCTGGAATGTGACTGGGCTCGAGTGAGCACCGAGTACCCAACGCCGGGCGAGAACCTGCGGCGGCAGCGGGTGTGGGGCAACTTTTCCACCGGCGGCAGTCGCGGTATTCGCGAGTCGCACCAGTACGTGCGCCAGGGCGGTGCCGCCGCGCGGGTGATGCTGCTTCAGGCGGCTGCTGATCGCTGGGGCGTACCGGCATCTCAGTGCAGCGTCACGCGGGGTGTCATTACACATACCCCGACGGGCCGCAGCCTTCGCTATGGCGAAGTGGCTGACACGGCTGCCCGCTTGCCCGCGCCCGCCGAGGTCCCGCTCAAGAACCCATCCTCCTGGCAGATTGCTGGCAAGCGACTGGCACGGCTTGATACCGTTGAGAAGACCAACGGGTCGCTGGTCTACGGGGCCGATCTTCGCTTACCCGGCATGCTGAACGCGGCCATCCGCGCCTGCCCAGTTTTTGGGGGCAAAGTGCTGCGCGTCGACGAGGCGGCGATCAGTCAGAGGCGCGGTGTCCGGAAAGTCATCCGCGTGGGCGACGATGCGGTAGCTGTCATCGCCGACCATTGGTGGCAGGCCAAGACCGCACTCGATGCCTTGCCCATCGAATGGGACTTTGGGCCCAATGCCACCCATTCCAGCGAGTCCTTTGAGCAGGTGCTTGGCGCAGCCCTCAACGCGCCAGAGGCGGTGGTGGGCAACCAGCAGGGCAATGCGCGGGCGGCACTGGCTTCGGCTGCGCGTCGCATCGAGGCCGTCTATGCGTATCCGCATCAGAATCACGCCACCATGGAACCCATGAATGCGGTGGCCAAGGTAACGGCAGAGCGTTGTGAGGTCTGGACCCCGACGCAGAACGGCGAGGCCGCATTGGCTGCCGCTGCCGAGGCCTCGGGGCTTGCGGCCTCGCAGTGCGAGGTTTACAAGCTGCCACTGGGTGGTGGATTTGGTCGGCGTGGGGCCGTGCACGACTGGGTTCGTCAGGCTGTGCTGATTGCGCGCCAGATGCCTGGTGTTCCGGTGAAGTTGCTGTGGTCTCGCGAGGAAGACATGTTGCACGGGCGTTTCCACCCGGTAACCCAGTGCAAGCTCACGGCAGGTCTCGATGCTCAAGGTAAGCTGACCGCCCTGCATATGCGCATTGCCGGGCAGTCCATTCTCGCGGGTGTCTTTCCTGCCAATGTGCGTGATGGTCGCGATCCGGTGGTTTTTCAGGGTCTTAACCCGGGAGGACCAGAGGCTGCGTTTGGTTACAGCATTCCCAATCTGTTGATTGATCACGCCATGCGTAATCCGTCGGTACCACCCGGATTCTGGCGAGGCGTCAATCTGAACCAGAACGCGATCTATGTTGAGTGCTTTCTTGATGAGGTTGCGGCTGCGACCGGACAGGATCCCCTTGCGTTTCGCCTCGGCTTGATGGCCTCGCATCCGCTACACCGAGCGGTGCTGCAGGCGGTTGCGCAGCGGGTTGGCTGGTCAACGCCAGCCCCCGATGTTGATGGCATGAAGGTCTTCCGGGGCATCGCCCAGACTCACGGTTTTGGCAGCTACGTGGCCGCGTGTGCCGAGGTCTCGGTAAGCGCGGCGGATGAACTCATCATTCACCGAATCGTGGCTGCAACCGACTGTGGACATGCGGTCAATCCTCAGCAGATCGAAGCGCAGGTTGAGGGTTCCTTCGCGTACGGCCTATCGGCGGCTTTATTCGGGCAATGTACCCAGCGCGATGGGCGCATGGAGCAGACCAACTTCCATCAGTATCCGGTCGTCATGATGCGGCATATGCCCAAGGTTGAGACCATCGTATTGACCTCGGGTGGTTTTTGGGGCGGGGTGGGTGAACCGACAATTGCAGTTGCCGCCCCCGCGGTGCTCAATGCCATCTTTGCCGCCACCGGTAAGCGCATTCGACGTCTGCCGCTGGCGGGCCAGAATCTGGCGCGGGCCTGAGTATCCGGGGCTTGCGTGATTCTCGGGGCGGCATAAACCGTGACGTCTTGGGCGCGTCGGGTCGTCTGGCTTACCAGGGGATGGGCGTCATGAGCGACTGCGGTTTAGATCACGGCCGTGCCTGGCTGCGGCGTGCGCCGATCGGACTGCTGCTTGTCGGTGTTATGACCATGACGGCACCCGCAGGCGCACTTGAGCGTATCGATGAGCCCCTCAGCGGGCAGCCGGGCGACCCGGCGCGTGGTCGCGCCATTGTTGCCGATCGAAGCCTGGGCATGTGCCTTCTGTGCCACAGCGGGCCCTATCCCGAAGCGTCACAACAGGGCACAATCGCGCCATCACTGCAGGGCGCGGGGGCGCGCTGGGACGCTGGCCAGCTGCGCAGCCGAATCGTCAATGCCAGAGCGCTCAATCCTGATTCGGTGATGCCCGCCTATTTTGTTGCTGATCCAGCCGCCCGGGTGGCCTCCAGCCGTCGCGGCAAGACCCTGCTCGATGCGCAGCAGATTGAAGATGTAGTGGCTTTTTTGCAGACGCTGAAGACACCCGAGGTCAGACCATGAGCGGTGTGGCACGAACTGCACGGCACACGCATGGCAAGCTTGTGCCTGAGCAGACCGCTGGCGGTGTGCTTAACGGCACGACTGCGCGTCGCCGTCTGCTGGCCGCTGGCACTCTGGTGGGTTTGGCTAACGCTTTGGTCTGCGCGCCTTCCTTGGGTACGACGCTTGTGTCATCCGCTGCTCCAGATCCGGAAAGCTCAGGCGCACCGGCCTCGTCGCTTGCAGCGGCTATCGATGCCTTTACGCAGGGTGCGCCCCTGCAGACTGGTCGTATCACGCTGGATGTGGCACCCCTGATCGATAACGGTAACGTAGTCCCCATCACTGTTCAGGTTGAGTCGCCGATGACGGCGGCCGATCATGTACGGGTCATTGCGGTGTTCGCAGAGCGTAATCCGCAACCTGAGGTGGTGCGCTTTAACCTGACGCCCCGTAGCGGGCTTGCGCGGGTATCAACCCGGATCAGGCTGGCCACGTCGCAGACTCTCGTAGCGATGGCGCGTATGTCTGACGGTAGTGTGTGGATGCACAGGCAGGCTGTGGTGGTAACACTCGCGGCCTGCATAGAGGGCGAGTCATGAGGATGCCTGTTGGCGGGCGGATTCAGCCTTGGCAAAGGCAGAGAGGTTTGCCCGTGAAGGATTATCCGTGAGCGTACGGGCGCTTGTTCAGGTTCCGCAGCGGGTGCGGGCAGGCGAGCCGGTGACCGTGCGAGCCACCCTGGGGCACCCGATGGAGAGCGGGCATCGCCGTGGTGCTGCGGGCGAGCTGCTGGCGCGCGACATCATCCGCCACTTCAGTTGCACGTATCTGGGCGAGCCCGTGTTTTCAGCCCAGATCTTTCCCGCCGTATCCGCCAATCCTTACCTCGCCTTCACGGTGATCGCCGAGCGCAGTGGCGAGCTGACGCTGCGTTGGCGTGGCGATCATGACTTCATCCATGAAGAGCGCGTCTGGCTGACCGTGGAATGAATCGCCTCCCACCTGACAAGGCGGGACAATTGAGCAGACTTCACACGGTGGGTCTTTTGCTGATCGGGCAGTGCCTGCTCATGTTGGGGATGGCCCATGGGCAGACCCCTCAGGGTACTGGGCAGGCAGTTGCTGATGATCGCCGTTCAGGACTTTTTTACATGAGCCCGGCTGCGCGCTCGCTGCAGCTGGATGAGGGACAGAATCCGGCCATGCTGGCAGTCGCTCAGGGCCGCGCGCTGTGGCACACACCGGCCGCTCAAGCGGGCCAGTCATGTGCCAGCTGTCACGGTGAGCTCGATCAGTCAATGCGCGCAGTCGCCGCCCGCTATCCCGCCTGGGATGAGCGACTGGGTCGCGTGTTATCGCTTCGGGATCGGCTGTCGAGTTGTCGTGTCGAGCATCAGCAGGCACCCGCCTGGCCGCGTGAGTCATCGCAGGCCCTGGCGCTGGAGGCGGCCGTATCGCTGGCCTCGCGTGGCTCACTCATCCGGGTGCCTGACCATGCACCGTTAGATGAGTTACAGAGGGCAGGCGAACGCCTTTGGCGACAGCCCTTCGGGCAGCTTGCCCTATCCTGCGCGCAGTGCCACGACGACCTGGCCGGGCAGCGATTGGGGGGAAGCCCCATTCCCCAGGCGCACCCCACCGCCTATCCGGTCTACCGTCTGCAATGGGAGGCGGTAGGCTCGCTCGAGCGCCGCATCCGCGGGTGTCTGACCGGCGTTCGAGCCGAGCCATTTCCCGCGGGCGATGGAGCCTATCTAGCGCTGGAGGCGTATCTTATGCGCCGTGCGGCCGGCATGCCGCTTGAAGGACCGGGCGTGCGTCCTTAGTCGGTGCGGTGTCGCTTGGCAGGCACCGGCGCTGCGCTCAACCTCGATCAGGCTGGAGCTTTCATGAGGCAGACCCACGACGTCGTTAATCAAGGCACGGTTCTGCAGGATTTGAACCTGTTTGAGACCGATCACGCACTCGTTGAGCACTGCAGGGCACACGGCGCTCATCCGTTTGTCGAATCGCTGCGGGCGCTGGGTGACGATTTGGGCCGTGCCGATACTCTCGAGCTCGGGCGTCTGGCCAATGAGTATCCGCCCAGATTACACACGCATGATCGCTTCGGACGACGTACGGATCGTATTGAGTTTCATCCTGCCTGGCATGCCTTGATGACCCGCCTCATCGAGGCGGGCACGCATAGCCAACCCTGGGCTGACCCTGGCCCCGGCGCACAGGTGGCGCGCGCGGCCCGCTATCTGATGTTCGCGCAGGTCGAAAACGGTACCCAGTGTCCGGTCACCATGACCTATGCGGCTGTGCCGGTGATCGCTCGCCATGCCGCGCTGGCGCGTGACTGGCTGCCTGTGCTGCTGTCTCGGCACTATGACCCCAGCGCTGGGCCAGTGCACACCAAGCGTGGTGCGTTGGTCGGCATGGGCATGACCGAGAAACAGGGCGGCTCGGATGTGCGTGCCAACAGCACCCGTGCCGAGCCTGCGGGTGAAGGTCAGTGGGGTGCCCGCTTCATGCTCACCGGGCACAAGTGGTTTTTCTCCGCGCCCATGTGTGATGCCTTTCTGGTGTTGGCTCAGGAAGGCGATGGTGATGGGCGTTCGCCCAGCTGTTTTTTCATGCCGCGCTGGCTGGATGACGGGCGGCCCAATGCCATCACGATTCAGCGTCTCAAGGACAAACTGGGCAATCGGTCCAATGCGTCATCGGAGGTGGAGTTGGATCGCGCGATGGCTTATCGAATCGGTGAGCCCGGACGTGGTATCGCCACTATTCTCGAGATGGGCAACCTCACCCGGCTTGATTGTGCGCTGGGCACCGCGGGCATGATGCGCTGGGCGTTGGCCAATGCCCTGCACCACGCACGATTGCGTCACGCCTTTGGTCGTGCGCTGGTTGAACAACCGCTGATGCGCAATGTACTGGCCGATCTGGCCATTGAATCGGAGGCCGCCACCGCACTCAGCCTGCGACTGGCGCGCGCGCTTGACCAGCGCGATGACCCGTCTTGCGCCGCCTTGTTGCGCCTGGGCACGCCACTGGCCAAGTACTGGATCTGTAAGCGTGGCCCTGGTTTTGCGGCCGAGGCGATGGAGGTTCTGGGCGGCAACGGCTATACCGAGGAGGCGCCCATGGCCCGCCTCTACCGTGAGATGCCAGTCAATTCCATTTGGGAGGGATCCGGCAATGTGATCTGCCTGGATGTGCTGCGTGTGCTGGGTCGGCATGCTGACAGTGTGGATGCCCTGCGAACTGAATTGGCGGCCGCGCGTGGAGCCGATCGGCGCTTTGACCGGGCCTTTGCGCAGCTCGATGCCATGCTGACGCAGTCGGGCGAAGATCCCGCTCAAGCGCGACGTCTGAGCGAGCGCCTGGCCTGTGCCTGGCAGGCGGCTCTGTTGCTGCAGCATGCACCGGCGGCGGTGGCCGACGCCTGGTGCGCAAGTCGGCTGGGTGAATCTGCGCACACTGGTTTCAGCTTCGGTACGCTGCCGGCCGGTGTCGATACCAGGGCTATCATCGCCCGCGCCATGCCGGGCTGATTTCAGCGTGGCAGCAGACCCATCAACTGCATGGGATGATCAATGAGAAAGTCCGCACCCCAGGCGTGGGGAGGATGGGTGTCGCCGCAGTATCCGTAAGCGGCGGCCACAGTGCCCATGCCCGCAGCCCGGCCGGCCTCGATATCGCGCAGGTCATCGCCGATATAGATGCACCGGCTGGGATCGACCTGGGCTTGTGATGCGCCCAGCAGCAGCGGAGCGGGATGCGGTTTGGGATGGCTGGCGGTGTCGCCGCCAATGGCACAGATGCTGCGGTCCATCAGGCCCAGGCCCGCCAGAATGGGGCGCACATACCGCTCAACCTTGTTGCTGATGACACCCCAGCGAACGCCGGCTGCATCGAGCTCGGCGAGTACCTGATGCATGCCTTCGAACAGAACCGTGCGACGCACCAGGCCTTTCTCATAATGGGCGAGAAACTCGGCGCGAAGTGTCTCGAACTCAGCGTCACCGGGGCGTACGTTTAGGCCCTGGCCCAGCAGGCCTCGAGCACCCATGGAGGTGAATGGGCGCAGCAGGGACTCGTCAACGGGTGGTAGGCCCCGGGCAGCGCGCATGAGGTGAATGGGAGCCGCCAGATCGGCAGCTGTGTCGGCGAGGGTGCCGTCCAGATCGAAAAAAACAGCCTGAGCTTGAAAGGAAAACATAAGGTGCAAATGCCCGTTATCGGGACGGCCGCCGGAAAGCGCCCACATAGTTGACGCTCAGGTCACGGGCATCGAGGCGGTACTGCCGCGTAAGCGGATTGTAGGTCAGACCGGTCCAGGCGACCTCGTCCAGCCCGGCGCTGCGGGCTCCGGTGGCAAGCTCAGACGGTCGGATGAAGCGGGCGTACTCGTGCGTGCCCCGTGGCAGCAACCTGAGGACGTATTCGGCGCCGATGATGGCAAACAGAAAAGACTTCGGATTGCGATTGATGGTGGAAAAAAACACCCAGCCGCCCGGCTTGACCAGGGTGGCGCAGGCGCGAATCGTCGACTGCGGGTCTGGTACATGCTCGAGCATCTCCATGCAGGTGACCACATCGAAGCCGGCTGGCTCTCGGGCCGCAAGTTCTTCTGCCGCGACGCGCTCATACCTGACCGGAGCGGCGCTTTCGAGTGCGTGCAACTCGGCGACCGCCAGTGAGCGTTCCGCCAGGTCTATGCCCAGCACATCAGCACCACGGTCTGCCATGGCCTCAGCCAAAATACCGCCGCCGCAGCCGACATCGACGACCCGGCTGCCGCTGAGGCTGACCTTAGCCTCGATCCATCCCAGGCGCAGTGGATTGATTTCGTGCAGGGGACGGAACTCTGCGTTCGGATCCCACCACTTGGCCGCGAGTGCCTGAAACTTGGCCAACTCGGCTGCATCAGCATTGGCTGTTGGGGTGGATTGGGACATCGCACACGACTCCGTTCAGGGTTTGCAAAAAAAAACCCCGTCAAGAAAGACGGGGCTCTTCAGACCCGGACCCCAAGGCCCGGATCAGCATCGCTATCAGCGACGCGGACGGGTGCCCACGACCTCAACTTCAACGCGACGATTCTTTGCGCGACCGGCGGCGGTGCGGTTGTCAGCCACAGGCTGCTTTTCGCCTTTGCCTTCGGTGTAGATGCGATTGGCAGGAATGCCCTTGCTGACCAGATAGGCTTTGACAGCCTCAGCACGGCGTACGGACAGACGCTGGTTGTAGGCGTCCGTGCCAACACTGTCGGTATGACCGACCGCGATCACGACTTCAAGGGTGATGCCACGGATTTTGCCGACCAGATCGTCAAGCTTGGCGCGGCCCTCGGGCTTGACCACTGACTTGTCGAAATCGAAGAAGGCGTCAGCCGCGAAGGTGACCTTTTCACTGGTGGGCGCTGGAGCCGGGGCCGGAGCAGGCGCGGGACGAGGAGCGGGTGCCGGAGCCGGTGCGGGCGCGGGGGCCGGCGCCGGAGCGGGCTTGGGCAATAGATCGTCGTCACAACCCTTGATGGCGTTGGCCGGAGTGAAGTAGCCGGTGCGAACGCAAAGACCCGCGCCACTCTTGACCACGTTGTTATCTGGGCTTGCGACGTAGCCACTGTTCTTGGGATCGATCTGCTGCGCGACCGAAACGGAAGACGCGGCGATCAGGGCCGCTGCGACGGCATACGCCAGTGTGACCGGTTTGTTCATGTTGCTCCTCTCGGTGAAATCAAAACGGTGGAGGACTGATAAGTTACAAGCCCCCGCCGGCAAATCAAGACCCGAACAGACATCGTCGGGACGTACCCGCGAAGAAATCCTATGACGGGAATTCCAACGCCACTTGGACCCGATTTTGCCACACGGCCATTCGTCCGAGAACTTCTCCGACTGCGGATATGGCTGAACGCAAAACAAGTTGTCTCTTTTCAACAACAGATACGCCATCGATCCATACGTGGCTCACATGTTCGCGACCGGCCGAATAAACCAGCTGCGCAATCGGGTCGAAAACGGGATTAAGTTCGGCAGCCGACAGGTCGACAGCCACCAGATCAGCGCATTTCCCGGCTTCGATCGAGCCAATTCGGGCATCCAGCCCCAGAGCCTGAGCCCCCCCCAAGGTCAGTGCATGGAGCACGCGATGGGCCGGCCAGGTGGCCGCATCATTCGAAGTCGCCTTGGCCAGGAGGGTGGCGGTACGTGCTTCCTGCAGCAGGTCAAGCCGATTGTTGCTCGCAGAGCCGTCTGTGCCGATGCCGACGTTGACGCCAGCTTTAAGCAGCTGCGCGACAGGGGCGATACCACTGGCCAGCTTGAGGTTGGAGTGCGGGCAGTGCGCGATCGACGCGCCGCGCTGGCCCAGCAGGTCGACTTCAGCGGGTGTCAGGTGTACGGCATGCACCGCCAGAAGCTGCGGACCAACCAGGTCCAGTGCGTCCAGGCGTTCAAGCGGACGGCTGCCGTGCTGGCGAATGCTGTCGGTGACCTCTGCAGCGGTCTCATGCAGATGGATATGTACCGGCAACTCGAGCTCATTGGCCAGGATCGCCACCTGACGCAGCGTGTCGTCGTCGACGGTGTAGGGGGCATGTGGCGCCAGGCAAAAGGACAGGCGTGCCTCGCTGCGCAGCTCATCGCGCAGGTTCAGGCCCTTGCGCAGATAGTCGGCGGGCGTGGATGCCCAGGCTGACGGAAAGCCGATGACGATCAATCCCAGCGCTGCGCGCATGCCCAGGGCGCGCGCAGCCTGGGCGGTCGCCTCGGGAAAAAAATACATGTCGTTAAACGTTGTGACCCCGCCCAGCAGCATTTCACGTGCGGCGAGCAGACTGCCGTCGTACACAAAATCGTGGCTCGCCAGCCGCGACTCCGCCGGCCAGATGCGCTCACGCAGCCAGCGCTCCAGAGGCAGGTCATCGCCGATGCCGCGCAGCAGCGACATGGCCGCATGGGTGTGCAGGTTGACCAGCCCGGGAATGAGCAGGTGGCCCGGGAGATCCTGCCGCGGGGCATTCGGATAGCGTGCGCTGGCGTCGGCGAGTGGCAGCACCGCTTCGATCCGACCGTCACGCACGGCCACCGCATGGCCGGTCAGCACCCGGCCTGCCGGCACCACCGGCGCGATCCATTCGGGAACGATCAGGCTTGCGCCGATTGCACTGGGATTTGCCATGGGGCGGCAGTTAAGCACATCGATGATAAAATTCAAAGGTTTTGCGACGTCTTTTCGCCGCACGTTCGAAATGAGCCGTTCATGCGGGCCGTGTCCCTGACGACCGACCGGCCCATTTCTTTCTGCCCGTCATCACCGCAACGCGCCTCGTGCGCCCGTTGGACCCAGCCTGATGGATCAGTTCGCCAAGGAAACGCTGCCGATCAGCCTCGAAGAGGAGATGCGGCGCTCGTATCTTGATTACGCCATGAGCGTCATCGTCGGCCGGGCCCTACCCGACGTGCGCGACGGTTTAAAACCAGTTCATCGTCGCGTGCTATTCGCGATGCATGAGGCCAATAACGTCTGGAACCGTTCTTACGTCAAGTGTGCGCGGGTGGTTGGCGACGTGATGGGCAAGTTTCACCCGCACGGTGACAGCGCCATCTATGACACCCTGGTGCGCATGGCGCAGGACTTTTCCCTGCGCTACCCGCTGGTCGACGGACAGGGCAACTTCGGCTCGGTCGACGGCGACAACGCCGCCGCGATGCGTTACACCGAGTGCCGGCTGGAGAAACTCGCCGCCGAGATGCTGGCCGACATCGACCGCGAAACCGTCGATTTCCAGCCCAACTACGACGGCAAAGAACTTGAGCCAACCGTATTGCCGGCCCGGGTTCCCAACCTGCTCATCAATGGTTCTGCGGGCATCGCGGTGGGCATGGCTACCAACATTGCGCCGCACAACCTGGGCGAGGTGGTCGACGCCTGCCAGCTGATGCTGCGCCAGCCCGACTGCACCATCGATGAGCTGATCGAACTGGTGCCAGCGCCTGATTTTCCCACCGGCGGCATCATTTACGGCATTACAGGCGTTCGTGAGGCCTTCCGAACCGGGCGCGGTCGGGTAGTCATGCGGGCTACGACGCACTTTGAAGAGATCGATCGCGGCAACCGCAGCGCCATCATCGTCGATGAGCTGCCCTACCAGGTCAACAAGCGGTTCCTGCTTGAGCGCATCGCCGAGCTGGTGAATGAGCGCAAGCTTGAAGGCATTTCCGATATCCGTGATGAGTCCGACAAGTCGGGCATGCGCGTGGTCATTGAGCTCAAGCGCGGCGAGTTGCCCGAGGTCGTGCTCAACAACCTCTACAAGCAGACGCAGCTGCAGGACACCTTCGGCGTCAACATGGTGGCCCTGGTCGACGGCCAGCCCCGCCTGCTCAATCTGCGCCAGATGCTCGAGGCCTTTTTGGCTCACCGTCGCGAGGTCATCACCCGCCGTACGGTATTTGATCTGCGCAAGGCGCGCGAGCGTGGACATTTGCTTGAAGGTCTGGCGGTGGCCATTGCCAACGTCGACGAGATGATCGAGCTCATCCGTAATTCACCCACGCCGCCGGTCGCCAAAGAACGTCTGCTCGCGCGATCCTGGCGTGCCGGGGTTGCCCGCGAAATGCTTGAGCGTGCGGGTGCCGACATCGCCAGTTTCCGCCCCGACGGTCTGGCGCCCGAGGCTGGGCTGCAGGGCGATGAGTATCGGTTGTCCGAAACCCAGGCGCAGGAAATTCTGCAGATGCGTCTGCAAAGACTCACGGGTCTTGAACAGGACAAGATCGTTCAGGAATACCGCGAGGTGATCGCACAAATTACCGATCTGCTCGACATTCTTGCGCGGCCCGAGCGTGTTACATCCATCATCAGCGAAGAGCTGGCCGCCGCCAAAGCCGAATTTAATAATGGCCGTCGCTCAGTGATTGAGCCCAACGCCATTGATATCGACACTGAGGACCTGATCGCGCCGCAAGACATGGTGGTCACTCTGTCGCATGGGGGCTACATCAAGAGTCAGCCCCTGTCCGAATACCGCGCTCAGCGTCGTGGTGGACGCGGCAAGCAGGCGGCTGCCACCAAGGAAGAAGACTGGATTGAGCAGCTCTTCATCGCCAATACCCATCAGTACATCCTCTGCTTCTCCGATCGAGGCCGCGTTTACTGGATCAAGGTCTGGGAGGTGCCGCAGGGTACGCGCAACTCGCGCGGACGCCCCATCGTCAATCTGTTCCCGCTGGCCGATGGCGAAAAAATCACTGTGGTGCTGCCGGTCAAGTCCTTTGACGAATCGCATTACGTGTTCATGACGACCAGTCTGGGCACCGTCAAGAAAACGCCGCTGGCTGATTTTTCCAATCCGCGCAAGGCCGGCATCATCGCCGTCGATCTTGATGAAGGTGATTACCTCATCGGTGCCGCGGTCACCGACGGCGCACACGATGTCATGCTGTTCTCCGATGCGGGTAAGGCGGTGCGCTTCGATGAGAACGATGTCCGGCCCATGGGGCGCGCGGCTCGCGGCGTGCGCGGCATGATGCTCGATGAAGGCCAGCGGGTTATCGCCATGCTGGTGGCTGGCGACGAAAGCCAGTTCGTCCTCACCGCCACTGAAAACGGGTTTGGTAAACGCACCCCGATCGGTGAGTACACCCGTCATGGTCGGGGCACCAAAGGCATGATCGCCATTCAAACATCCGAGCGTAATGGACGGGTGGTTGGTGCTGTGCTGGTTACCGAGAGCGATGAGATCATGCTGATCACCACCGGGGGGGTACTGGTGCGTACTCGGGTGTCTGAAATCCGCGCCATGGGTCGAGCCACGCAGGGGGTTACCTTGATCTCGGTCGATGACGGCACCACGCTGTCGGGCCTGCAGCGGGTGGTCGAATCCGATGCCCAGATTGACGCGGCCGACGATGCCGAGCCCGTCGTGGGCGATGGGCCAGGGGTCGACCAGCCGGGTGAGTGATAGATAGACTGCGCGGGCAGGTGACCCGGCTCTTTAGAGCAGCGATCGGGTCATCGGCCAACCCCTGATTGTCACGGAGAGTTTCCAGATGAGTCAGCCCGAAGCCAACGGTTCGGCGCAGCCCTTGCCCGAACTGGATGACCTGCGACGTGAAATCGATCGCATAGACCGGCAGCTGCTGGCGCTGATCAGTGAGCGTGCGACGGTTGTCCTGAAAGTGGGCGAACTGAAGCAGCGCACGGGTGGCGCTGTATTCCGGCCCGAGCGCGAGGCGCAGATCATGACCCGCCTTGCGCAGACCAATCCTGGGCCGCTGCCTGATGCGGCCCTGCAGGCCATCTGGCGCGAGCTGGTGTCATCCTGTCGCGAACTCGAGCGGCGCCTGCGCGTGGCTTATCTCGGCCCGGCCGGCACGTTCTCTGAGCTCGCCCTGCTGGCGCACTTCGGCAGTCGGGTCGAGGCCATCGCGTGTCCCAGTATTGACGAAGTGTTTCGGGCGACCGAGACCGGTGCGGTCGATTTCGGCGTTGTGCCAGTCGAGAATTCATCAGAAGGTGCGGTCAATCGTTCGCTGGATCTATTGTTGCAGACCAGTCTGCGGATCAGTGGTGAGGTGTCAGTGCCCGTGCGCCACAACCTGATGAATCTGTCCGGGGCGAGTGACAGTATCGGGCGGGTGTGCGCGCATCCGCAGGCCCTGGCGCAGTGCACAGGCTGGCTTGATCGCAATCTGGCCGGCGTTGAGCGCGTGCCAGTCTCCAGCAATGCCGAGGGTGCCCGCCTCGCCTCGCTTGAAGCATCCACGGCGGCCATTGCGGCCGATACGGCGGCGGCCCGCTACGGTCTGCAGATCGTTGCCCCCGGCATTCAGGACGACCCGCACAACCGAACCCGCTTCGTGGTGATTGGGCAATACGAGTGCGCGCCATCCGGCGCGGACCAGACCTCGCTGATCCTGTCGGTTCCTGATCGCGCCGGTGCGGTTCATGGGCTCATTGAGCCGCTCGCCCGGCATGGTGTGTCGATGAAGCGTTTCGAATCTCGGCCGGCCCGACAGGGCGCCTGGGAGTACTACTTTTACATTGATTTGATCGGCCACCAGGGCGACCCAACGGTTGCGCTGGCCCTGACCGAGTTACGTGACCGCGCCGCCTTTTTCAAGGTGGTGGGTTCTTATCCGCGGGCGCAGGCCTGATCCGGCCCATTTTTGCTCTACGCCGCTGACCACGGAGACGATCGCCATGACACTGCACGCACCCGAATACGTTCGATCCATGGCCCCCTATCAGGCGGGCAAACCCATTTCCGAGTTGGCGCGCGAGTACGGGCTTCGCGAGGCTGATATCGTCAAACTCGCCTCCAACGAGAATCCTCTGGGCATGCCCGAGTCGGCCCTGACAGCCATGCAGTCGGCCCTGACAGACCTGGGCCGCTACCCCGATTCAAACGGCTTTGAGCTCAAGGCTGCCATTGCGCGGCGCTACCAGGTGCCGCAGGACTGGATCACCCTGGGAAATGGCTCCAACGACATTCTCGAGTTGGCCGCTCATGCTTTCCTGCAGCCGGGTGAATCCGCCGTTTATGCCCAGTATTCTTTCGCGGTGTATGCGCTGGCCACCAAGGCGGTTGGGGCGCGTGCCATTGTGGTGCCGGCGCTCAACTACGGACATGATCTGGATGCCATGTTGGCGGCCATCTCGGCCGACACCCGTATCGTGTTCGTGGCCAATCCCAACAACCCGACGGGTACGTTCTGGCCAGCCGATCGCATCGCTGCATTTCTGGCCAAGGTGCCGTCCGATGTGGTCGTCGTGCTTGATGAGGCCTACAACGAATACCTCGATCCTCATCTGCGCTTTGACTCGGTCGGCTGGGTACGCACGTATCCCAATCTGCTCTTGTCACGCACCTTGTCCAAGGCCTACGGCCTGGCGGGCTTGCGAGTGGGATTCGGTATCGCGCAACCCGCGCTCACCGATTTGCTCAATCGCATCCGGCAGCCTTTCAACGTCAATTCGCTGGCTCAGGCTGCGGCGGTGGCAGCCCTCGGTGATGAGGCGTTTTTAGAGCGTAGTTACCAGATGAACCGGGCGGGTCTGCAGCGCCTTCAGACAGCCTTTGAAAAGCTGGGCCTCCCGTACGTGGCCTCGCATGGCAATTTCGTGCTCGTTCAGGTCGGTGATGCGGCGGCTGTTTACGAGTCTTTGCTGCGCGACGGCGTCATTGTGCGACCCGTGGCCGGCTATGGTCTGCCGCAGTGGTTACGCATTTCAGTGGGCCTGCCCGACGAGAACGAAAAGTTCCTGGCGGCCCTGGCTCGCGCGCTTGGCAAGCCGGCGGTCTGAACGTGCCACAGGTATCGGTGCGTAAGGCCAGTGTCAGCATTCTGGGCGTTGGGCTGATTGGCGGTTCGCTGGCGGCTTCGCTTCGCTCCGGAGGGCATGAAGGCCTCATCACCGGCTATTCGCCGTTGCCAGATGGTGCCCGGGCGCAGACTCTTGGCTTAATTGACCACTGCGCGCAGTCCCCTGCCGCAGCGGTCGCCGGCGCTGACTGGGTGGTGCTGGCGGCGCCAGTTTTGCAGATGCCGCTTGTGCTGCGAGCCATTGCTCCCGCCTTGGGCCCGCACACGCTCATAACCGACTGTGGCAGCACCAAGCTCAGTGTGGTCGAGGCCGCACGTGTGCATCTGGGTAGCGCTTTTGATCGTTTTGTCGCCGGACATCCCATTGCCGGTTCTGAGCGTCATGGGCCGGATGCGGCCAGGCCTGATCTGTTCCGTGGCAAGCGCTGGATTCTGTGTCCGACAACGCCCGCGCAGCGTGCCCTGTTGCCGCGGGTAAGCGAGTTTTTGGCGCCCACCGGGGCGCGTCTTTCTGAGCTGGACCCTGTGCAGCATGATCGAATTTTCGCCGAGGTGTCGCACTGGCCACATGCGTTGGCCTTTGCCATGGCTGCAGCCATTGGTTCGGGCGAATTGGCCGAGGAAGCGATTGACTACTGCGGAGCCGGGCTTCGCGACACGTCGCGTATTGCCGCCTCGCCTGCCGAATTATGGGCCGACATCCTGCTTGACAATGCCGGCCCTGTGCTTGAGTCGGCGCAGCGCTTTGAGCGCGAGCTTGAGCAGCTCAGACGGGCGCTTGAAACCCATGACCGTGCGCTGCTGATCGATCTGATCGCGCGGGGCAGCGTCTGGCGCAACCGCATTGAGTAGGCTTTCCGTTCAAACCGCGCGCTGAGCGCGAACTACATCGGACAAAGGTGACGATATGGCCCAATCTTTCGACGTTCAGGCGGGGGGCGCTTTAAGCGGTCGTATTCGCGTGCCGGGCGACAAATCGATTTCGCACCGCTCGATCATGCTGGGAGCGCTGGCCGAAGGTGTGACCGAGGTCAGCGGCTTTCTCGAAGGCGCGGATGCCATTTCCACCATGAACGTGTTTCGCGCCTTGGGCGTGCGTATTGAGGGTCCGCAGCAGGGCCGTGTCACGGTTCACGGGGTCGGTCTGCACGGTCTGCGCGGGGCCAGCGCCGCGCTTGACTGCGGCAATGCGGGCACGGCCATGAGGCTGCTGATCGGACTGCTGGCCGGGCAACAATTTCCCAGCGAACTCATTGGCGATGAGAGCCTTTCCCGCCGCCCGATGCGACGCGTGGCTGAGCCCCTGGCGCGCATGGGTGCCGACATACAGACGCAGGAGGGACGTCCGCCGGTGCGTATTCGCCCCGTCGCCGCGCTCAAGGGTATGCACTACGACATGCCAGTGGCCAGCGCCCAGGTTAAGTCGGCCATCCTGTTGGCCGGCCTCTACGCTCAGGGTGAAACGTCTGTGACTGAGCCCGCGCCCACGCGTGATCACACCGAGCGAATGTTGCAGGGCTTCGGTGTGCGCATCGAACGCGACGGGGCTACCGTGCGCATACGCGGTGGCCAGCGCCTTAAGGCCGCAAGCATCGATGTGCCGGCCGACATCAGTTCGGCGGCCTTTTTCCTGGTGGGTGCCTCGATTGCGCGCGGCTCGGACCTGGTTCTGGAGCATGTTGGCATGAACCCCACCCGAACCGGCGTGCTCGACATTCTGCGGCTGATGGGTGCTGATATCACTGTCGTCGCAGAGCGCACGGTCGGTGGTGAGCCGGTTGCCGATCTGCGCGTGCGTTCAGCGCAGCTGCGTGGCATCGACGTACCCGCGGCGCTGGTACCGCTGGCCATCGATGAATTTCCGGTGCTCTTTGTGGCCGCCTCGTGTGCCAACGGGCGAACCGTGGTCACCGGTGCCGAAGAGCTGCGCGTCAAGGAATCCGACCGCATTGCCGCCATGGCGCAGGGCCTGCGTACGCTTGGAGCCGACGCCACACCCACACCAGACGGCATGATCATCAACGGGCGTGGTGGCGATCAGGCGCTGGGCACCGGCCATATTCAGTCGTTGGGTGACCATCGCATCGCGATGGCCTTTGCCATGTCGGCGCTGCGCGCGCAGGGCCCCATCTCAATCGCCGATACCGACAATGTGGCTACCTCCTTCCCAGGCTTCACGCAGCTGGCGGCGGGTGCCGGTTTGCGAATCCGCGACTTGGCCTGAGTGTGCCGACGGCCAGCATGATTCCAGTCATTGCCATTGATGGCCCCACAGCCTCGGGTAAGGGTACGGTCGCGCAGCGCCTGGCGGCTGAACTGGGCTGGTATTACCTGGACTCGGGGGCCTTGTACAGGGTGGCAGCCTTGGCGGCGCTGCGACAGGGTGTGGCCCTGAGCGATGCTGTTTCGCTGGCCCGGCTGGCCTCGGATCTCGAATTGCGGTTTGATGACGCGCGTATTTTTCTGGCGGGCGAAGATGTCAGCGACGCGATCCGCGCCGAGGCCATCGGCGAGGCCGCTTCGCAGATCGCCGTATTGCCCCAGTTACGAGCCGCTCTTTTAACGCTGCAACGCGACTTTCAACGTTCGCCGGGTCTGGTTGCCGACGGCCGCGACATGGGCACGGTGGTATTTCCGCAGGCGCCTCTGAAGGTTTTTCTGACTGCAAGCGTTGAGGAACGTGCCCGGCGCAGATATAAGCAGTTGATCGAAAAGGGCTTTTCTGCTAACTTCGACAGTCTTTTGTCGGATCTGGTCAGGCGCGATCAGCGGGATGCGACCCGCAGTGCTGCACCGCTGGCTTCGGCAAAAGAGGCACACAGGCTCGATTCCAGCGCGCTTTCAATCGAGGAAACGGTTGCGGGCATTCTGGCGTTGTGGCGGGCGTGCCGGCCGGGCTAAGCCGAGTGCGGCAGGCCCGAAGCTGCTTCATCTGAAGCGACTCGCGGCGTAGGTTGCGTCGCGCGCCACAGTCGGCGGGCATCGCCCGCTACAACCGGTGGTCTGCGAGCTCTGAGGTTCGCTGACTTTTTCGTCAACTCCGCTGGGTTGCCGCCACGCTGACACCGCCTTTGGGTGCGTGTCACTGGGGTCGTCTCCGGATCACCCGGGGTCCTCCAGAGTGTTCGGCCGTTCGGCGTGTTTTTTACTGGATATACATTTTGAACACTGTTGCCGACAGTTTTGCCGCGCTCTTCGAAGAGTCGCTCAAGCGCCAGGAAATGCGTTCTGGCGAAGTCATCACTGCTGAAGTGGTGCGTATCGATCACAACTATGTGGTCGTCAATGCCGGCCTGAAGTCCGAGAGCTTCATCCCCATTGAAGAGTTTCATAACGATCGCGGTGAACTCGATGTCAGCGAAGGCGACTTCGTATCGGTGGCCATCGATTCGATCGAAGATGGCTATGGCGAAACCCGCCTGTCGCGCGACCGCGCCAAGCGCCTGGCCGCCTGGGTCAATCTTGAGAAGGCGCTTGAATCCGGCGAGCCCGTCACCGGCACCATTTCGGGTAAGGTCAAAGGTGGTCTCACCGTCATGACCAACGGCATCCGCGCCTTCCTGCCCGGTTCGCTGATCGACACCCGCCCGGTCAAGGACACCAACCCGTACGAGGGCAAGACGCTCGATTTCAAAGTCATCAAGCTCGACCGCAAGCGCAATAACGTGGTGCTGTCGCGTCGCGCCATCCTTGAGCTCACCCAGGGTGAAGAGCGTGCGCGTCTGCTCGAGATGCTGCGCGAAGGCGCCATCGTCACTGGCACGGTCAAGAACATCACCGATTACGGTGCGTTCATTGATCTGGCGTCGCGTGCGTCATCCGTCCGAAGTCTTGCAGGTGGGTCAGGAAATCACCGCCAAGGTGCTCAAGTTCGACCAGGAAAAAAACCGCGTCTCGCTGGGCGTCAAGCAACTGGGTGATGATCCGTGGGTGGGCATTGCCCGCCGTTACCCCGCTGGCACCCGCATGTTTGGCAAGGTCACCAACATCACCGATTACGGTGCGTTTGTCGAGATCGAGCCGGGCATCGAGGGTCTGGTGCACGTGTCTGAAATGGACTGGACCAACAAAAACGTCAATCCGGGCAAGGTCGTGGCCCTGGGTGACGAAACCGAGGTCATGGTTCTCGAGATCGACGAAGAGCGTCGTCGTATCTCGCTGGGCATGAAGCAGTGCCGTCCCAATCCGTGGGAAGAGTTCGCCGACAACCATCGCAAGAATGACAAGGTGCGCGGCTCTATCAAGTCGATCACCGACTTTGGGGTGTTCATTGGCCTGCCGGGTGGTATCGATGGCCTGGTGCACCTGTCTGATCTGTCCTGGAGCCTCACCGGCGAAGAGGCCGTGCGCAACTTCAAGAAGGGCGATGAGGTCGAGGCTATGGTGCTCGCCATCGACACTGAGCGCGAACGCATTTCGCTGGGTATCAAACAGCTTGAAGGCGATCCGTTCAACAACTACGCTTCCTCGCATGAGAAGGGTGCCATGGTCAAAGGCGTTGTCACCAGCGTTGACGCCCGTGGTGCCACCCTCAACCTGGGCGGCGATGTCGAGGGCTATTTGCGTGCCTCCGAGATCTCGCGTGACCGGGTCGAAGACGCGCGTAATCACGTCAAAGAGGGCGATGAGGTCGAGGCCATGGTCATCAATGTGGATCGTAAGAACCGCATGATCAGCCTGTCCATCAAGGCCAAGGACACCGTTGAGACCGCCGAGGCGCTTCAGCGCATGCAGGCGGAAAGCGGTGCGGCCAGCGGTACGACCAATCTTGGCGCCCTGCTGCGCGCCAAGCTGGACAAGCCGCAGGAGTAAGCCCAGCGTACTCGTTGGGCTCGAGTTGCATGGCGACTCGAACCCAGCGGGGCACTGCGCGAACGACTGAGAGCTTTTGGCTAACCACCCATGAGCCCCTCTCTGGCTGATTACGACGCGCCGGGCGAGTCCGTAGCGGGTGACGCCGCTGCCGCGACCGTCACCAAGTCGGAGCTTATTGCCCGGCTGGCTGAACACTATCCTCAGCTGGTCCTGAAAGACGCCGAGTTCGCGGTCAAGACCATTCTCGATGCCATGGCGCGCACACTGGCGGAGGGCCACCGCATTGAGATCCGCGGATTTGGCAGTTTCGCGTTGTCGCACCGGCCGCCGCGCGTCGGGCGAAATCCCAAGTCGGGCGAAACGGTCATGGTGCCGGGCAAGCGGGTGCCGCATTTCAAACCGGGCAAAGAGCTGCGCGAGCGGGTCGATGCCGGGCTTTCCGCCGGAGGCGGCGGCGCCTGAGGCGGGCCACCAGAGATCATCATGCGCATCATCGCCTGGATTTTCTACGCGGCCTTGTTTGTTCTCGCGCTGGCCTTCGCGCTGCTGAACACTGAGCCGGTTGATCTGCGTCTGTTCGCCGGACAGGTGCCCCTGCGAGCACCGCTGGTGGTGTTTCTCATGTCATTTCTCGGGCTGGGGGTTGCGCTGGGCCTGATTGCTGCCGTTCCCAGCCTGTTTCGCCAGCGGCGCGAGATCTCTCAGTTGCGCAAGGAGCTCAAGGTGGTGGGCGCGCGGGCCGCGCACCCCGAGGTCGCCCCGCTGACCGATACGCAGTCGGTCGCCGTGGTTTCGCCTGAACGCCTGCCGCGCTGAGCGGCCTATGGATTTCGACTTCAGTTGGCTGCTGGCTCTGCCGCTGTTTTTTGGGCTGGGCTGGTGGGCTGCCCGCCACGAGCGAAAGCGTGACGAGCGCGATCCTGAGTTGCCCTCGGCTTATTTCCGCGGTCTGAACTTTCTGCTCAACGAGCAGCCCGATCAGGCGATCGACGCGTTCATCGACGTGGTTCGGCTAGATCCCGAGACCGTCGACCTGCATTTCGCGCTGGGCAATCTGTTCCGGCGGCGTGGCGAGACTGATCGTGCTATCCGGGTTCACCAGAGTCTGGTTGATAGGACGGATCTGCCCGCGCGTCTGCGCGAACGGGCGCTGTTTGAGCTGGGTCAGGACTTTCTCAAGGCGGGTCTGCTCGACCGTGCTGAAGCTGTGTTCGCCGGCCTGAATGACGGAGCCTACGCAGCCGAAGCGCTGGGCGCACGCCTGGAGATTGCTCAGATGGTACGGGACTGGCCCCAGGCTATTGAGCTGGCGGCCCAGGCTCGCCAGACCGCATCGCTGCAGGCGACCGAGCGGGTGGCGCATTTTCACTGTGAGTTGGCTGAGCGGGTCATGGCCGGTGCGGGCGATCCCGAACGGATGGCGCAGGCGCGCTTGCAGCTGGATGCGGCGGCGCAGGTGGTGCCTGGGCACCCACGTATCGCCATGCTCAGAGCGCGTCTGGCTGTGACGGCCGGTCATACCGAGCAGGCGCTTGATATCTGGAGCACTCTGTTCCGAACGCAGCCCGCGTTCGTGTCTTTAGTCGCAGAGGACTGGATGAGTGCGCATCGTGCGCTTGGGCGCGCCTCTGAAGGGATGGCCGCACTAGAAGCGGTGTACGGCGAGCATCCGTCTATCGATTTGTTCTGCGCTCTGGTATCGGCTAGGCTTGATCTAGATGGCGCGGCTGCGACGCTGACCTGGGCACATCAGGCGCTACGTGACGCGCCATCGCTGGTAGGCCTTGAGCGCCTGCTCGAACTGCGCGCGCTTGAAGCGGACACCACGGCGCGCGAAGAACTGCAGCTTATCGGTCACCTGGTCCATGCGCAGGCACAGCGCCTGTCGCGCAGAATCTGCGGACACTGTGGTTTCAAGGCGCGTCAGCATTACTGGCAGTGTCCCGGCTGTAATCGCTGGGACACCTACGCGCCCCAACGGATTGAAGACCTGGGTCGTGGCTGAGGACTCGCGCGAGGTGTGATAGCGGGCCGGGCCTCTGTGCGCCAAGATCCGACGGGTTCATTCGGCCCGTTGCCTTGGGTCTAGGTCTGCCGATAGGTCACGATCTGGTCTGTGCAGGGTGCCCCGGGGCATGCTGTGCGTATGGATCATCGATCGGCACTCATCAATGCTCTTGGCTTTGCCAGTCTCATCGGCCTTTTGGTATTGATCAGGCCGGCATCGCCTGCGTATGCGCGTGCTTCGTCGGCGGAAGCGTCAGCTGCAGCGTCCTCGCCCGCAGCCCCTTCGTATACAGCCCCTACGTCTGCAGCGCCTTCGTCGACCAAACCCGGGGCGACGCCAGCCGCGGCTAAACTCATTGACGCCAATCATGCCGACTCCGATGGCCTGCAACAGGTTCGCGGGATAGGCCCTGCGATTGCCGGTCGTATCGTGCAGGAGCGCGAGCGGCGCGGCCTTTTTCAAAGTCTTGACGAACTCAAGACGCGCGTACCGGGCATCGGCCCCAATAATCTTGCACGGATGCACGCCGCCGGTCTAAGCGTCAGTGCGCCGCCCGCCATCACATCCGTTGACAGCGCGGCGCGTGACCGAGTGGATATGGTGGTGGGTAACCGACTGCACCGCCCCGACCCTCGGGCCGGGGGGCGCGTGACCGAGCTACCACCCCCGCAGGCGATAATCGCGCGATGACACAGGCGACTGATCCCGATACCCAACCCGGTTCGACGCCGGCCGACCGTACGGTCATCGGCCGGCTCATGCTTTACTGGCGGCTGGTGCGCCTGCACAAACCCATTGGCACCCTGCTGCTGCTATGGCCGACGCTGTGGGCGGTCTTTCTGGCCAGCCCGGGCTGGCCAGATGCCTATGTGATCTTCGCTTTCTGCGTCGGCACGCTATTGATGCGGTCGGCCGGTTGCGCCATCAATGATTTCGCCGACCGAGACTTTGATCGCCATGTAAAACGCACTCAAGACCGCCCCCTCACCGCCGGTCGTATCAGGCCTTGGGAAGCCGTCGCCGTGTTCGTCGTGTTAAGCCTGCTGGCGCTGCCTCTGGTATTTCCCTTCAATCACCTAACCTGGTTGCTGGCGGGCGTGGCGGCCTTTCTGGCCGCAAGCTATCCCTACACCAAGCGCTTTCTGGCTTTACCGCAGGCCTACCTGGGCGTTGCCTTCGGTTTCGGTATTCCGATGGCATTTGCCGCGGTGCAGGGCAGTCTTCCTGTGTTGGCCTGGCTGATGTTGGCTGCCAATATCGCCTGGGCCGTCGCGTACGACACTGAATACGCCATGGTCGATCGTGATGATGATCTTCGTATCGGCATCCGTACGTCGGCCATCACATTCGGGCGCTTCGATATCGCAGCGGTCATGATCTGCTACGGCATCACGCTGCTGCTGCTGGGCCTGGTTGGTCAACAGGCGGGGCTGGGCGCCGCCTACTATGGTGGGCTACTGGTGGCAGGGTTGATCGCTCTTTATCACTATCGCCTGATCGCAGGCCGCTCGCGTGAGGGCTGCTTTCGCGCCTTCAATCACAACAACTGGTTTGGCGCAGCCGTGTTCGCCGGTATTGTGGCGGAGCGGCTTGCGCGCTGAACTCAGTCCCCAAACTCCTCGCCCAGAGCGACACTGCGCGCACAGGCGGCCTGCAGCGCTTTCAGAATGGTCTGGTCGATTCCCTCAGCCTGCATCACGGCAAGGCCCGCTGCGGTTGTTCCGCCCTTAGAGGTGACGCGCTCTCGCAGTACCGCCGGAGGCTCATCGGCCCGCAGGGCCAGTTGGGCTGCGCCGGCAAAGGTGGCCAAGGTCAGCGTGCGTGCCTGACCGGCTGGCAGGCCCATGGCGATGCCGGCGGCTTCAATCGCTTCCATGAAGCGAAACACGTAGGCGGGACCACTGCCGCTTAGCGCAGTCACGGCATCCAGACTGGACTCGTCATCAAACCAGGCTGTCTCGCCGACAGCGGACAAAATCTGGTCGGCGAGCACTCGGTCTGCGGAGGCGGCCGAGGCTTCGGAAGCGGTGGAAGTATTTTGCGTGGGCGAACCCTCGGCTCCGGTAAACATGGCCAGGCCTGTTGCACCCTGACCGATCAGCGCTGGCGTGTTGGGCATCGCCCGCACAATGCGGCGATGACCGCCCAGCCAACGCGACAGGTCCGCTGCTCGGATGCCAGCTGCGACGCTGATCACCAGCGCGCGCTGCACGAACGGCGCGCACGCCGAGGCCGCCTCACGCATCTGTTGGGGTTTGACGGCGAACACGACAATTTCGGCATCCGAAAGCGCTGCGCCCCGAGCCGACTCGAATGCGTCAACCCCAAATCGGGCAAGCAGCGCATCGCGCTGTGACTGCTGGGGATCGATGACGCTGAATCGCCAGTCGGCACCGATGCTGGCTTTGAGACCCCCGATAAGCGCAGCGGCCATATTGCCGCCGCCTACGAATCCGACATGCATGTCATGCTCCTTAGATGGACAGACCATCCGTCCAAAAAATCATTGGCGTGATTCGACCACAGATCGCGCGGTGGCAGGCGTCGCGCGGACTGCAAGCTACATCGCGCCACCGCAGGCTTGGCGAGGTCTTCAAACCTGCATCGCTCAACCTCAATCCCGGCGCAGAAACTGACTGGGTCTGAGACCCAGTACCAGAAGGGTTAGCAGGTAGACCCCCGCAGCGGCAGCTACCACGCCCATAACCAGTGCGGCGCGCAGGCCGGGTTGTGCCTGCAGGACGATCCAGTCGAAGCGGGGTACCACCAAGACCAGCAAACCCCCCATGGCGCTGGCGGCCACGATGATCTTGAGAGCGAAGGATGCCCAGCCGCGCGCAGGTTGATACGCCGCTCCGCGCAGCAAACCCGCCAGCAGCAGGCCCGCATTGAGCCAGGCGCCTACAGAGATAGCGAGTGCAAGCCCGGCATGCTGCAGCATCGGTACGAACACCAGATTAAGTCCCTGGGTGATCAGCAATACCAGCAGGGCGATCTTGACCGGTGTGCGGATGTCGTGACGGGCGTAAAACCCGGGTGCCAGCACCTTGATTGCGATCAACCCCAGAAGGCCAGAGCCGTACGCGCTGACCGCCAGGCTAGTCATGTGTACATCAGTCGCGGAAAAGCGGCCGTAGTGAAACAGTAGAGCGGTAAGCGGTTGCGCCATCAGGATGAGCCCCAGCATGCAGGGCACAGCGAAGACCAGGCATAAACGAAGACCCCAGTCGAGCAATTCGCTGTAGCGCTGCGTATCGTGGCTCTCGCCTGTGCGTGACAGGGAGGGCAACAGGACTGTGCCCAGCGCCACGCCCAGCAGCGCAATGGGAAACTCCATCAGCCGATCCGCATAGGTCACCCATGACACGCTGCCCGCAGCCAGGCGCGAGGCAATGTGCGTGTTGATGACGAGACTGATCTGCGCGACCGAGACCGCCAGTACCGCTGGCGCCATTCTCGCCAGCAACTGTCGCACCTTTGGATCGGCGAAAGCCTTCAGGGGCGACAGACTGGGCCTGGGCAGGAGTCCCAGTCGCACCAGTGGCGGGATTTGAATGGCAAGCTGCAGAACGCCGCCGATCATCACGCCCGCAGCCAATGCGAAAACCGGCGGATCAAAGTGCGATGACAGCCCCAGGGCTGCTCCGATCATGGCAAGGTTGAGCAGGATGGGTGTGGCCGCAGGTACTGCGAAGTGCCGCCAGGTGTTCAAAACGCCAGCCGATAGCGATACCAGCGAGATCAGAAGGATGTACGGAAACATCCAGCGGGTCATGGTGGTGGCAGCCTGTAGGGTCCCGGCATCAGCCGCGAGCCCTGATGCCATCAGCCACACCAGCAGGGGCGCGCCAACAACCCCAGCGGTACAGACCAGCAATAGAGTCCAGGCCAGGGCCCCGGCCACCGCCGAAATGAAATCGCGCGTTTGCGCGTCAGGCGGACCTTCGTCGGTACCCCGGTGGGCCGCCAGCATGGGTACGAAGGCCTGCGAGAACGCGCCTTCAGCAAACAGTCTGCGCAGCAGATTGGGCAGACGGAAGGCCACAAAAAAAGCATCGGTCAGGGCCGAGGCGCCAAAAACCGTTGCCATGATGTTTTCGCGCACCAGGCCCGTTACGCGTGACAGTAAGGTCAGCCCGCTGACCGTTGCGGCAGCGCGCAGCAGGTTCAAGAGGGCTCTCCGCCGCCCACTGAGCTATTTGTCTTGCAAGGCGAAAATGATTTATTATTCAAAGCTTTTCCGGCAAAAAGCCAAGTTGTTATTTCCAGGATTGTCTCATGGCCAACATCGCTTCCGCGCGCAAGCGCGCCCGCCAGGCACTTCGGCGCAATGCTCATAACTCCAGCCAGCGCTCGGCGCTTCGCACTGCCATCAAGGCGGTTCGCAAGGCCATTGGCGCTGGCGACAAAGCTGTGGCCATGCGCGTCATGCAAGAGTCTCAGTCGGTGATCGACCGCATCTCCGACAAACGCATCATTCACAAGAATGCCGCGTCTCGCTACAAAAGCCGCCTGGCTGCCGCCATCAAGGGTA
>JBIKMC010000137.1:0-8829 GCA_044359405.1 Burkholderiaceae bacterium
TACCGATAGACTCTGGCGTAACCTTGGCCATGCCAGCATCCTGCAGCAGGAACGCATCGGACACGACGGTGGGCCACACCGCATCGTAGGCCGCCTTGCCGTGCAACGGCGTGAACAAGGCACCCCGAGATGAGGCGTAGCTGCGGATTTTTTCTGAGGTAGCGATTTTCTCGGCCCACAGTTTCTCCACGGTTGTAACGACCTCGGCCGGAACGCCTTTAGGAATAAAAATACCGAAGCCCGTCGTGACCTTGGGGAAGTTCTGCACGAAATCGGTGATGGGCGGAATCGTGCCAAAGCCGTCGATATTGAGCGCCGCATCCGCCACGACTGCCAGCGGGCGCAGACGCTTGGCCTTGATCATTTCGGCCATCTCAACAGCCAACTGGGTCGTAACTTCAGCCTCGCCCGACACCGTAGCCACCACAGCAGGGTTGCCGCCGTCATAGGTGACATGTTTGTACTTGGCTCCAGTTGCCTTGGCGATGGTCTCCATGGCGAAGTGACCCGACGAACTGTTGCCCGCCGTGGCGACCGACACCGGCTTGGCTTTCATGGCCTCGAGCAACTGCGGCAGGGTCTGGTAGGGCGTGGACGGATTTACCGCCACGATGGAGACATTGGTGACCGACAGGAACAGATGGAAGTCGTCAACTTTACTGTTGAGCATGCCCAGAAGCGGATATGTACCCAACTGCTTGGCAGCACCGGCCGTCCAGGTGTAGCCATCGCGCGGGGCCTCCATGGCGCTTTTGGTGCCGATAGAGCCGGCACCGCCCGGCTGATTGACGACCACAATTTTCTGGCCTAGAGCGGGCTCTAGCTCAGCGGCGGCCAGGCGGGTGACCTGATCGGTCGCGCCACCGGCGGCCCAGGGCACGATGATGGTCACGGGCTTACTGGGCTTCCATTGCGCCTGGGCGACGCCTGTCAGCCCCAGCACGAGACCAGCGGCCAAAGGGGCCATCAGCATGAGTCTTCGGGTGATTCGCATTGCTCTCCTCCTGGGATCGATTGGATTTATTAACTCAACGGTTAACTCTACCTGTGCCCGTTGGGCGGCACAAGCGGCGGTATCAGCAACCCGGGCGTCAACCGATTGGATTCAATTGCGAATGAGATAGCCCAGCACCAGATCAGTCATGTGTCCCAGCCGCTCGGCCTGCTCGCGGGGCGCCAGCAGGTCTCGCCCGAATATCGTCGACAGGGTGAAGCGATTGGACAGATAAAAGCACGACAATGAGGCGATCGAGATGTACAGCTGAACAGGATCGACGCCAGCCCGAAATACGCCGGCATGTCGGCCGCGTTCGAGTACTTCGTCGATCATGGCCACGAATGGCGAATGGATGGCGCGGATCTCGCGGCTGCGCTTCAGATGCTGAGCCTTGTGCAGGTTTTCGCTATTGAGCAACCTTAAGAACTCGGGATGCTCGAGGTGGTAATTCCAGGTGAAGGCCACCAGTTTGCGGATCGCCTCGATGGGGTCGGCGTGAGAGAGCTCAAGCAGCCGTTCTGCGTCACGGATGTCGCGATAAGCCTTCTCGAGCACCGCCAGAAACAGCGCCTCTTTCTTACCGAAATAGTAGTACAACATCCGTTTATTGATGGCCGCCCGCTCGGCAATGCGGTCCACGCGGGCGCCGCCCAATCCAAGGCTGGCAAACTCCTCGGTGGCGGCACTCAGAATGGCTCGACGGGTAGCCTCGGCATCGCGCGAGACCGGCTTGCTGCCGCGCAGGGCCTGGCCGGCGCGAGCGGTCTTGGCCATGCTGCGCGGGGTGGCTGCGCGAACCGTGTTGCCTGATCGGGCTTTCTTGGGGCCAGGACTCTGAGGGGTAGCACTACGCGACATGAACGGATGTCTCCTGGGCGCGAATCGATGCCGAGCCCGTTTTTTGTGAGTTTACCGCCGGCGACGCGATTCCCGGTGCGCGATCCAGGCGGTACTGGCCACAATGATGAGGCCACCCACCCAGGCGTTAAAGGTAGGCCACTGCGCAAACAGCAGCGCTCCGAAGAAAGATGCCCACACGAGATCCAGAAAACGCACCGTCTGCATGGTGGATGCTTTGGCCAGGGACAAAGCCTTGGTCATGCAGTAATGCGCGCTTGAACCCAGCACGCCGCACAGCAGCAGCGTGAACCACTGCCGGGCGGTGGGTGGCTCCCAAACCATGAGGGCCAGTGGCGCTGAAAACAGGGTGACCGTGATGGCCTGCCAGGCTGTGATAACCGCAGGCGAGTCCTGTCGAGTCAGAGCTTTGGTGATGAGGATGGAGGCCGCAAACAGGGGGCAGGCCAGCAACATGACCAGTGACCAGCCCGGCGAACCAGGGCCCGCGCCCAGCTGCGGCCAAACCACCACAAGCGTGCCGGAAAACCCGACCGCCGCCGCGAGCCACTGACCACCACTGACACGCTCGCGCAGAAAGATCACCGCGCCTATCATCACCCACAACGGCGTTGTAAAGCTCAGGGCCGTGGTGTCCGCCAGCGGCAGGTGGGGCAATGCCATGAAAAAGACGCCCAGCGCGGCGGCATGAACCGCCCCCCGCCAGAATTGACCCGGAATATTCTTGGGACGGTAGATGATCCAACCGTGACGCAATGCCGACGGCACCATTACCGGCATCATGACGATGACCGCGAACACATAGCGCAGAAACTGCGCCTGCATGGAATCCATCTGCAGGGTCATCAGACGCATGAAGGCATTCATGGCACTCAGGAGCAGGCTGCCCATGGTCATCCAGGCCAGCGCCCTGAGCAGGGTCACGTCTCGGCCCGCGCCGCGCGCCATCGAATCTAAATCAGACATGCCGGCATAATGCACCAAGAAGACACCTTCAGCGCGCTGACAGGAGTGCAGGCCCATGCAGACAATGCCGGATTTCGAACTCGGCCCCGTACGGGTCTGGTTGGGTGAATCGGGCGGCAGGTATCCCGACGGTAACCAGGTTTTGGTACAGGGCGCCGATACACTCGCCGCGTTTGACACGCCGCTGGTCAGCGATCGGCTGGGATCCGAATTTGAGGCGGCTGACCTGGTCATTCTCGGCCACGTGCATGAAGACCATGTCGCGGGCCTGCACCGCGTAAAAAACGCTGCCGTCCATGTCCACACGGGTGATGTCGAGGCCGCACGCAGCTGGGACGGGCTGGCCCGGCACTACGGATACTCGCCTGAAATTCTGGCCGAGCTGCATACCAAGCTTTGCCGGGAGTTTCACTACCAGCCGCGCGCTGACGCATTGGCTTATCGCGATGGCACGGTCTGGCAGCTGGGGGGCGGAGTCAGCGTTCGCGCCATCCACATGCCCGGTCATACCTCCGGACACTCCGTCCTGATGGTTGAACCCGGCGATATCGCCTTCGTCGGTGACATCGACTTATCCAGCTTTGGGCCTTACTACGGGGACGCGACCTCCAGCCTGAGCGAATTCCGCGCCACACTGAAACGCCTGCGCACACTACACGCGCAGGTCTGGATTACCTCGCACCACAAGGGTGTGATCACCGACCGCACCGCCTTTCTCGCCGCGCTCGACGCGTTCGAGCGGCAGATTCAAGTCCGCGAAGATCGCCTGCTGGCCCTGTTGGACGCCGGGCCTCAAACCCTGGAGGAACTGGTTCAACAACGCATCCTCTATCGCCCCGGCGCCAAGGCACTCTGGCTGGATTCAGCCGAACGGCGCAGCATCAGCCAGCACCTGGCTGAACTCATGGCCCAAAGCATCGTTGGAGAGATTGAGGGGGGCCGCTTCGAGCGCCTTCGCACGCTGGCACACTGACCGGCGTGGTCTCTGCCGGGCTCACCGAAAAAAAACCCGCTGCGAGGGCAGCGGGCGAACCACCTTATGGAGGTGGAGGAGACACGGTGAAGGCGCCGGCCTGAGCGCTCGCGACCACCAGGAGTCGCGCCCGGCCAACGCCCAGATTCAAAGATCGCGTGTGGTCATTGCGCGTAACTCAGCCTGGACCCGCCAGTCGCGCGCAGCGAGCGCTTCGAGACGAACCTGGTTGTGACGATCGATCGCCCCCATCAGACGCTCTGGTAAACGGGCCTGGGCCACCCAGGAACGCATCTGCGAGACCACATCGCAGAACATCGCGTAGGAGCGGGAGAGCCGATCAAGGGCCGGATGAATGGTGCTGAACGTTTCGACAATCATGATGCTTTCTTGTGTATCAAGGAGGAGGAACGGTGCGCTTTTGAAACAATCGCCCGGTGTTTGAATGGGTGAGATTGTGCGGCGCGGCAAAGCATTAATCCAATGGATGTTTATGATGTTATCCATTCACAAAACTGATGTTTTGGTCCAGACATTCAGTTGTTCGTGACAACCAACACCAACTTCGACAATGGCTAACTTCAGGACGCTTGATCTGAACCTGCTTAGGGTGTTTGACGAGCTGATGGCTGAGCGCAATCTCACCCGGGCAGCCGCCAACCTTGCGATGACTCAGCCCGCGGCCAGCAACGCGCTGCGACGACTGCGCGACTTCTTCGGCGATGCCCTGGTCGTTCGTGCGGGCTATGGGGTGCAGCCCACACCCTTCGCGGCCGCGCTCTGGCCCGGAATTCGACAAAGCCTGGGGCAGATGCGGGAGGCCATCGCACCGTCGCAGTTTGATCCAGCCACCGCTCAGATCAGCTTTCTACTGGCGATGGCCGACTCAACGGCCACGCAGCTGATTCCCCATTTGCTGGCCATCATCGAACGCAGCGCGCCCGGCGTAAATCTGCGCGTGATGCCGCTGACCACGCGCGATCCACGCCCCATGCTCGCCCGAGACGATATTCATGCGGCCATCGGTTTTTTTCCGGCCGTAGTGGGGGCCATCGCGCTTCAAAACCATGAAGATTCGGGTGACGCCTACGACCACGCCTCGCTATACGGCGGGGAGTACGTGTGCGTCATGCGCCGCGACCACCCGCTGACCCGACGCACGCTGACACTGGACCGTTACTGTGCGGCACGCCACCTGCTGGTGAGCTTTTCAGGACGGCCTCATGGCTTCGTCGACGAGTCACTCGCTCGACTGCAGCGCTCAAGACGGATCGTGCTGACCGTCAATCAATTTTTCACCGCCGGACAAGTCGTGGCTCAGTCAGACCTGCTCACAGTACTGCCACGCCATTTTCTGGCCGCTACCGGGGTGCGCGCAGAACTCGCCGTGCGTAAACTGCCGTTTGCCATGCCGCCGGTCGATGTCGATATTCTGTGGCACCGAAGACTGGGCGACAGGCCAGGGCAAGCCTGGCTGCGCGATCAGATTCAGCAGGCCGCCCAAAGTGCGTTTGCGCGCAGCAAGGCTGGCCGCCGATCTTGATTCAGGTCAGATCGTGGCTGTGTCCTTCTCGGCGAATTCACGCTGATGCAGCCAGGCCGCATGCTGTGGCGCACGACGGGTGCGCGCCCATTCCTCGATCATCGGCCACTTCACCTCATCCAGCCGGCGATTCATCTCGGCCGTGGCAGTATCGGCGGCCAGTTCAAGGCGATGCCCGTTCGGATCAAAGAAGTAAATGGACTTGAACAGCGTGTGATCCGTGGGCCCCAGCACCGCCACCCCCTTGGATTCCAGGTGCGCCTTGGCTTCCAGCAGTGCCTTCTCATCCTTGACCTTGAAGGCAATATGCTGGACCCATTCCGGTGTATTCGGATCACGTCCCATCTCGGGCGAGTTCGGCAGCTCAAAGAAAGCCAGAATATTGCCCATGCCGGCATCGATGAAGATGTGCATGTATGGATCGGGCTCGCCGGTGGAGGGCACGCGGTCTTCAGCAATCGCCAGTACGAAATCCATGTCGAGCATCTCGCGGTACCACTTCACGGTTTCGTGTGCGTCACGGCAGCGGTAGGCCACATGGTGAATGCGCTCAAGCTTGGGCACGGTGTCATCTCCCTAAATGCGATGCTGCGATTCTCTCTTTTGCCATATGTTACTCGCCTGAGCCAGCCGCTGCGCGGTCGGTTACGATAGGCGCTCGATGAGGTGGTACGCTTGCGTAAGCGGCTGCCCGCTTTGCGCTGACCGCTGATGGATGGCAGCACCCAGGAGCACGATCATGGCCGATTCGACAAAATTCGACGACGACTGGCACGACGGGCAGCAACGCTCCTATCGTTGGCTCTGGCTGCTGGTTGGGGTGATTCTGCTGGGCGCAATCGCCGTGGGCGGCTGGCTGCTCTGGGGCGGCGACTCCCGGCGAGCCACTCCTGTAATCACGCCAGCCCCCGCGCCGGGGCAGCGACCCGCCGACGCGATTGGCAAAGGCGCCGGTGGTCCCGGCGTATCGGGCTCGGGCACCGCGGCCGGCTCAGCAACACCGGGGGCTGCGGGTGGAAGTGGCTCTGCGCTTCCCGGCGGCGCCGTGCTCCCCGGAGGCGCCGGGGGCCCCTCAGCCAGTGGCAGCATTGGCGGTGCGAGCGGCGCCGCCATGGGCGGCTCAGGCCCCGCCGGTCAGGACGCGCCCATCATCCGCTATCCGATTGAACGCGCGCTTGGCGGAGAGCCTGCAGCCCCCCTGCCGCAGACCGGCGATACGCCTGCCGCTCGCGACCGGGCCATCACGGGTGCGCTATCTGAGCTCCCGGGGCGCGACCAGCTCTTGCGCTTTGCCATTCCCTCTGAGATTGTCCAACGCGTGGTCTTGACCATCGACAATCTTCCGGGCGACACGATGTCGATGCAGTACCGGGCAGTGGCAGCCACGCCAGGGGGCTTCGTGACAGAGCGGCGGGCCAACTCAACGCTGATCAGCCCTTCAAACGCGGCTCGCTACGAGGCTTTCGTCAGCATGGCCATGAATCTCGATGCGCGACGCCTGGTCATGCTTTACAAACGTTTTTACCCCTTGTTTCAGCAGGAATACCGATCGATCGGTTACCCCAATGGCTACTTCAATGATCGAGTGGTCGAGGCGATCGACGATCTGCTGGCCACCGAAATGCCCGATTCCACCGTCACCCTGACCCAGCCTCGTGTGCTGTTCGAGTATGCCGATCCTGCCCTTGAGCGACGCTCGGTCGGGCAGCGCATGCTGGTTCGCATGGGGCCCGAACATGCGGCCCGGCTCAAGTCCAAGCTGCGTGAAATCCGCACCGCGCTGACCAGCGAGGTTCGCTAGGCGATGCCCTCCGTCCCTCGAAGCCCGGGCACCCGTTGAACACGTTAACTGGCATTGTGTTTGGGGTCCTCCCCGGCCAGCTGACGGTCGCGCTGCTGCTTGCTCTGCCCGTATCGAACGCGATGGCTCAAGACGAGATCCGTCTTCGCGAGCAGGACGGAATCGCCTGGGCTTGTGGCGGGGTCGGATACGGCGAACGCAGCGCGCTCAAGGCGCTGGAGTCGCGCAGCAACCTGGTGGTGCTGTTCGTATCGGGCACACGGGGCGCTTTCGTGGCTGACGTGCGCCTGCGTATCACCAGCCCTTCGCTCCCCGATCTGGGACTTGAAACTGCCTCGGACGGCCCTCTGTGCGTGCTGCGACTGCCAGCGGGCACCTGGCAGATCCAGGCAAACTGGCGTGGCGAGACGCGCCAGCAGACGGTACAGATCTCGGCTGCCACCGGCGCGCTGCGCCGGGTCACGCTCAGCTTTCCCGAAGACAAGGACGCAAGCCCGGCGACCACGCCTGAAGAGCGGTCTGGGGTGGGCGACTCCGGAAAAGCCAATACTGGGCGCTGAGCGCACAGGACGACCGCGCGGGTCGATCGCACAGGCCGATCCCAAACGTCGAGCGCAGGCCTTTGCGCACAAACGTGCAGCCAGCTTGATCGCGAGCAATCACGCGGGCCAGCCCGATTTGATCCTGATCATCCGAATGCATCGGTTGCGATAGCATTGAACGTATGAATCAAGACCCGAAACCGGCAGCACAGCCGGCCGATACCACGACGCCGCAGTCCGCGCCGCCGTTTCCTCGGTCGGAAACACACGCCTCATCGCCTGGCGCCCTCGCATCTACCCAGTCGGCAGCTGCGGACACCCCAACCGATCCAGGCCTCAAGCTGCGTCGTCGCCCTTCTCAACCGCGTGGAGTCGCCACCTTTGAGCGAATCCTTACGGTGGCCGCCGATATCCTACGCAGCGGCGGCATCGAGGCCCTCAGTACCAACGGGGTTGCCGCCCAGTCAGGCGTCAACATCTCTTCCATTTACAAGTTCTTTCCCAACAAGCAGGCCATCATCGCCGCGCTGCATCGGCGCAATGTCCAGGCGCGCGTCGCACTGCTCCAGCAGACGCTCGAGGGACTGTCCGACCCGGTACGCTGGGAGCAGTCTCTACGTCAAAGCGTGCGGCTTGCCTGGGAGGGGCACCGGACAGCCACAGCAGGCGCGGCACTGCGTCGCGCCATGCAGGCCTCGCCCGACCTACAGGAACTTGACGGCAAAGCGAATCACGACATCAGCCTCTGGATCGGTGAGCGTCTGCAGACACTGACGCGACTGTCGGCGAGCGACTGCATTCGAGTTGCCCGATTACTGGTCGAAACAGCCACCCACACACTGGACCTCGCCGAGCAGCTGGACGACGCGGGTCTGATCTGCGAACTCGAGAATCTGCTGGTGGGCTACCTGCGCCACTACGTCACGCCGGGCGTCCAGGCCGAGCAGACGCCACCCGGTTCATGAGCCGCCCCGTCTGGCTGCGGGACCTGGGCGATGGCCTGTTTGCCGTAGACGCAAACTACCTCAGAGCTGACCTTGCCGCCATTCATCTACTGATTGACCACGGACGGGCCGGTATCGTCGATACCGGAACCGTTCACTCGGCACCCCGTGTGATGGCGGCCCTTGACGTGCTGGGCCTGAGCGC
>JBIKMC010000138.1:0-8828 GCA_044359405.1 Burkholderiaceae bacterium
CGGCTACACAACGCCTCCCTTCGGCCTGCTGCTATTCGTGATGAAAGGCGTGGCACCTGCGGGCACCAGCATGCGCGACATCTATCTCGCTGCGCTGCCCTTTATAGGCTGCGTGCTGCTGCTCATCGTGCTCATCATCGCTTTTCCGCCATTAGCCACCTGGCTGCCGCGACTGGCCGATTAGATTTTTGGCGTGCTGAATCCGTCCAGTTAGCGCGGCGCGCACACTCAGCCTGACGCCGCGTACAGAATGGCCGGAAAGGTGGCAAGCCAGGCCCAGAAAAATCGGTTAAGTCCGAAAAACCAGAAGACCAAACCGTGGAACAGGGCGGCGACTGCGCAAAAGACGACAGCCAGACGCACATCGACAAGCGCGAGCGGAAACAGCCCTTCCCAGACCGTGAACGCCCAGGCACAGCCCCGTGCGACCATCGGATGACGAAAGCGGCTGGTCGTCGGTAGCGGACCATATACGCCCGTATCAAGAAAGGCGGGCAGCGCCGCACCGCTTCGCCATCCGGGGCTCATCAATTTGACCCATCCCGAGATGAAGTAAGAACTCAGCGCCTGAAGCGCCACATACCAGAGCGCAGCCTGCCAACCCAGCCGACTGTCGAAGAACAATGCGATGAGGTGCCCCAGCAGCAATCCAGAGAGCGCGACCAGCGTCATGAAATCAGCCCCGCCGTTAAAGGCGCCCCGCCACCGAAAGAGCAGGATGAGTGCGATCGCAAACAGCGCAACAGAACCGGCAAGGCCAAGCACACCCGCCATCAAAGCAAGCGCGAGGCCTGTCTGCACGAGTAGAACGGCTCTGTACCGCGGCGGTGACGACAGGAGTGCATCCAGAAAGGGTCTGAGCCAACTCGGCGAGGCAGGTAACTCATTGCGTTGAATCGTCCAGAGGCTTACCCGGTCGTGTTGCACGATGCGCAGATGCTCGATCGACTGAATGCACAGACTCAGACCCAGCAGTACCTCAAAGACCCGCGCCGCTTCGAGCACGCTCATTGCCCGAACCCTGGTAGCAAGTTCATCATCGTTGAATGACAGGCGACTGCAGCATGCAGTCCAGGGCGTCAACACTTCCTGCCCCCAACGCGGGAGGCAGCCTCAGCTCGAACTGGTAAGCTGTCACGTCACCTTCGAGGGCCTCTCGGGCCAGTCGGCTCACCAACTGGTAGGTCACCCGCTCGCGGATATCCTCGCCGTCTTTTAGAGCGTTGATGTCGCTGGCCAGATGGTCGACCAGATTCTGCTGTGACAAAGCTAGATTGACGTCGGCGTTATGCAACAAGTGATGCCAGTGGCGCCTTCGACGCGGGTACCACAGTGTCCAGTCGGTCCACAGCCCCGACCGCGTCATTCCACGCACATATAGGCGCGGCGGTCGACCCACGGCGTGATAGAAGCGCCAATTGGGCAGAAACGCCCGCAGGAAAAAAAACCAGGGGCCACTCAACTCGCGTCCGCGATGGGCGAGGGCCCAGGCGAGAGCCGCGAAATACATCGCGAAGGCGACCAGGGTCACGACCAGTTTGACGGAATCCGGCATAAGAAGATGAGGGTCTTGCTCGAGCGTTCATTGTCACACGCCGGCCGCGGCAGTCGTACCAGGCTGTGGTTGCCGGCCTATGTTCCCGCTATCGCGGCTTGCGGCGAACCCGCCCAGCCCTGGTTAAGCAACGCTCTTCGGCAGCGTTATCGCCTAACCTCGAATCGCTCACGATTTGCGTTTATGGTTTTTTTCCCATACAGCGCCGCATGTTCTCAAAAAATCCCACGTCCGTGCTGCCCGAAGCGCTCGCCGTCGCCGAGCCGCTGGTCGCCTGGCTGCTGCGCTCAGGCGTGGGCTATGGAGAATTCGCTGGCGCGCTGAAGCTTTTGTTTCTCACTCAGGCGCAGCGAGAGCTCGAACAACGCGGCGCCAAACCCACCGACTCGGCGCTCAGCCTGCTAAGCGGCCTGCACCGCAAAGACGTACGGGCGATGCGCGATGAGGCAATCACTCAGTTGCAGACCATTCAGCACGACCGCGGGCATTGGGGCAAACCCAGTATGGCCAATCAGATTGCGACCCACTGGCTGGCGGAGAACCAGTGGCCCGATCAAATGGCCTTCGCGGGCCCTTCGCCATCGTTCGAAGCGCTAGCCCGTGAAGTCTCTCGCGACGTCACCCGCGATCAATGCTGCTCGAATTACAGCGTCTGTGCCTGGTAGCGATCGAGGGCTATTCCGTCCGACTGCTGCGCGAGGCCCTCGTTCCCAATGCCTCTGTGCAGGAAAGCCGCTCTTTACTGGCGGGTGCGGTCTCAGACCATCTTCACGCGGGCGTGCATAACCTCAATCCCGACGGCCAGGGAAAGTTTCTCGAGCAAAGCGTCTTCGCCGATGGCCTTCAGATCACGGCCTGGGGTGATGCAAGCTTCGTCGGTGGCACCTTCAGTCCCAGCCACATACCGGTCGACCGCAATCAGGATCGTGAAAGCGGTGCCTAGCAGGCTCGATTGAGTGGTGTTGTATCGGGTTATGCCGAGGGCGCAAGCACATTCACCGTAGGCGCCACGGCAGTCAAGCTCACCGCCGACACTCTGATCGTCGATGGCAGGGACAAGTCCGCCACCCTCAGCAAGCTGGCTTATGTACTGGTCTCGGGCCAGATCGATACCGACGGTAGCATCACAGCCACGCGTATCGCGGTACGCACCCGCGATACCGACAGCGCCCTGGCTCAGATCACTCTGATCGGAACCATCGCTGACTACCTCAGCGACGCCAGCTTTGTGGTTCGAGGTGTGCCGTTTCTCTGACCGCGTGCGGTTTTTACACCGGGCCCCAATGGCCCGGTTTTTTATGTGCTACCCCGAGGTCTAAGAAACGCCCGGATCTTCCTCAGCTTACCTTGACCGGGTTGATCGGAAAGCGCATGGCGGCGCTGTTATCAAGCGCTGACTCGCCGCGCGCGATAGCCGCGTCAAACAGCGACATGATTGCAGGCATGACCGCTAGGCTGACGCCATGGCGCTGGGCCTCTTCAATCATCAGCCGCACATCCTTACGGGCCATCGCGACCTCGAACGAGGGCGGCAGATAGGGGCCGTCAGCCACCTTGGCAGCACGAGTGGGCAATGTAGCCCCTGGGTTGAAATGCTCAAACAAGGACATGGCTTCAGACGCACTCATGCCCACTGCATTGGCAAGCCGGGCAACATCGCCCAGTACCCCCACCAGACCGATGATGGCGAGATTACCGAAGAGCTTGAAGGCCGCGGCACGATCGGGCGCATCACCCAAATCGACGACTTTGGTCGTCATCTGCTGAAGGATGGGGGTCACTGTCTCGCGATGACCCGCCTCACCACAGAGCAACATGACGCCCGTCGCAGCCTCCGCGTTGGCGGGCCCCATGAACACGGGCGCGTGCACATAGCGCAGGCCCAGCGATTTCATACGTGCTGCCCGAGCCGCGGTCGGCGTGGGTGCGGTGGTGGTGTGATCGATGATCCAGGTCTGCGGGCCAACCGCTGGGGTAATCGACGCCAGCACGCCATCGACCGCCTCATCATCGGAGAGCATCAGATGCACACGCTCAGCGCCCTTGACCGCCTCAGCGGCGCTTGAACAGGGTTGAGCCCCCACAGCGGCAAGCGCCTGGGCCTTGGCAGCGCTTCGATTCCACACTCGAACGGCAAGGCCTTGCGTACGCATGCGTTTAACAAAACCCGTGCCCATAAGGCCGGTACCGAGAAAAGCGATCGTCATAGGATTGTCCTCCGTTAATGCTGTGCCCTAGCTGCCCAGTCAGTCAGCGCCGACGCACGACCAACACCCAGTCGCCCTCAATAAGGACCTCACCGCGCTGATTGCGTATCGAGCGGCGCATGACCAAAACACCGCGATCAGGCTTGCTACCGTCGCGCTTTTCCACCACTTCAAGATCGACGCTGACGGTATCGCCAATCATCGTCGGTCTCAGAAACCGGCAGCTAAGCTCCTTGAGCCCGAGGGTGGTGCGCTCGATCCCACGCATCAAGGGCAGCTTCGCCACCAGGCCCGCGCTCATCGACACGACCAGCATGCCGTGGGCGATACGTTGACCCGCAGGGCTCGCCGCGGCAAAGGTTTCATCCATGTGAAGGGCATGAAAGTCGCCGGACAGGCCGGCGAAGTTCACCACGTCCGCCTCGGTGACCGTGCGCCCACCCGAGCTGCAACGATCACCGACCTGCACATCGTCCCAGCAAAGCGCCTGATCGACCAGCCGCTCAGATAGCGATGCCTGCACCTGCGCGCGCTCGGACTGCCCCACCTCGACACTCATGCAGACCCCCTGGCAAATTCGGCTTCACGCAACAGTCGGCGCGAAATCTTTCCGGACGAGGTTCTAGGCAGTTCAGCCACAAACTCAATGCGGCGAGGATACTTGAAGGGAGCAATTTCCTGCTTCACGAAATCTTGCAGGACACGCACCAGTTTGCTCGATCCGCTACAGCCCTCCTTAAGAACCACAAACGCTTTCACCACTTCGCCGCGTTCAGCATCCGGGCTGGCCGCCACCGCACACTCTTGCACCGCCGGGTGACGGGTCAGCGCATTTTCGACCTCAGTGGGCCCGATACGATACCCAGAGGAGCTGATGATGTCGTCGGACCGGCCTGTGAAGAAAAGACAGCCGTTAGCGTCGAGGTAGCCCGTATCGCCGGTCATATGCCAACCGTCACGACCGAACTCGGCAACAATCCTGCCGTCGCGCCAGTATCCCAGCATCAGCCCTGGATGGCTGCCGGCAAACGCGATTTCCCCCAGGGCACCCGGCTGTGCGGGTTGTCCGTTCTCATCCAATACCGTCACCGCATTCCCGGCCATCGGCGCTCCGATCATGCCATTGACTGCATCAGCCTGCGGGTCGGTGAGCGTGGAGGTCGGCGTCTCGGTCTGACCATACCCCACGACCAGAGGAGTACCCGAAAACGAGCGCCACGCATCCGACAGCTCGGCCGTCATCGCCTCGCCCGCGGACAAGGTCCATCGCAGGCTGGGAAGCGGACGGGCGACGGCCTCTGCCATGATCTGCCGCAGCTCAGTCGCAACCGCGCCAAAAACGCTCACCCGATGCTGCGCGATCAAGTCCAGCTTACGCCCCGGGGTGAGCGAGCCTTCAACGATCAGCGCGGCCGCGCCATACATCCACGGACCGAACAATAGGCAACTACCCGCGCGTGTCCAGCCCGTGTCGCTGGTGGACCAGATGACGTCGTCGGGCCCTGTAGCAAGCTGGTGCCAGGGCTGCCAGGCTCGGGCGTGGATGCCACGCGCCGCATGAACCACGGCCTTGGGCATCCCCGATGAGCCCGACGTAAAGTAGATCAGGGCCGGCGTATCAGCCAACAGGGTTGCAGCCGGCGGCGCATTCCGATCAAGGTCTATCAGGGACTCGAGCGTTTCCCATCCGGGTGCGCCGTTGCGAGCCAGCCGCATCTGAAGTGAATCCTGGAACTCTGCGAATCGATCAACGAGTTCAGCACTGGTGATCGCACCACGCGCACCGACCGTGAGCGCGCGGTAGCGTACCTCGCCTGGCGAACTTTGCGTGACACAGGGCACGGGAATAGCGCCGATATAGAGGCAGGCCGACATGGCAAGCTGCCAAAGCGGTGTGCGCGGCACGAGAAGCAGGATGCGATCACCTTGCCCAATACCGCGCTCAACAAGCGCGGCCGCCAGGTTTCCAACCGCTTTGCTCACGCGCCCATACGTCCAGCGCTCAATCTGTCCGTCCCGTCCGACGCCGATGATTGCCGTAGCGTCGGGCGTCGCCCTAGCACGGGGCAGCAGCACATCGGTCACAAAGTTGAAATGCGGTGGCGGCGAAAGAGCACCGCCGCAGACAAGCGAATGGGTACCGGTCATGGAAGATTATGGGAAGGGCGATCAGGCTGCCAACAGCAGATTTTCGAGGAAACTTGTACGTCTTAGCGACTCTCGACAGTGTGCCACTGGATGGAACGGATGCCAATCCGCGCGCAGGCCCTTTTTGATCGATCGCTGATCGGGCCGCTGCTACACTGCAGCAACTGACTGCGGTTGACGAGAGACTTGAGTGGCCTCGCGGGTACCTGGGTGACGTCAACGCATCACATCATAGACATGCGCGCCAAAAAAACAGACTCCGTCGAACCTGTCGCCACCGTCGCCAAAGCGCTCGCGACCTTAAGAGCCTTCGTAGATGCGCAGGACGCCTGGGGGGTGCGCGAGCTGGCGGCCGCGCTTGATATGCCGCCCAGCACCGTGCACAGACTGCTTGCCAGACTTCGCATGGAGGGCTTCGTCGGCTACGACAAGACCCAGCAGAAATACACCATCGGGTTTGAATTCTCCCGCCTGTCCGCCGCAGTCGTTCAACGCAACAGCCTGAGGCAGGCCGCCATGCCGGTCATGCGCACGCTCGCTGATGAAACCGGCGAGAGCGTCTGGCTGGCGCTCTACGATAACGACGCCCAGATCGCCTATATCGCGGACGCCGAGTCTGCACACGCATCCCGCTACATTGCCCCACTGGGTCGTAGCCGCCCGCTCACCGATGACGCCAGCGGCATCGCGGTCCTGTCCGCGCTGACCGTGACCGAACGTGATGCACCGCGTCGCGGCACCGGTCGACGACCTCGAGCCGGGCTTGCCGATGAGCTCAGAATCGTCCGTGCTCGGGGCTATGCAGTCAGTCGCGCCGCCGACGTCGGCGCCGCAACGATGATCAGTGCGGCCATTCACGGCCCCGAGGGACTGCCCCTGGGTGCAATCGCGGTGGTGGTTCCCCTCCATCGCCTGGGTACAGGCCAAGACCAGCGGCTTGGCGACTGCGTGCGACAGGCGGCGCTGAAAATCTCGATGCGTACTGGGGCACGCCTGCTTGGCGGTGCCAGCGTGGGAACCTGGCAGGATGCCGTCGGTATCATCAGCGGCCTCTTGCGCGAGCATCTTCCCGGTGTGCAGTTGGTCCCATCAATGGGTCGCGGCGGACGCAATCTCATTGACGTGGACGCCAGGCGCGGTGCGTATGCCCTGAGCACGGCGTCATCGCTTTATGACGCGCGCCAGGGACGCAAGCAGTTCGAGCGGCCCCTTCCAAGCCTGCGCTCGATGATGCTTCTGTCTGAGCTGCAGTTGTTCGTCATTGTGCGGTCGGGTCTGAAGCTGTCGGGTACGGCATCGCTGGCGGGACTGCGCGTGTCGCCTGGTGAACAAGGCTTCTCGGCTGAGCAGGGGCTGCTGGACGCCCTCGAATGCGTACCCACCGAGGGCCGCCGACGCCGGTCCAAGCCGCAGCTGATCTACATGGACTACCCCGAGGGCAGGCGACAGTTCGAGGCGGGCTTTATCGATGCTCTGGTTTGGATGGGTAGCCACGCGACCCCGCTGGTCAGAGATCTCGAGCAGTCCACCGCGTCGACATTAATGCCGCTCGAGCCTCAGACGATCGCGGCCATGCTCAAGCTCAATCCCGGCTATCGCGAGGGTCGTATTTCGCAGGAGGCTTTTCCGAATTGGCTCGATCGCGATTTGATCAGTATCGCGGTGCCCACCGTGCTGGTATGCCGGGAAGACCAGCCCGACGATGAGGTGTATCAGATCGTCAAGACCCTGTACGAGCGCCGTGACACCCTCGCCGGTCTGTCGTCGGTCTACGCAAACCTTGGGCCCGACACCGTGCTGAATGGGTTGACGGCCCCCCTTCACCGCGGCGCACGTCGTTTTTTTTCAGAAATCAGTTTGCGCCCTCGCTATGCGGCCGGCGCTCGAAGTTAGGCATCTATCCGTGCGGGTCGGCTACCGACCAAGACCCGCAGCAGCGAGCGCCTCGCGGCACTCGCGAAGCTCCTGAGTCGATGGCGGACTGGCGGGCGGACGCGGTGGACCGCCAACCAAACCATTATGCTCGGACAGCGCCTTGGACAGCGCCACATGATGAAAGCCCGCCGCGAAGTAGCGACTCTGGACGGTGTCTGCGATCGCGACGATACGTCGCGCAAGAACGGTGGCCTGCGCGATATCTTCACGCATGACTGCGTTGATGAAATCACCGCAGTGGGGCTGCTCATGACTTTGCACCAGCAAGGGGCGCGAGGCACCCATCAGAAAGTGAGGGCTGCGCTCTGGAAATGTCGTGCGCCCGTAGAGAAAATACTCCTCAAGCGAAGTTGCCACGCAGATACGGTCACCGACCCGCTCCATCATGGCGGAAAAGCCGGAGATGCTATTGGTCGTACTCTGAATCCCGACGAGATTATCGATAGACAGCAATTTCTCGGCGATATCGGGCGTGAGATAAAAGCCAAGCTCGGCAAGTGTGGTGCTGTAGGCGAAAAAACCAATTCGAAGCCGCTGGGCCACCTGCTCGTAAAACGCACGCACACCGTCGGCACTGCGTTGGCCATAAAAGGGCGGCCAGATCATCAGGGCAGCCGCGCCCCATTCCTCAGCGTGACGCGCCAGATCAGTCACGGTCTGCGCGCAGGTATCCGACACGCCCACAATCACTGGTACTCGTCCGTCGACCTGCTCAAGAACCACCTCGGTCACCTGGCGGCGCTCGGCGTCGGTCAGCGTCCAAAATTCCTGATGAATCGTGTGTAGCGAGATGCCCCCAACACCAGGCAGGCCCAGTGTGGTCTCGACATTTCTGCGTAGAGCAACCTGATCAATGTCGCCCGACGGACTGAAAGGCGTGTACATGGACACGAAATAGCGCCGGAATGTGCCCCTTATTCGGCTGCGCACATCGCTTGCTGAGCGGGTAGTCATGGTCGGCACCGTCGCCTCAGTACGCCGAC
>JBIKMC010000139.1:0-8725 GCA_044359405.1 Burkholderiaceae bacterium
GTGCCACGATGCGGTGGTCAGACCGCTGCCATCAGACCGCCGCGCACAGCCCGACAGGCTGATCGAGCCCAATCGTCTGCATCGCTGGACAGCGCTCTCTCAACGCATGCAGCGGCCCTGTCTGGTGCTGCAACCATCGCACATTGCCGACTCGCCCTTTTCGCAATTCGCCTGGCAGGGCGCCTCTCGCCTGGGATATCGCCGTCTCGATGATCTTCAACGCGCCATCGTTGCCCAGGCAAAACTCATGCAGGATCGGCAGGGTGGTTTTATCTATGCCTACCTGCCGCATTTTGACTCAGTCGCGCATGAGCATGGGTGGCTGTCCAAACCCGCCTCTGAGACTGCCCGGGCATTTGACCAATTTTTTTCACGGCTACGCGCGCCACTCGAAACCCAGGGCGTTTTACTGCTGGCCACGGCTGACCACGGCTTTGTGGACATCGCCCCGCACAGACAATTACAGCTTCAGCACTTCCCCGATCTGGCCCGATGCCTCGCCGCGCCCCTGTGGGGCGAACCCCGGGTCGCCTTCTGTCGCGTACGACCTGAATGCGGGCCTTCGTTTCGTCAACTCGTTCAACAGCATCTCGCCCACGCTTTCGACCTGTTTGAGAGCGCAGCATTGGCGCAGGCGGGCTGGTTCGGCCCGTCAATGCCCAGCCCTGCCCTGCGCGCTCGAATCGGTGATTTCACGCTGATTGCACGCGACGCCTACACACTGGTCGATCGGCTGCCCGGCGAACAATCGCACACTTTCGTCGGGATGCATGGTGGCATCAGCGCTGCCGAGATGCAGGTACCGCTGGCCCTGGCGACACGCTGATGCCCGGTATCATCGCGGCTTTCGCGATTGCGATGGATAGATACCCATGCTCGAGCTCCTCTACGCTCTGCCACTGTTGATCAAGGCAGCCATACTCGGACTGGTGGAGGGCCTCACTGAATTCCTGCCGATCTCGAGCACCGGTCACCTCATTCTGGTCTCCAGTCTTTTGGGATTCGCGGGCGAAAAAGAAAAGATGTTCAACGTCGCCATTCAGACCGGCGCCATGCTGGCCGTGATCGTTTACTTCCGCGTCCGAATCCTGCAAACCCTGCGCGGACTCACGCGAGAGCGCTCGGCACAGGGTTTCGCGCTGCAGGTGGCTGTAGCCTTTATACCGGCTGCCGTGATGGGCCTGTCAGTAGGCAGCTGGGTCAAGGCGCATCTTTTTCAGCCGGTCCCGGTGGCCATTGCCTTCATCATTGGCGGCTTCGTCATCCTGTGGGTTGAGACGCGCCAGGCGCGAAACCCGCACGCGGTCCGGGTTCTGCGCATGGATGACATGAGGCTGTCTGACGCATTCAAGGTGGGACTGGCCCAGTGCTTCGCCCTCATTCCGGGCACCAGCCGATCAGGCGCCACCATCATCGGTGGCATGATTTTCGGCCTGTCCCGCAAGGCGGCGACCGAGTTCACTTTTTACCTGGCCATCCCCACTCTCATTGCCGCAGGCGCTTACGACAGCTGGAAACATCGAGACCTGCTGTCGATGCAAGACCTGCCGCTGTTCGCGGTAGGTCTCGCGATGTCATTCGCCAGCGCCCTGGTCTGCGTGCACTGGCTGATGCGCTACGTGGCCAGCCATGACTTCCGACTATTTGCCTGGTACCGGATCGGCTTCGGTCTGATCGTGCTGGTGACTGCCTGGGCCGGGCTGGTGAACTGGCAGGCCTAGTAGCGACGGCCTGGATGTCCGCCGTCATGAAAATGACGGTGGCCATGGCCGCGATGGCGATAGCCATGCTCGTAAACAATGACCGGAGCCCGCCTGACCACAACAACCGGTGGGCGATGCGCGTAGCCGTAGGCGGGGTAGGTCGAGTAGACGGGTGGCGGCGCATAAACCGGCGCAGCGACGCCATACACCGGATAGGGGGCGGGCGCGTACACCACGGCGGGAGAATGCACCACGACCGGCCCACCGTGGTAACTGCTCGGCGCGTAGGCAGCCCCGGCGCTAGCGGCACCGGCAACGGCCCCAAACGCGCCGCCGACCACGGCGCCATCCCGTCCGCCCATCGCCTGGCCAATGAGCGCGCCGGCGCCGGCGCCCAGCAACGCGCCCACCAAGGCGTCAGAGGCCTGAGCCGCGACAGGTACGCCTAACACGACCGATAAGGCCATCACGCGCAACGGCGACCACACGCGCCGCCTGAGTAGCCCCGCTTGCGGCCCCCAACCTGGCATCAGCCAGGCGGCCGTGCGCGACAGGATCGTGTGCTTCCTCTGACCCGAGATACTCGCCGCGGCTGTGTTCGGCGGGGCGGGTAGGCTACGTTCAGCGCTGATTGGCGAGGGGGTATCCATTTAATTCTCCTGATGGGCAGTCAACTGCGACCGCCGTCCAGGAATCCTAGGCTGAGCGACTGGACAAACCTAGCGTACGAGCTGAAAAAGCTGTAAGCGTCTGTGTATAATTAATGACTTACCGGTCAGTCATTGTATGGAACCCCTAACTTACTCCGCTCGAAGCCCGCGCTGGGAGCGCCGCAAAGAACGCCGCCCTGGCGAACTACTAGACGCAGCCCTAGAGTTGTTCGTGGAACGGGGCTTCGCCGCCACGCGCCTGGACGACGTGGCAGCGCGCGCCGGGGTCAGCAAAGGCACGCTCTACCTTTACTACGCCAGTAAAGACGAACTTTTTAAAGCGGTTGTGCGTGAAAATCTCGTGCCCCTTATCGAGAACTTTCGCCGCGATATCGAGCAGTCCGACGCACCGGGCGAAAGCCTGTTGAGAAACTTCTTTGAAGGCTGGTGGTCTCGCGTGGGCGCCACCCGACTGGCGGGTATCGTCAAGCTGATCGTCGGCGAGGCCGGCAACTTTCCAGAGCTGGCTCAATTCTTCTTTGAGGAAGTTTCGCAGCCCAATTTACAGCTACTGGCCGACATCATCAGCCGGGGTATTGCGTCGGGCGAATTCCAATCGGTTGACGTCGACGTAGCGGTTCACGCCTGGATGTCACCGCTGATTCTCAAAGCCATCTGGACGCATTCCATTCAGCCCTGTTGTCCTGGCGCACCCGACATTCCGGCCGAACGCTTCCTGAGGGCTCATTTGGACCTCATCATGCGCTGCCTCAAACCGGGTGTATCACCCGCATGATCATCTTCGCCAATTTCAGCACCGACCCTTCTTTCATCACGGACACCGCATGTCGCGCACCCTGAGGCTTGCCATCATTGTGTTGGCGCTGTTGGCGGCCGCCGCGGCCGCCTGGCGTTGGTACAGCTCGCGCACCGCTGCCGATCAGTCAGCTCCAGTCGCGCCCGCGACCGATCATCGGTCAAAGGCCGCGCCGCGTGCGCTTGAGTTCGCGCCTGCCGAGCTGTTCACCGTTAATCTCGGCCGAATCGCGCGCACCATTCCTATCACCGGCACCCTGAGCGCCACCCAACAGACCGTTGTCAAGTCGCGGGTTGCTGGAGACATTCTGGACATCAGCGCGCGCGAGGGCAGTGCCGTCAAGATCGGACAACTCATCGCCCGAATAGATCCCACCGATTTCGAGCTGCGCGTTCGCGAGCGGCAGGCCAATGTGCGATCGGCCGAAGCACAGCTCGAGCAGGCGCAGCGCACCCTGGAAAACAATCGTGCCCTGCTGGCAAAAAACTTCATTTCGCAGAACGCATTTGATAACTCTTTGTCAGCCAGCGATGTGGCCAAGGCCGCGCTTGAGAGTGCGCGCGCCCAGCTTGAACAAGCGCGCAAGGCTCTGGCTGATACCCACGTCATGTCGCCCATGGCGGGGCAGATCGCACAGCGATTCGCACAGCCCGGCGAGAAAGTTTCACCGGACAGCCGCATCGTCTCCATCATCGACCTGTCCAGTATGGAGATCGAAGCGGCCGTCCCAGCCTCAGAGGTCGGACTGGTGCGCATTGGTCAGACAGTCAAGCTGCGCATCGAAGGTCTCGATACCGAGCAGACGGGGCAGGTTTTGCGAATCAACCCATCGACCCAACCAGGCACCCGGTCGGTGTTGATCTACGTTGGCATGCAACAGCGTGATAACCGGGTGCGAGCCGGGCTTTTCGCCCAGGGCACGCTCAGCATTGATGAGAAGTCAGGGGTCATCGTGGTTCCGGTCGCGGCCATTCGCGAACTGGCAGGGCGCCGGGTTATCTACGCCATCGACAATGGCCTTGTTGTCGAGCGTGAGGTCAAAACCGGCGTCGTCGACGAAACCGCCATCGCGCCCAATGGCGCGGTCGGCGCTGCCGAAATCGTAGCTGGTTTGAAGGCAGGTGATCGCATCGTCGCAGTCAACCTCGGCGTATTGCGGGCAGGCTCGTCTGCCCTTGAAAAGGCAGCGCCCAAGGCGCCCTGACACCATGTGGTTCACCCGGGTCTCCATCGCGCACCCCGTCTTCGCGACCATGATGATGGTCGCCTTCGTGGTGCTGGGTCTCTTCTCATACCAGCGTCTGTCTGTCGACCAGTTTCCTGACATCGTCTTCCCGGTTGTCGTTGTCACCACTGAATACCCGGGCGCCTCGCCCGAAGTGGTCGAAGCCGACATCACGCGCAAGATTGAGGAACAGGTCAATACCATCAGCGGCGTGAACGAACTGGCTTCCCGATCGTATGAGGGCAGCTCGGTGGTCATCATTCGTTTTGACCTCTCGATCGACCCCGCGCAGGCCGCACAGGATGTACGCGAAAAGGTCGCACTGGTCCGACCAACGTTCCGCCCCGAGGTCAAGGAATCACTCGTCACGCGTGTCAACCCAGAAGACAATCCCATCATCTCGGTAGCGCTGCAGTCCGAAAGCCGCAGCACGCGCGAGCTCACCACGCTGGCCGATCAGCTCGTCAAGCGGCGCCTTGAGAATGTGCGCGGCGTGGGACGCGTCACCGTGGTGGGCGGTGTCAAGCGTGAGGTGCTCGTCTACCTGAAACCGGATGCGATGGAGTCCCTGCGCATTGGCGTCGACCAGGTGGTATCCGCGCTCAAAAGCGAAAATCAGGAGCTGCCCGCCGGAACCCTGCTGGGCCGAGATCGCGAGCAGGTCGTCCAGATCAAGGCGCGCATACAGTCGGTCGCCGAATTTGAACGCATCATCATCGCGCGTCGGGGAGGCCAGCCGGTGCGTCTTGCGCAGGTGGCTGATGTTGTCGATGGTCAGCAGGAGCGCGACAGCCTCGCCCTCATCGATGGCAAGCCAGCAGTATCCATCGATGTCGTGAAAGCGCAGGGCGAGAATACGATTGCTGTCGTGGACGGCGTAAAGCGCATTGCACAGGAGCTGCAGACGCAATTGCCGCCGGACGTGAAGCTGGTCGTCGTACGCGACGCCTCCACGTCCATCCGGAACTCGGTGGCCAGCGTCAAGCGCAACATCATCGAGGGTGCCATCCTCACGGTGCTCATTGTCTTTCTGTTTCTGTCGTCGTGGCGATCAACAGTCATCACCGGGCTGACACTGCCGATTTCACTCATCGGCACGTTCCTGGTGATGTACGCCATGGGCTTCACCATCAACCTGGTCACGCTGCTGGGGCTATCCATCTGCGTGGGGCTACTTATCGACGACGCGATCGTGGTGCGTGAAAACATAGTCCGGCATCAGGCTATGGGCGAAGATCACCGCCAGGCAGCCCTGGCCGGTACCGCCGAAATCGGACTGGCAGTAGCGGCGACAACGCTCACCATCGTCGCGGTTTTTCTGCCCATCGGATTCATGGGCGGAATCATTGGTCGCTTTTTCAAGGAGTTCGGCATCACCGTGGCATTCGCGGTTCTGCTGTCCATGTTTGTTTCATTTACGCTGGACCCGATGCTCTCATCGGTATGGCATGACCCAGACGCTCACGGGCCGCGCGGGCGCGGACCCATCGCCTGGGTACTCAGACATTTCCAGTCGCTCATGGCCGCACTTGAGCGCAGCTACGTCAGTCTACTGCGCTGGGGACTGCGCCACCGACTGGCGACCATGGTGCTTGCGCTGGCCGCCTTCTTTGGCGCTTTTCCCCTGGCCGGGCTGGTCGGTAAAGAGTTCGTACCCCAGGCCGATAACAACGAATTTTTCGTCTCGTTCTACACCCCTGCAGGTTCGCCCCTGGCGTTTACTGAACAGCGCGCCCGGCAGATTCAGCAGACCCTGGCCGAATTCGATGGCGTCACCCTCACCTACGCCACGATCAATACCGGTGTGGTGCAGGGGCGCAACTACGGCAGCGTCTTCGCGCGGCTGGTACCCCGCGATCAACGCGCGCTCTCCGTACAACAGATGCGCGCACCGGTGCGCGAGCGACTGTCACGACTACCGGGTCTCACCATTACCGATCTGGGTAACCTCAATGTGGTCGGTTCAGGCAAACCCATACAGGTGAGCGTGTTGGGTCAGGACACCGTCGAACTTGAGCGGCTTGGCACGGCCGTGCAGGCTGCCATGCGCCGGGTCAATGCTGACCTCGGGCGCGAAGCCATCGTCGAAATCGACAGCAGCTCCAAGCCGGCCAAGCCCACGGTTTCCATTGATGTCGACCGGGCGCTGGCCTCTGATCTGGGGGTGGGGGTGGCACGACTCTCAGCCGCGCTACGGCCCCTGCTTGCAGGCGAGTCCGCAACCACCTGGCGCGCACCCGACGATGAAAATTACGATGTGCGTGTGCGCCTGGCAGCCGGTAATCGCAGCTCGATCGCCGACCTCGAACGCCTGACGGTCGCCTCCACCCAGCTTGAATCCGACGGCGGACCGCGCATGATCGCCGTGCGTCAGGTGGCCAGCTTCAACGCCGGACTCGGGCCCACTCAGATCAACCGCAAGGCACTGGCGCGCGAGGTACTGGTATCGGCCAATACCGACGGCATTGCCGCGGGTACTGCGGGCGGTCTGCTGCAGAGATACCTTGATCAGATCGAACTGCCGCCCGGCTACCAACTAGGTATCGGCGGCGGCAACAAGGATATGACCGAGAGCTTTGGGTTTGCGGTGCAGGCCCTGGTACTGGCAGTGGTCTTTATCTACATGATTCTTGCCTCGCAGTTCGGCAGTTTCCTGCAGCCGCTGGCGATCATGGCGTCGCTTCCCATGGCGCTCATTGGGGTCATTGCGGCGCTGCTGGCCTGGCGCTCTACCCTCAATATCTTCTCCATGATCGGATTCATCATGCTGATGGGGCTGGTCACCAAAAATGCCATTCTCCTGGTTGACTTCGCCAATCAGGCTCGCCATCGTGGCGTCGAACGGGCCCAGGCGCTGCTGCAGGCGGCCGAAATCCGGCTGCGTCCTATCCTCATGACCACCCTGGCCATGGTGTTCGGCATGCTGCCACTGGCCGTAGGGTTGGGCGAGGGCTCCGAGCAGCGGGCGCCACTGGCGCACGCGGTCATCGGCGGCGTGCTGGCGTCCACGCTGCTCACGCTGCTCATCGTTCCGGTTCTGTATACCCTTCTGGATGACCTCCGACGTCTTCGCAAGCGTCTGGGCTCGCCGGCAACCCGTGCCCGTTGATACACTTGACTCTTTCAACCGAACAGACTGCGGAAATGGACTTCGAACTTGCCCGTTTCAACATGGTCGAGCAGCAGATCCGTCCCTGGGATGTGCTCGACCAATCCGTGCTTGACCTGCTTTTTTCGATCAAACGGGAAGACTTCGTCCCACCCGCGTTCCGCGCGCTGGCCTTCAGTGATCTGGAGCTACCGCTTGATGTCGCGGGAGCCCGCACGGGCGAAGTCATGCTGGCACCCAAGGTCGAAGCCCGCCTGCTGCAGGCGGCGGCCGTCAGGCCCAGCGACTCGGTTCTGGAAATCGGCGCGGGCTCGGGCTACATGGCGGCGCTACTGGCACAAGGCGCAGCTCGCGTGCTCAGCTACGAAATTCAGCCGATACTGGCCCGGTTCGCGGCACAGAACCTGCAGCGCGCCGGCATTGGCAATGTCGTCATCCGCGAAGGTCAGGGTCTGTCAGCGGCTGATGCCGGCCCGTTTGATCTCATCGTGCTGTCGGGCTCGGTTGCGTTCGTACCTGATCAGTTAATGTCCGCCTTGAGCCTGGGAGGCCGGCTGCTCGCCATCGTGGGCGATCTTCCCATGATGACGGCACAGATCATCACCCGAACGAACATTGAACAGTTTTCTGCCGAGATTCTCTTTGACACGGTGGCCAAACCGCTCGTTGGTTTCCCGCAAAAAGATCGATTCGTCTTCTGAACAACGATAAGCGCCCTCTGGAGAAGCTTTTATGAACCACCCCCGCCCGACAGGCGCCTGGCCCGCATCCGGTAGTGGATCCAAAACCGGGCCGAGGCGGGACGCGTCTGGGCGTACCGAGGGCCCGGGGGCGCAGCGCTCGTCGGGCCGTTGCAGTCTGCTGACGCTGATGGCGGCTGGGGCTCTGGCATTTTCACCCATGTCATCGCAGGCGTTTGATCTGCTGCAGGCCTACAAGCTGGCACAGGCCAATGACTCGCAACTGGCCGCTGCAAAGGCCCAGCTGGAGGCCGCCCGCGAAAAAGTGCCCCAGGCCGAGGCGGCGCTTCTGCCCAGTGTCAACACCACGGGTACGCTGTCGCGCCGGTTTGAGAATGTTGACCGCCCCACTGGGACCCAGGACTATCAGTACAGCCTGCAGAACTACGGTGTTCAGCTCACCTACCCGCTTTATCGTCTGCAAAACGTCGAGACTCTCGAGCAGAGCCGGGTTCAGGAACAGGTCGGTGAAACCCAGTTC
>JBIKMC010000140.1:0-8710 GCA_044359405.1 Burkholderiaceae bacterium
GACTTCAACGAAATACCAATCTGCAGGGCTGCGAAAGACCAATCATCGTCCTTGCCGGCCGACTGAAGGGGCTTAAAGACACCTTCGCGCAGTTGTTGCGTGGCGGGATCCTGAAACTTCACCGCATAGACCTTGTTGAACTCACCCGCACCCAACTGCTTGGGCTTACCCATCTGTTGCCCCCGCGCGAGTTCACGCCGTACCGTATGTTCGTTGATCGGAACGATGAGTGTGTTGTTCTCATAAACACATCGGAAAAGCTCGACCGTATCGTCGTTCGCGGGCCAGCCTGCATGCGCCAACAAAATCGCCTCAGCGCGACTGAAGGGCCGCGAACCCGACATGTCAAGGCTGAGGAACGCCCCCACACGAGCTTCATCGGGTGGCGACTGAGACAGTTGCGCGACCGCTGACGCAGAAACACCCGCATCGGTTAAAGCCATCACATCGGTCAGCGCCAGCCCCGGCTGAATCCCCGCCTGAGCAAGCGCTGCGGCCTGCACGCGCATCAGCTTTGCACCGCTGGCTACCGGCTCGCGCAGCCACCCTAGCGCAGCATCATCGGGTAATTGCTGAACGCGCTGTCGGGCGTCTGAGAGATCAAGCCCGCGTTCCATCTGATAAGCGACTTCGTCGACCGGCACCTGGTCGGCCTTGAGTTGCAGCAACTGCGCAGCCGTGATGCGCGCCCCGCCTGCCTGAGCGACCTCCTCGGCTGCGACTCCCGCCAGCATCAGCCGCCGGGCTAATCCGGCATCAAAATCAGCGCCTGCGCAGGCTCGAGCGAAGTCGGCGGGCACCTTTTGGTCTGCATATGGCTCCGCGAGTGCAGCGGCTGCACGCCGAATCCGGGCCGGCTGCTCGAGCAGCGTTTCACTGACGCCACCTGCGACGATAAAAGCCTCCAGATAAGTACGCTTGGGAGCCAGCCCAGGTTTGAAATCAGGCGCATCGGAGTCTTTGGCTAAATCCTTAAGCGAAAAACCAAGGGCCAGCCCGTCGTCAATCTGCTGGGGTGTGTACGCTTTTTGATTCAGTAAGAAAGCGAGGGTCTCGATGGCTTTGTCCGCTTCGGCCAACTCGGGGTAACGCAGCAGAGATAACGCCGCAAGACTGAGCGTGCCCCCGGCCCGAAGCGCCGCCTGGCCCGCCTGCTGGGCGCTTATACCGGCTTCGAGCGCCGCACTGGCCACCGAAACATCAACCCCCGCTCGCGCATAGTCAAGAAGACTGCCAAGACTATCGACCCGTCCACCAGGGGCAACAGGCTCCCGCGGGTCGGCTAGTCTTTCAGCGAGCTTATCGACAAAGATTCGCTCAAACGAGGTTCTATGGGCCAACTCATGCAGAACGGTGCGCCGGACCAGCGAGGCCCGCTCCGCATAACGGGTGACCGCCGTATGAAATGCTGTCACCGCCTGAGACAAATCCTGAACCTGCTGTCGCAACGACTCAGGATCGGACGCTGGCGGCTGCTCATACATCTGCTTGAGCGTATCGGCCTGATTCAGCATGGTTTTATATCGCTGATCACGCCGAATGGTCATACCCAGAAAATGCCAATCTCTCTTGGGCGCCCGATTGTGCAAAAGTGGCAACTCGCGCAAGCAAGCCGCGCCCAAGCGCGGCTCGTCCAGCGTTCCTGCTTGAGCCTTCCTGAGTAATGACGCAACCTGCCTATCATCACCCCGTACGACGAGACCGTCAGCCCACGCGAAGGGCTTGAGTCGAACGTCGGGTGCTTTGATCGACACAGCACCGTGTAAAGCCTGCGGCACCTTACTGGCGATCGTCTGAACCGGTAATGACTGCAGGGCATGCTCAGATGAGAGCAGCCCCGGCCCACCCGCAGCCGCATTCACCTGCGACTTCGCATGGGACGAGGGTGCACGGGCCAGAGCGCTGACGACCGCAGCGCCGACCGAATGGCTGCCCGTCATGACAAGGCCTCCGATTCGTCCGAGCCGGACAGCGCCTTGAGCGCCGCAAATGCGCCGGCAAGGCCAAGGCTTGTGTCGAGCGTATACGAATCAAGCGTGTACACCGATTCGATCCAGCACCAGCCACTGTCGTCGAATTCATCATCCACCACCAGCATTAACCGATCTGGCGGCCAAAGACTCGCAGCGTGCAATTGATCCGCACGAAGCATCAGCGCATTGGCCAGGGCAATCAGGCCAGAGGCGCGACGAGAATCCCGGGCGGCATCGCCCAACGCACCGAAGTGGGTGCGCGACAGCAAAATCAAAGGCCCGTGGCGCCAGTGCAGCACGAAAAACTCCGACTGCACCCCGTAGCCTGAAAAGCCGCACAGCGCAGCCTCTGAGGCTTGTCCACGCAGCAGATCAGCCCAGGCAGGAAGATCCGCCGCGTCAGCCTCCAGAATGAGGGAGGCGTGCAGCGCTTGGCGCTCCTCACGCAGGCCCTGTCGCACAGACTCGGAAAAATCGGGAAGCGTGTCGATACCACGACTCTGCAAATGGGCCCGGAGCGTGCCCCAGGAAGAGGTCTCAGCCGATGAGCTCATATCGTTACCTCAGGCCCTTTGCGAAAAAAACGCAGAAACGGAAGGCACTGTCTCGGTTGATAACGATACCGCCTCAACTTCGTCCCCGGGAAGGGGCTGCTCGCGCCAGGCACGGGCAACGTCCGCAAAGCGCGCCAACTCGGCAGCGAGCGCTGCGACATCCAGCGCGGCAACAATCACTCGCCGCCACAGCACCAGACAATCACGTCCCTGCGCGTCGAGCCCAATCGACAAACAGGCACCTGCGGTGTGCTCACCCAAAAGACTGGCCTGCAGCAGCGCCAGCGCATGCCGCGACGGGTCCGCAAGAACCCGAATGATCGCAAAGACCGTCAGCGAGACATCGTCGTCTTCGCGCCGAAGGCCGATCTCAAGGCCGTCGGGCAGGTAAAGTCCGGCGCCTCCCTGCTCGTCAAATTCAAGGCCTGCGATGTCAAGTAAATTGCCGAGTTCGCGCAGGTGTTCGTCGAGGTTCATGAACGCTCCCCTTGTTCGGCGGTCATTATGGCCTAAGCGGGGCGGTAAGCGCCCGTGCGTTGAGCCGCGCGTCGGGGGGCTTGGGCGCGAGGCGATAAGCGCCCGTGCGCTCATACGCCTGCGGCCTGTCCTGCGGACAGGCTTCCCTTCGCTCGGGCCCTTCGCCGGGGCGCCCCGAACTCGGCCGCCCAGGCGGCGGCCTCAGACATGCGGGGCGCTACCCCTCCCGGCGAAGCCGCCCCTCGCTCGGCTTGCCGAAATCGCGCAGAACGCTTCCCGCCCCCCGCCCTATCGACCTCCACCACCGTGGCGCGCGCATCGCCGCGCACGCCGCGCACCCGATCGCACCGAGCATCGCGAATGCGCACGGGACACTTTTCCGCCTCTGGCTTATCGGCCTCCAGCACTGCGGCACCGCCTCGACGCGCACGGGCCTTTCCCCATTCATTACTCAGCGAACGGTGGCTTACCGCTCGCCCCCTCGCCCCCGTCCAAAGCTCAGCCAAGTCAGCGGCGAACGGCAAGCGCCGCTCGATCGCCCGTACGCGATTCGTTTGAGAACCAGAACGCAGCGACGAGCGCGAAACGCCACCCGCTCGTCCGTGCGTCACCTGCGGTCGAGGACCGAAAGGCGGCGAGGGGGAAGCCCGCCCGAGCGATTTCGGCAAGCCCAGCGAGAAGCAGGTCCGCCGGACTCTCCTGAGCGCCCCGCATGTCTGAGGCTGCGTGAGCAGCCGAGTTCGGGGCGCTCCGGCGGAACGCTCCGAGCGCAGGGCAGTCCGGCCAACGGCCGGACCGCAGCCGTATGAGCGAGCGGTGGCTTACCGCTCGCCGCCACCACGCCTCAAACAAGACCGAGGCACAAGAGCGAGCGGTGGCTTACCGGTCGCCGCCACCACGCCTCAAACAAGACCGAGGCACAAGCGCGAGCGGTGGCTTACCGCTCGCCGCCACCACGCCTCAAACAAGACCGAGGCGCAAGCGCGAGCGGTGGCTTACCGCTCGCCGCCACCCGCCCCTTGACGCCCCATTATGGTATCGATACCATCACCGACAAGTAACCGCCAACCTAACGCCCCGGCGGGCGACACAGCACCAGGACACGTCAATGAGCGAAGCCACTCAGCCATCCGCGCCTACGCGCCAGACACCCGCAGCCGTCAAGGACGCATGGTGGGAACCCGACATTTCTCGGGCGGAGTTGAAGACGCTCATGAAGCGCTCCGACTGGCCTGGCCTGTACTTTCTGAGCGTGTGGGCGGTCCTCATGCTCATCACGGGCTACGGCGTACACGTAGCACGCGACAGCCTCTGGATAGTACCCGCTGTCGTGGCCTATGGTTTTGTACTGGGCTTCGCCTACGCGCCCTCCCACGAGTGCGCCCACGGAACGGCCTTCAAGACGCGCTGGCTGAATGACACCATCCTCTGGCTCACCTCCTTCGTTTGGGGCGAGTCACCTACCCACCGCCGCTTCGCCCATTCGCACCATCACACCCACACCTGGCATTGGAAAGTCGACGCTCAGATGGGCTACAGCAACCCGGTGCGCCTGGGCACCTGGTTGGGTGACGTAATCGGCTTCGTCGAATTCTGGCCCCGCGCCAAGCTGATGGTTCGCCACGCGATGGGACGTATCGTCGACCGTGAGCGTGTCTACCTGCCCGAGGCGCAGATTCCTGTCGTGGTTCGAGAAGCGCGATTTCTCATGGCCGGCTACATTGCCCTGATTGCATGGGCAGTCATCGGCCAAACCTGGATTCCCTTCCTATACTTCTTCATTCCACGCTTCGCGGGCGCTTTCGGCGTGTATTCATTCATCACCACCCAGCACATGGGTATGGCGCAAAACGTATACGACCACCGGCTGTGCACGCGCTCAATGAGCAATAGCTGGCTGGGGCGGGTTCTTTACTGGAACATGAACTATCACATTGAGCACCACGTCTATCCGTCTATTCCGTTCCATGCCCTGCCGGCCTTGAACGAGCGTATTCGCCACCAGTTGCCTGAACCCAGCACAGGTCTGTTCGGTGCGCACGTTGAGATCCTCAAGACCATCGTGGCACAGCGCTCGGATCCCAGCGCACTGGCCGTTCGCCCCCTGCCCCAGACGCGCCCAGCCAACGCGGGCGGAGCGGGTTCCTGAGCATCTACCTTTCGCTTTTAAGCCGTGCCGCGAGCTCGTATCGCGGCTTCACAAGCAGCCTGGGGGCCAGACATGTGGGTTGAGCTGTGTACGATCGACATCGTGCCGGACGATGATGTCGTTGAAGTTGTACGAGAGGGACACGTGTTCTGCGCCTACCGTATCGCCGGCAAGCACTACGTCACCGACGGAATCTGCACCCACGCTGTCTCTCACCTGGCAGAGGGCTTCGTGCTCGATGACATCATCGAGTGCCCCTTGCATAACGGGCGTTTCCATATACCCACGGGCAAGGTTGACGCGCCTCCGGCCTGCGAGCCGTTGAGGACCTATCCGGTCAGGCTCGATGGACAGCGCCTGATGATTGAACTGCCTGGCTGAGCTCGCCTCAGGGTTCATACCGACTCATGGCAAACAACCGCCGGCCGCGCATGGCCGAAGTGGCCCTCGCAGCCGGGGTCGGCACGATCACGGTGTCTCGTGCTTTGCGCACACCGGACCGAGTCTCGAGCGATGTGCGGGCGCGAGTTCAGGCGGCCGTTGAGGCAACAGGCTATGTGCCCAACCTGGCTGCGGGAACTCTGAAATCGCATCGCTCGAACATTGTGGCGGCCATCGTCCCCACACTTCGCAATACCATCTTCGCGGCAACGGCCGAAGGTCTGGCGGAGGGACTGCGCAGCCATGGTTTCCAGCTGATGCTGGCAAGCTCTGGTTATTCTCTGCAGGCCGAGGAAGAAATTTTGCTGAAGCTGCTTGGCCAACAGCCAGCCGCCGTTGTACTAACGGGCATCCGACATACGCCCAGAGTCCGTGATTTGCTGCGAGACCGCCGACTCCCGGTGGTCGAAACCTGGGACCTCACCTCGCGCCCCATCGATCGGGTGGTGGGCTTTTCAAACCGCGAAGCCGCCCGCAGCATGACGCTGGCCCTGGCCGCGCGCGGTTACCAACGCATCGCCTTCGCGGGCACCCCGCCGCGACAGGAATGGCGTGCCACGCAAAGGCTCGCCGGCTACCGACAGGCCATGCGTGAACTGAATCGCGAGCCCAACGCGCTTTTTCTGGGAGACATGGCCCTTAGCATCGAGGCCGGAGCACAGTCCATCAAGGCGCTGTTGGGTCACCCACAGCGGCCCGATGCGGTCTTTTTCGTCAATGATGTCGTGGCGTTCGGCGCCGCTCAGGCATGCCAACGACTCGGGGTTCGCGTGCCCAGTGAACTCGCCATTGCCGGTTTCGGGGACTTTGACTTGGCCCTCGCTGCCAACCCACCTCTGTCGACGGTTCGAATTCCTGGCGAACGAATCGGTCGTACCGCTGCCTCGATGATCATCGAATCGATTAGACCGAACGCATCCGAGGTCGACACCCAACGTTCGGTCGACCTCGGCTTTGAACTGATGATGCGTGACAGCGCCTGAGGCTTAAATGTAGGACGGCATACTATTGGGCGCATGCCGCATATGCAGCGATAGGCCCAGAGCCGAAAGATCGTACGACTTGCGGCTCAGGATGGTCTTGGCCAGCGGTAAAAAGACCGTCTCTTCATACTGCGCGTGTGCCCGATAGTGCTGCACCAGTCGATCAATGTCTCCGGCATCGAAATCGGCGTCATGCCCACGAACAAATTTGCGTAAACCAGGCTCGAGCCGCTTCCAGGTGGCTTCCAGGTTGCGATGCTCTTCAATCAGGCGGTTGGTGATGCCACGGACGCGTTCGAGCTCGTCGCCTTTCTCCGCACTGTGCAGAACTGCGGGAAACAACTCGCGCTCCTCATCAAGATGATGCTCGAAGATCGCCTCCCGAAAAAACGCCAGGGCACGGTCCGCAATGGCACGGGCACGATTGGCTGCATCGAGCAGGGGCCCAAGCTCGCCGAGCGAGTCGAGCTGCCGAAAAATTCCCATGTGGCAGTGCGCGAACTCCTCAATGGGCGCTTCAATGACCGATTTGCGTTCAGTGCTGTTCATGATGAGAACCTCCCTGCGGCTATCATCGCGCCTTCATGATCCAGTTCAAGATACCAAGCGCACTAGACTTGATCGATCGCAAGTGGTCTGTTCATTGTCGCTGCGCTCAGAACAAGCCGACCACCCGGCCGTCCACCAGATCGATTCGCGTTGCCGCCGGTACCTTGGGCAGGCCCGGCATGGTCATGATGTCCCCGCAAATCATCACCACGAAACCGGCCCCTGCAGCCAAACGCACCTCGCGCACGTTGACCGTGTGACCATTGGGTGCGCCACGCCGGGATGGATCTGTGCTGAAAGACGACTGCGTCTTGGCCACACAGACGGGTAACTCGCCATAGCCCGCCGCCTGCAACTGATCGATCTGGGCCCGAACCTTGGCGTCAGCCGTCACCGATTCTGCCCGGTAGACCCGGGTGGCTATCTTGGTCATCTTCGCCCAAAGCGTATCGGAATCTTGGTAGACGAAAGTGGGCGTTGAGGGCTGGTCACACAGCCCAACGACCACCTCGGCCAGATCCGCGGCGCCAGCCGAGCCGTCCCGCCAATGTGTGGCCAGCACGACCTGTACGCCCAGACTACTCACGCGCTCACGGATCATGGCAATTTCTGCCTCGGTGTCCGCATCAAACCGGTTGATGGAGACCACGCAGGGAATGCCGTACACGTTTCGAACGTTGTCGATATGGCGCTCAAGATTCACCAAGCCGCGCTCAAGCGACGACAGGTCTTCGCGTGTGAGATCGGCCAGCGCTGCACCGCCGTGGTACTTGAGTGCGCGTACGGTGGCCACGATGACCGCGGCAGACGGTTTGAGGCCGCTTTTGCGGCACTTTATATCTAGAAACTTCTCAGCGCCGAGATCCGCACCAAAGCCAGCCTCGGTCACCACATAGTCGGCCAATTTGAGCGCAGCGCGCGTAGCAACCACTGAGTTACAACCGTGCGCGATATTGGCGAAAGGTCCGCCGTGAACAAAGGCCGGATTATTCTCAAGCGTCTGCACCAGATTGGGCGCTAGCGCGTCTTTGAGCAGCACCGTCATTGCCCCCTGCGCCTGCAGATCGCTGGCGCGAACCGGCTGTAAGGAACGGTTATAGCCCACCACGATATCGCCTAAACGACGACGCAAGTCGGGCAAAGACTCGGCCAGACAGAGAATGGCCATGACCTCGGAAGCCACCACGATGTCAAAGCCGTCTTCACGCGGAAACCCATTACCCGGCCCGCCCAGCGAACCCACGATCTGCCGCAAAGCCCGGTCGTTCATGTCGACTACCCGTCGCCATTGAATACGCCGCAGATCGATCTGCAGCTCATTGCCGTGATGAATATGGTTGTCAAGGAGTGCCGCCAGCAGATTATTGGCCAGCGCAATGGCGGAGAAGTCTCCGGTGAAGTGCAGATTGATGTCTTCCATGGGGACAATCTGAGCGTAACCGCCACCCGCAGCCCCGCCCTTCACACCAAACACCGGTCCCAGCGACGGCTCGCGCAGGCAGATCATTGCCTTGCGCCCGATTCGATTGAGCGCGTCGCCCAGTCCCACCGTGGTGGTGGTCTTACCCTCACCGGCCGGCGTGG
>JBIKMC010000141.1:0-8709 GCA_044359405.1 Burkholderiaceae bacterium
CCCAGACCGATAGCTTGCAAGCACTCGGTCCTGACAGCTCGGGCGAGGTTGAGCCGGTTTTGGTCAGCCTTGCCGACGGGCTATGGGTCGGAATTGGTTCTGACCATACGGATCGCAAGGCCGAAGCGGTTGGCGTGGCTTTATCCAAGCAGATGTGTGGCAAGGTGGTGGGCCGCCAGTTGTGGCGCTTTGACGAGCTTGTTGGACATTGGGATAGCCTGATTCTGCGCTCATGGGTGACTGAAGACGGTACACGCACGCTCTATCAGGAGGGCACACTGGCGGCGATGCGCAGGCCCGAAGATTTAATTGACCGAGCTGGCGGGATTGCAGCCGGTAGCCTCATGTTTTGCGGAACGCTTGGGGCGATCGGCGGGGTGCGTCCTGCGGCGCGTTTTGACATGATGCTGGAGGACCCTGTTTTACAGCGTAGCCTGCAGTGGGGTTACTCGATCGAAGTGCTGCCGGTGGTCAGTTGAGGCGTGAAGCCATGAGTGATAGACCCGATTCGACCCCCTTCGCTCAGCTGATCGTCGCTGCCGAGGCCTACTTTGCCGCTGTTGATCGCAAGGATCTGGCAGGCACGCTGGCCTGGCTTGCGCCCGACGCGCGCTTCGCGGTAGCAACGTACGACACTGTTTTTCAGGGGCACGAGCAGATCAGAGGTATGTTTGAAAGGCTGTTTGCGCGCTATCAGGGTATCTGGCACGGTGATTTTCAGCACGTTGTTCAGCCACCTGATCAGCTGGCCTGTCAGTTCCACGTTCGCAACACGGCGTTCGACGGGCAGGTGTTTCGCAAAAATAACTGCAATTTTTTTCGAATGGGTTCCGATGGCCGATTCAAAGAGGTTGCGGTTTACATGAGCGGCGACAATGCCCTGCGATAGACACGTCGACGCTGGTGCTTGCGGCTTCAGTACGTATGGATGATGGGGTCCTAGACCAAGCCCGACAGCAGTTCATGGAAGGGCTGGCGGCGATGCAGGCTGGCACGCCTGTCGATGCTGAGCAGGCCTTTCGGCGTGCGCTCGGATTGGTGCCAGGTCGTTTGTCGGTCCTGATCAATCTTGGTGTTGCCTTGTTGCAGCAGGGCAGGGCTGAAGCCGCTATTGAGTTTCTTGAGCAGGCTGTTGCCAGCGCACCCGATGACGTTGACGCGCTGGGGCACCTCGGGGTGGCCTGCGCGCAGAGCGGCCGGCTGCAAAGGGGACTTGAGGTCTTGCAACACTCGCTTAAACTGAATCCCGATCAGGGCGCTGCCTGGGGTTGCCTTGGATCTATTCTGCGTGAACTGGGGCGCTACGAGGAAGCCAGTCGATCATTTGAACAGGCTCTGCACCTCGGCGCCGACCCCGAGCTCAATCAGTATTACCTGGCGGCCGTCAGCTTTTCAGGCCCTAGCACCGTGCCCCGGCAGTCGCCGCTGCAGTATGTGCAGGGCCTGTTCGACGCCTACTCAGTGGATTTTGATAAGCATCTAGCCGCACTGGGTTACGAAGTACCGCAGGTGCTGGTGGATACCGCGGTCAGTCTTGGAGGTTTTCCGTGTGAGGCCTCCCTCGATCTCGGGTGTGGTACTGGGCTGATTGGCGAGCGTTTGCGCGAGGTGGCAAGTATGGCCACTGCGGCAGGGTCGGCTCGTGTCCGAATCGATGGGCTGGATGCGTCTGCGGGCATGATCCAACGCGCGCGCCACGGTGGCGCCTACGATGACTTGTTTCTCGCCGAGCTCAACCAGTGGCTTTTGAGCACTAACCGGCTCTATCAGCTCATTTTCGCAGCCGATGTATTCATTTACGTCGGTGCGCTTGAGGAGGTCTTCAAGGGCGTCTCTGCGTGCCTGTCCTCGGGTGGCATCTTTGCGTTTAGCGTCGAGCGTCTCGACGAGGTCCCCCTCGGTGAGCGTGACCAGGCTGTCAGCGGATTCGGGCTGTTGCCCTCACTGCGCTATGCGCACTCGCAGTCTTACCTTGAGGCGCTCGCCTTGCGTAACGGCATGAGCACGGTCAGGGTTCAGGAGGGAGTCCTGCGCCATGACCAGCACAAGCCCGTGCACGGTCTTTACGTATTCATGCGACGGGTCTGAGATGAGACCGTTTACGCGGTGACGCGGGTCCGCGACGCTGGGAAAACCAGGGTGAAGCAGCTGCCCTGGCCGACCGTGGACTCAATGTCGAGCGAGGCGTCGTGCCGCATCAGTACCTGCTTGACAATCGCAAGACCCAGGCCTGTGCCGCCGGTCTGGCGCGATCGCGCCGTGTCGACCCTATAAAATCGTTCACTGAGACGCGGTAGGTGCTCGTTCGCGATACCTGGCCCCTGATCGGCGACCGTCATTCGGACACCTCCCTCCAGCGGAACGCTCAGCGAGATGGTGACAGGCTTTGAAGCGTCAGAGTATTGGCAGGCGTTGCTGACCAGATGGCTGAGCGCAAGGATGAGTTCGTCACGGTTGCCGGCTAACTCAGTGTCAGCGCCGGGACTGACTATGTCGATCGACCGTCGGTCTGGAAATTTTTGCTGGGCACTGAGCCGTGCCTGATGAATGAGCGACTGTGTGTCAACCCATTGGTTGAAGGCGGGCGTGGCACGCCCTTCCAGGTCGGCCAAAACCAGAAGATCGTTGACCAGTGAGGTCATGCGATCAGCCTGTTCCTGCATCAAACCCAGCATGGTCTGAGCTGTCTCGCTGTCTGATGGATTCGCACGCAGGGTTTCGACGAACCCCGACAGTACCGTGAGGGGTGTATGCAGCTCGTGCGAGACGTTCGCGATGAACTCGCGACGCATCCGCTCACTACGCTCGCTCTCGGTGAGGTCTTGCGACAGAACGAACATGCCATTGCTGAAGGGCCGCACGAAAACGCCCAATCGTCGCCCGTCGGGCCCCAGAAATCGCACGGTCTGCTCAAAGTCCCCTGAGCGCAGATGTGCAACGAATTCTGGACTTCTGACCATGTGAGTCACGGGCTGCAGATGGTCGCGGAGAGCGTCGATACCAAAATGAGCCGCAGCGGTACGGTTACACCACTCGATCTGCTGCATTGAGTTTAGAACGAGCACACCATTAGGCGAAGCATCAATAGCGGCGCGAAATGACTCAAGCGTATGCCGTTCATGCTCAAGCGCCTGATCATGGTGCTGCATGAGCTTACCGACCCGGTAAGCCACATCAGTTGCCATGCCATCGAAACGGACAGCAGGCCGGCTGCCAGGATCCCGGAGCCAGTCCGCCAGGGCCGAAATACGCGATCGTTCAACGGTCAGATAAAGGAGCGCTCCGCCCAGGGCACCTATGCTGGCTCCGAGGGCGACGTAAGCGTTGACCAGCCCATCGGAAATGACGGCGCCTGCGATCGCACCCAGGGCGATGAGTGTTCCAGGACCGGGGATCCTAACGGACAGCATCTTCCTTGGCTGCCATGGGCGTATGTCGGATATCAGCCCCTTTGACGATGTAAATGACGGCCTCCGCCAGATTCTTGGCATGGTCGCCCACCCGCTCGACAGCCTTGGCAACAAACACCAGATCGATAGCGGCCGAGATGGTGCGTGGATCTTCCATCATGTAGGTAATGAGTTTGCGCAGCAGACCCTCGAACTCCTCATCGATCTGACGGTCCTTCTTGATGACTTCCAGGGCGCTGGTTGCATCGAGCCTGGCAAATGCATCAAGGGATCTACGCAGCAGCTTGACCGCCATATCGGCTTCCAGGCGCAGGTCGCCCACAGGTAGGCGCAGACGGTTGGGCATGCCCGTCTCAAGAAGACTTTGTACCACGCGAGCGGTGCGTGCGGCCTCGTCGCCAACCCGTTCAAGGTTGGCCGTGATGCGACTGATGGCAATGAGCAATCTGAGATCGCGCGCCGTGGGTTGGCGCAAAGCGATGATTCCCGACAGATCACGATCAATCTCGACTTCCAGGCGATTGACCTGCTCTTCATCGCGCAAAACCTGAATGGCCATTTCACCATCAAGCTGTGCAAGCGAATTGACGGCCCGTGAGACCTGACTTTCGACCAGGCCTCCCATTTCGAGCACACGTGATGAGATGCTGTTGAGCTCGGCGTCAAATTGCGCGGAAAGATGCTTGTCAGGCATGGCAGGCTTCCTCAGTCAGGACTGCCACGACTGTACTGCATTCGTGGGCCGGTACCGCAGATTAGCCTTGATCTGTTTGCGGGCGCGCATCAACTTGCGGCAAGCACAGCGCTGCCTGACTTCCAGATGGCACCCGCCACGGTGGTCTGCCGAATGTGGCGGTCATCGGCCAGCAACGCGACACAGAACAGTCGCTCGTCATCGTTGTGCGCGTGAGCCCAACGCCGCGCCAGGAGCTCAGTGGCCGTGGGATCAATTACGACCAGGTCAGCCTCGCATCCGATGGCAATGCGTCCCCGAGTCTCGGGCAATCCGAGCGCGCGGGCCGCGCCTGTGCCGTGATGCCACCATAGCTCGCGAGGAGACAGGGTATGCCCCCGAAGGCGTGCCACTTCAAAAGCCGCCGTCATGGAGCGGAAAGGTGAAAAGCTGGTGCCTCCGCCGATGTCGCTGGCCAATGCCCACGCATGAGTGCTGGCGGCGGCGGCCCGAAAATCAAACAGGCCACTGCCCAGGAACAGGTTTGAGCTTGGGCATACGGCAATGCTCGCTCGGCAATCACTGATTAAAGCGCGATCGGTGTCGTCCAGATAAATGCCGTGTGCCCAGACGGAGCGCGGGCGCACAAGGCCAAACTGATGGTAAACGTCCAGGTAGCTGCGCGCCTGCGGGAATAATTGCGCGACCCAGGCAATCTCGTCTTGGTTTTCAGCCACGTGCGACTGCACCCACACGCTCGGATGGGCCTTGGCCAGCTCTGCCGCCCCGGCCAGCTGCCGTTCGGTGCTAGTGGGCGCAAAGCGTGGCGTGATGGCGTAGTTCAGCCGCCCCTGGCCGTGCCAGCGCTGAATGAGGGTCTCGGTCTCGTACAGCGACCGTTCAGTGTCATCCTGGAGTTTCGGCGGAGAATGTCTATCCTGTAGCACGCGGCCCGCAATCAGCGCCAGGTTTCTTCCGAGTGCCGCCTGCATGAGCGCATCAACGGCTACCTCATGCACCGTGGCGAAGACGGCAGCGCAGGTGATGCCGTGCCGGATCAGCTCATCAATGAATAGTTCTGCCACAACCCGTGCATGCTGCGGGTCCGCGAAGCGCTGTTCGGCTGGAAACGTGTGCCGCCGAAGCCAATCGAGCAACCCGTCCGCGGGCGAAGCGATGACGTCCAGTTGCGGGAAATGAAGGTGGGCATCAATGAAACCGGGCGCGATGAGGCATCCGCTGAAGTCATGATCAACCTGGCCAGGCCACTGCTTGGCCGGCAGGACACCCGCGACGATACCCTGGGCATCGACGATGATGAGCTGGTCTAGGGCGATATGCAGCGACGCCAGGCTATCGCCCAGGAGCACATCTGCACGCCATGTGCGATATCCAGGCAGCAGCGCCAGTGCGCCACCCGTCTGCTCAGCCGCGGTCACGATCCTTAATCGGCGCTCGCGCCGCTTTCCTTGACAACGGCTTCATACTTGCTTAATTCGGCCAGCATGAAGCGACCAAACTCTTCGGCGGTAGTGGGGACCGGTTCTGCCATCAGGGAGGCAAAGCGTGACTTCGTGTCGTCGTGCCGCAGTGCCTGAACAAAGATCTGATTCAGCTGCGAAATGAGCGACGGGGGCGTACCGGCCGGGGCTACCAGACCCCACCAGGTGTCCACTGAAAAGCCTGGCATCTGTTCGGATACGGCGGGTAAGTCGGGCAGGGCAGGACTGCGGTTTGGCGTGGTCACCGCGAGCGCGGTGAGCCGACCGCTTCGAATATTCGGGGCAGCCGTTGCGAGGTTGTCGAAGTTGAAGTCGACCTGACCTGACAGCAGCCCTAGCTGGGCTGGCGCTCCGCCGTTATACGGAATATGTACTGCAAAAATGCCAGCTTTCGCCTTGAACATCTCGCCGCCCAAGTGCCCGGCACTACCGACACCGCCCGACCCGTAGTTGAGTTTGGCAGGATTTGCTCTCGCATAGCGGATGAAGTCGGCAAGTGTGCCGATGCCGAGCCTGCGGGCTGTATCGGCGTTCATCACTAGAACATTTGGCACCCGAAGTATCTGCGTGATGGGCGCGAACTCGGTACGAACGTCATACGGCATGCGCTTGTAGAGCCAAGGGTTGACCGCGTGCGTTGCGGTCGCGGCAATGCCGATCGTGCTGCCATCAGGCGCTGCCTTGGCGACTGCATTGGCGCCCAGATTGCCCCCAGCGCCAGGACGGTTCTCGACGATGACGGGCCCGAGGGTTGCCTTGACCTTATCGGCGAGTACCCGGACGGTGATGTCGATCGGGCCACCAGCGGCATAGGGAACGATAATGCGCAGCGGTTTGCCGGTGCTGACTGTCTGCGCTCGAACCGGCAGGCTGGGCAGGGTCGCGCTTGAGAGTGCGGCGAGCATCCAACGACGTCGATCGGCTGATACGCGACGGGGCATGATGTAGTTCTCCAGAAAATCAAAGCTGCGCTTGCTGACGAAGCCTAGCTTTGATTATAGGGGGGAAGCGTCCAAGCCTCGAGCGGTTACCGAGCAGGACTAGACGGCGAAGCGACCTACCTGCAGTCCCGAAAGATCGATTGAGCTTTGACCCGTGGTGATGAGGTCGGCCATGGCTTGTCCAGCGGCTGGCCCCAACTGAAAGCCGTGAGCCGAGAAGCCACACTGATGCCATAGGCGCTCGGCCACCGCGCTGGGACCCATCACGGGAATATCGTCCAGCATGCGGCCCTCGATACCCGCCCAGGCCCGTTGAATGCTTGCCTCGCGCATGATTGGGAATAGCTCCCAGACGGTGCGGGCACTTTCGTGCAGCTTGGCCCAATCGAGCCGCGTCGTGTTCTGATCACGGTCGACATGGGCTAGATGACCGCCGCCAATCATGACTGTACCGTTTGGGAACTGCTTGAACGAGAGCTTGCGTGAGCGAAGAATAACGACGGGCTCGATAAAGGCGGGCAAGCGTGTCGTGATCATGAGCATGGGCGCGATTGTCTGTAGCGGCAGTCGCTCGCCCACCATGGCTGCGATCCGATCGGCCCACCCGCCTGCAGCGTTTACCAATCCGCCCGCCTGATATCGGCCCCTGTCGGTCGTAACCTGCCAGACCTGAGCGGCTTGAACGATGCTTTGGACCTGCTCGCCTTCAATAACCCGAGCGCCTTGGGCCACAGCCGCCCGACGGAATGCCTGGGTGGATCTGAAGGGATCGGCTGCGCCGTCGCGTCGCGAGACGATTCCACCTGGGCAATAGTCGGCCACCGCCGGTACCAAGCGCCTCAGCTCAGCCTGATCAATCAGCTCTTCGTGAGCAAATCCTCGCCCGTTCAATTCATGGACACGCTCGCGCATCGCCTGCAACTCGTCGTCGGTCTCGGCGACGAGAACCTGGCCATGACTCTGAAATCCGCAATCGTCGTCGACCAGGTTGACGATGCTCTCCCAAAGCGTCATGGATGCCACAGATAGAGCGACCTCGGGCAGCGCGCGCGCCAGTTGGCGCACGCCACCCGCATTGACGCCGGACGCATGTCGCCCGGCATAGTCTTTCTCGATCACGAGAGCTTTGACCCCGCGACGGGCCAGATGCAAGGCCGTAGAGCAGCCATGGATCCCACCCCCAATGATGATGATGTCAGCGCTAGCGTCCATGAGCGTGTGTTGGCGTCAGCCCGGCAAGCGCGCGCTCGGGTCGGATCGACTCAGCCTCTCACCACGGCCTTGACCGAACCCTCGTCGGTGGGCATGGCGGCCAGCGCTTGGAGGGTGATCGGTTTGACCGGGGGGCGCAGTCGGTAATAGCCAACCTTCGCGGGTGAGCTGCCACGGCCCCGGGCAATGAGTTCGGTGACCGTAAGTCCACACAGGCGTCCCTGACAGGGGCCCATGCCGCAGCGCAAAAAGGCCTTCATCTGGTTAGGTCCCTCACAGCCCAGACGGGTGGTTTCAAGCACCTTGGCTGCGGTGACCTCTTCGCAGCGGCACACTAAGGTGTCTCCAGTGGGAATACGAAAGTTGTCCGCCGGGCGAAACACCTTATCGAGAAAGGCTCGGCCGAGTTCGTGACGAAGCAGTTCGCGCTGCACCATCTTTTCGTCGCTGTCGCTGACCCCTAGCGCCTGCAGACCCATCAGCCGGCGCACCACACCCATGGCAACCCAGCGTCCGCGCGCCTCAGCAGCCCAGGCCCCGGCGATTCCCGCACCGTCGCCAGTGATCGAGATACCAGGTACCGAACTCTCTCCCCAGGCATTGAGCACGGGCCGAAAGCACAGCTGAGAGTCATCCCACTGATGGGCAATTCCGGCCGCCATCGCAAGGTTGACGTTTGGGACCACACCCTGATGGAGCAACAGCTGATCGATATCGAGACGGCCCTCGCGCCCGCTGAAGCTTGACCACCGAACCGTACTTAGGCGGTCTTTGCCTTCGGCGGTCAGATCGGTGACCCAGCGCACCACGCGCACCTGGCGCTTGACCTCGCGCACGAGCGCGCTGCCCTTGGCGAATAGCGGTGAGGTCAGAAATCCGGGAAGCAGGCTGATGGCATTGAGATATGCGCCGGGCTGGGTGGTGTCGAGCATAGCCTCGATGCGCACGCCGGCGCGGAGCAATTGGGCTGC
>JBIKMC010000142.1:0-8614 GCA_044359405.1 Burkholderiaceae bacterium
TTCGATGATCTGTTGCGTGATTGCGGCATGCGTCTTGAAGATGGCCTGCGCCTGCACCCCCTGTCAGTCCTTGCGCGTCACGCCTGGTCGCCCGATGAGCAGCTCGACCTGTTCGCCGATCCAGCGCGCAGCGCCGAGGCGATTGCCGCCTTTGCGTCGCCCGCCGAGTCGCGCCGGTTTCTTGCGTTTTGCGAGGAAGCCCGCCGTATCTATCAACTGCTGGAAGACGCTTACATCCGGGCCAGCCGCCCCACTCTGATGTCGATGGCCACCGATCTGGGCTTGCGCGGGGTCGGCATGCTGTCGGCGTTGGGGCCATTCGCCAGCCTTTGGCGCAGTCTGGGGCGGCACTTTCATGACCCCAGGCTGCGGCAACTGTTCGCCCGCTACGCCACCTACTGCGGTGGTTCGCCCTGGCTGTCTCCCGCCACGCTGATGCTGGTGGCACATGTCGAGATGTGCGGCGTGTGGGCTGCCGAAGGCGGTATGCAATCGGTCGCCCGCCGACTCGCAAGGGCCGCGCGGGCGCTCGGGTCGCAGCTGCACTTTGATCATCCCGTTACCCAGATCGTGCTGCAGGGCGGCCGCGCGTGCGGTGTGCGCCTACAAGACGGGCGTCAAATACAGGCTGATGCGCTGATTTTTAATGGCGACGTACAGGCTCTGGCCCAGGGTCTTGTCGGAGATGAAGCGCGCCGCGCAGCACCGCAGGCCGCGACCTCGCCGCGTTCACTGTCGGCACTCACCTTCGCCCTGTGCGCACGCGCCGAGGGCTTCGAGCCCAGCTATCACAATGTCTTTTTTCAGCCCGACTATGCCAGCGAATTCAGCGACGTGTTCGAACACGCGCGCCTGCCCCAGCAGGGCACCGCTTATGTCTGCGCACAGGACCGCATTCCGGGAGTACCGCTTCCGGCGGACGGTATAGAACGCCTGTTCGTGCTTATCAATGCTCCAGCCTGCGGCGATCACCGTCCGCTCACCTCCGAGGAGATCGCGCAATGCGAGCGCCGCGTGTTCAAGCATCTCAATCACTGTGGTCTGCAACTCAGCCAGGAATCAGAACCGCGATTGATTCGCGCCCCTCAGCACTTTCATCAGCGCTTTCCGGGCAGCGGCGGAGCACTCTATGGGGCGGCTCCCCATGGCTGGATGTCCGTGTTCCGTCGTCCCTGCTCACAGTCCCGGATTCCGGGCCTTTACCTGGCCGGGGGCAGCGCCCACCCGGGAGCTGGAGTACCGATGACCGCCCTGTCGGGTCGCCTGGCGGCCGCAACCCTGATGGCACACCTCGATTCGACCAGGCGGTCGCACCGGGTTCGTATCTCTGGTGGTATGTCGACGGCGTCAGCGACTGTGGTCGACACGCCATCACCCTGATCGCCTTCGTCGGCAGCGTTTTTTCACCGTATTACGCCTGGGCTCGAGCAAGGGCAGCCCGCAATGGGGCGGCGCTGCGCGCCGATGACTTTTGCGCCATCAATATCGCTCTGTACAGTCCGGGACAGAACCGCTGGACCATGACCGAGCGTTCAAGCCGGCACACCGAACGCGACGCGCGGCGCTTCCGGGTGGGACCCAGCGCTGTGCACTGGGACGGACGCGCGCTGCACTTCGACCTGAACGAGCGCTCCGCGCCGCTGCCGCTCAAAGTTAAGGGACGGGTCAGCCTGTACGCCGAGCGCTTCTTCAGTTTTCAGGCGCCCCTTGATGCGGCCGGTCGCCATCGTTGGGGACCGTTGGCGCCCAGCGCGCGCATCGAGGTCAATTTCGATTCGCCGAACCTGTCCTGGCGTGGGCACGGTTATCTTGATTCGAACGAAGGCGATGAACCGGTCGAGAACGCGTTCGAGTCCTGGGACTGGGCGCGAGCAGCCCTGGCCGATGGCTCCTGCGGGGTCGTGTATGACGCACGACCCACCTCTGGCGACGACCGCATTCTGGCGCTGCGCTTCAATACCGATGGCCACATCAGCTCCTTCGATCCCGGTCCGCGACAGCCCATGGCTCGGACCGCCTGGGGCATTCGTCGCCAGGCACGGGCAAGCCCTGACCACGCCGCGCCGCACGTGACCCGTAATCTGCAGGACACGCCGTTTTATGTTCGATCGCTGATTCAGACCAGCATGGCTGGCGAGCGGGTCACCGCCATGCACGAGACACTTGACTCGCCGCGTCTGCGCTCACCGCTGGTGCGACTGATGCTGCCGTTCCGAATGCCAAGGCGGTCTTAGATGGCCCTGCTATGAGCGCGAGCGCTCGAGCTGCTCGCGCTCGCGCTCAGCCACCGCGATGAACAGGTCGATCATCCAGGCGGCTTTTTCAACAGCGTTGCGAGGCGGCAGGCGATGGGTCGCACCACAGGCAGCCTGAACCAGAAACTCGATGGCGGGCAGGGCTTTATGACCCCGTGGCATACGGGGTGCGGCCAGCACGGTGGGCAGACACTGCAGCAGACGTCGCAGTTTGCTGCGACCGCTGACCACGGCGCGGTGGTTCACCGAATCGAGCCCGGCGCGATGGATTTCACGTCCGATATCGGCGTAGATATGGCGGGCTGCCAGAATGGCCGGCCGACAGCCACGCGGCAACTCCCATAAACCTTCTTCCGCGCGTCGATACAGTGCTTCAGCAATTCCCAGAAGCCTGGCCACGACCTGAGCGATGCCAGCGTTGAACGTCGGGGTAGCCAGCCAGGACTGCGCATCGACGCCGGCTTCCTGCAGCCAGTCAAGCGGCAGATAAATACGACCCATGCGTGCATCTTCACCGACATCGCGGGCAATATTGGTGAGCTGCATGGCAACGCCCAACTCGCAGGCGCGCGCGAGGGCCCGCTGATCACGTACTTCCATGATGAGCGCCATCATCGCACCCACGGTCCCTGCCACGCGCGCGCAGTAATCGAGCAGGTCATCGATGCTGCGATAGGTACGTCCCTGCGCATCCCACTCAAACCCCTCCAACAGGGCCTGCGGAATGCTGCGCGGAAGCCGATAGCGGTGCACGACCCTGGCAAAGGCACGATCGGCAGACAGGGCCGCCGGCGTACCTGCGTAAATCAGGTCAAGACGATTATTGAGACTGGTCAGTGTCTGGGCCGTCGCACCGCCCAGGTCGACCGCATCATCGGCCACCCGACAAAACGCGTAGAGCGAGACGGCCGCATGACGGTAGCGGCGAGGCAATAGCCTGGAGGCCGCAAAAAACGACTTGGAGCCATTGCGCATCAAGGTGTTGATGTCAGCATCGGCAGCCCAGAGGTCGCCGGCATGAGCAGCGCCTGCGTGGCCACGCCCCGCGTGAGCAGCGCCTGCATAAGCCGCCCCCTCATGAGCAGCGCGCGCGGGCGCAAGACCCGATGTCCGATGATCGGGCGATACTTCGAAACTGGCACTGTGCACAGCGATGACCTCAGGCGGGAGCAAGTTGCGGTAACGACTGCCAGGACGCGGCCGGCGGAATGATCTGGTCAAGCGCCTTGGCTGATGTGAGCACGCCCGGGATGCCTGCGCCAGGGTGGGTGCTGGCACCGACCAGGTACAGGCCCCGGATGTCTTCACTGCGGTTATGCGGCCGGAACCAGGCGCTTTGCAGCAGGCGCGGCTCCATGCCAAAGGCCGCGCCCTTGTATGCGAGGTACCGCGTTTCAAAGTCGGCTGGAGTCAATAGCCGCGAACTGCACACAGCGTCTTCAAGCCCGGGCAGAACAGTCTGCGACAGACTGCGTGCGATCAATTGGCGGTAGCCCTCGGCGCGCGCGCTCCAATCGATTCCAGCATCCAGATGGGGCACCGGCGACAACACATAAAAGGTATCGCAGCCGGGTGGCGCCAGCGTGGGATCGGTCGCAGTGGGTCGATGCAGATACAGGCTGAAGTCATCGCTCAAGACCTTGGCATCAAAGATGTCACGCAACAGACCGTCATAGCGCGGCCCCAGCAGAATCATGTGATGCGGAACATCTTCATAGCGGCGGCGCGTGCCGAAATACCAGACGAACAGACTCATGGAGAAGGCGGCACGATCAAGCTTGCGATCTGTCCAGGTACGGCGCGGCGCATCCTGCAATAGATGACGGTAGGTCCAGGCGGTATCGGCATTGGACACCACGATGTCAGCATCAATCTGCTCCCCGCTGGCAAGCTCGACGCCACACGCCTGCCCCTGGTGAACCCGGATACGTTTAACCTCCGCACCCAGCCTGAGCTGACCGCCCTGGTCGCGCAGCAGCCTGACCAGCGCCTGGACGATCGCACCGGTTCCGCCAATGGCTGAGAACACACCATGAGTGCGCTCGAGCGAGGCGATCAGGCTGTACACGCAGGTGACCGACAGCGGATTGCCGCCGATCAGCAGTGGGTGAAAGCTGAACACCTGGCGCAATTTTTCGCTGCGCAAGTGCTGGCACGCCATGCGGTAGATGCTGTTCCACGCGCGCATGCGGACCATGGCCGGGAGTGCGGCAAAGAGGTCAGACAGCGAATCGAAGGGTACCGTTCCCAGGCCCTCATAGCCGAGCCGGAAACACTGATCAGCCTCGCGCATGAACGCGTCGTAACCCGGCAGATCTTCTGGGCTGAGCTGTCTAACCGCCTCGCGCATGCGCTGCGGATCGCGGTAATAGTCAAAGTGGCTGCCGTCATTGAACCGAATGCGGTAACACGGCTGCATCTCGCAGAGCTGGACTTCATCGGCAAACCGTCGTCCGCACAGGGCAAAGAGCTCTTCCAGGAGGAAGGGCGCGGTAATGATGGTTGGGCCCGCATCGAAGGTGAAGCCATCCTGGCGAAACACGCTGGCCCGTCCACCGGGCTGATCGAGTCGCTCGAGTACCGTGACCCGGTATCCCTTGACCCGCAGGCGAATAGCCGCCGCCAGTCCGCCAAAGCCACTACCGATGACGATCGCGTGCGGGGAAGTCGGTGTCGAGTGAAGCGTTGAATTTGGGAGCATGTCAGTTTCGTGCCGCAAGGAGTGTAAGTTGCCGTTGACACTTTAAATTGTCAAGCAGAGAATGCGGCCATGAGTGTCCAAGCCCGAACCTTCAGCGCCCGGCCTTCCCTGTCAGCCTTCGCTGAGCTGTTGAAGCCGATTACCTGGTTTCCGCCGATGTGGGCGTTCGCCTGCGGCGTGGTGGCCTCTGGCGCGTCGCTGACTCAGCACTGGCAACTGGCCCTGCTGGGCATCATTCTGGCGGGCCCCATGGTCTGCGCCACCAGCCAGGCCGTCAACGACTGGTTCGACCGCGAGGTCGATGCCATCAACGAACCGCACCGCCCCATCCCCTCGGGGCGAATGCCGGGTCGCTGGGGTCTTTACGTGGCGGTCACCTGGACGGCGCTTTCGCTGATCGTGGCGATGGGTCTGGGGCCTTGGGGCTTTGCCGCCGCGGCACTGGGGCTACTGCTTGCCTGGGCCTACAGCATGCCCCCCATCCGGCTCAAGCAGAACGGCTGGTGGGGCAATCTGGCCTGTGGCATATCTTATGAGGGACTAGCCTGGATCACGGGGGCCGCGGTCATGGCCGGTGGTGCACTGCCCGAGGGCAAATCCATCACTCTGGCCCTGCTCTACAGCCTGGGCGCGCACGGCATCATGACCCTCAACGATTTCAAGTCCATTACGGGTGATCGCAAAATGGGCGTGCGCTCCCTGCCCGTGCAGCTGGGCCCCAACCGCGCCGCCCGGGTAGCCTGCTGGATCATGATCGTCCCGCAGGGCGCGGTCGTACTGTTGCTGTCTGCGTGGGGTGCGCCGCTGGCGGCGATGGCCGTCATGCTGCTGCTCGCTGCCCAATACATGCTCATGCGCCGCTTCATGGCCGCGCCCATCGGCCAGGCCCTGTTCTACAGCGGATTCGGCGTGCCACTGTACGTCTCGGGCATGATGGTCAGCGCGTTCGCCCTGCGCGCGCTCGGAGGGCCAACGCCATGAAGCCTGACGCCTATCGGGGCCGCAGAACAACCGACACCTTCGGCTGGCTCAGCATCGTCCGTCTGGGTCTGGTGCAGGCCTGCCTGGGCGGAGTCGTTGTGCTGGCCACCTCCACCCTGAACCGCGTCATGGTGGTTGAACTCGCCCTGCCGGCCATCGTGCCGGGTGTACTGGTCGCCATGCACTACGTGGTTCAACTGTTGCGCCCACGGATGGGCTTTGGCGCCGATCAGACAGGACGATGCAGTCCCTGGATCGTCGGCGGTATGGCGGTGCTGGCCAGCGGCGGTCTGCTGGGGGCCTATGCGGTCACCGTGGTACCCGTCAGCCTTGCCAATGGCATGGTCCTCGCGGTCATCGCCTTTGCCATGATTGGCGCGGGCGTCAGCGCCTGCGGCACTTCGGTGTTGGTGCTGCTGGCCAAGCGCGTCGGCGATCAGCGACGGGCTGGTGCCGCCACGCTGGTCTGGCTCATGATGATTGCCGGTTTCGCGGTCACTGCAGGCACTGCCGGCAAGCTGCTTGACCCTTACTCGCCCGAGCGACTGTTGCAGGTCGCAGCCAGCGTATCACTGATCGCATTCATGCTTACCTGCGTGGTACTCATCCGGCTTGAAACCGCCGCACGGAGCGCGCCGCAGGCCAGCCAGTTCAGCAGCCCGGGCGCGCTTCAAACCCGCGGTGATACGTCCGCCGCAAGCTTTCTGGCCGCCCTGCGTCAGGTGTGGCACGAACCGGCCGCGCGCCACTTCACGCTGTTCGTGTTTGTCTCGATGCTGGCTTTCAACGCGCAGGATCTCATTCTCGAGCCCTTTGCGGGCACTGTATTCGCCTATACGCCCGGGCAGAGCACCCAGCTGTCTGGCCTGCAGCACAGCGGCATTCTGATTGGCATGCTGCTGGTGGCCGCGGCCGGTAGCGGCCGTGTCCTGGGCCGTCGACTCGGCTCGCTGCGGTTCTGGACGGTATCGGGTTGCATCGCCTCCGGACTCGCGCTGGCCGGCCTGGTGGTCGCTGCGGTGGCCGGGCCCGGCTGGCCCCTGGACGCCAATGTCGTACTGCTGGGCGCGGCCAACGGTGCCTTCTCTATCGCCGCGATCGCCTCCATGATGCGCCTGGCCGGTGAAGGCACAGCGCGCCGCGAAGGCACGCGCATGGGTTTGTGGGGAGCCGCGCAAGCCATCGCTTTTGGTTTTGGCGGCCTGCTGGGCACGGCACTGTCCGACCTCGCACGTCTGCTGCTCAACGATGTCGCCCTGGCCTATGGCACTGTCTTCGCGCTTGAGGCACTGCTGTTCGTTGTCTCGGCACGCATGGCCCTGCGCATCCCAGACGCGCTGCCATCAACGGTCTCCAACCCCACAACCGGTGCGTCGTCCACACCCGACGCAGCTGCGGGCAGCTCAGGTGGGGCCGCAAATACGACACCCCAACTTGCCCGCAGTTCCTCACTGCCGCAGGAGGCGATTCATGCATGAATACGATGTAGTAGTCATCGGCGGCGGCCCGGCCGGTGCAACGGCGGCCGACGATCTAGCGCGAGCCGGTCGCAAAGTGCTGTTGGTTGATCGCGCGGGCCGCATCAAACCCTGCGGCGGAGCGATCCCCCCACGCGCCATGCAAGACTTTCAAATCCCCGAGTCCATGCTGGTTGCCCGAGCCCAATGTGCACGCATGATCTCGCCGTCGGACCAGCGCGTCGATATTCCCATTGAGGGCGGCTATGTCGGTCTGGTTGATCGCGATACGTTTGATGAATGGCTGCGATCTCGCGCGCAACAGCACGGAGCACAGCGCATCATCGGTAGCTTTGAGTCGCTACAGCAGGACGATGATGGCGATCATGTGCGCATTCAACTGCAGGTAAGAACAGCGCCCGGTAGCCGCGAGGAAACTCCGCTGACCGTGCGAGCCCGAATCGTCATCGGAGCCGATGGCGCGAAATCGCGCGTGGCCCAGCAGGCGCTTCCCGAGTCCGCCGCCAAGGGGCGATTTGTCTTCGCTTATCACGAGATCGTTCGGGCCCCCGAGAGCATGCATAGCGCCTCGCGGGCCGCGACCAATCTAGTGACCGATCACGCAACCGATAACGCGACCGTTCATCCGGCCGGCCAAGCCGCAGGCTCAGGGGCTGATCGGTCGCTTGATTACGATCCCGCCCGTTGCGATGTTTACTATCGCGGCCAATTATCCCCTGACTTTTACGGCTGGGTTTTCCCGCACGGCAAATGCCTCAGCGTGGGTACGGGCAGCATGGACAAAGGCTTTTCACTGCGCAACGCTGTCAGTGATCTGCGCAGAGCCGCTGGTCTTGACACGCTGGAAACCCTCAGGCGCGAAGGTGCGCCCATTCCGCTCAAGCCTTTGCCGCGCTGGGACAATGGTCGCAACGTGGTACTCGCCGGAGACGCCTCGGGCGTCGTCGCGCCGGCTTCTGGCGAAGGTATTTACTACGCCATGCTGGGCGGTCGACTCGCCGCCGAAGCCAGCCTGCAATGTTTGGCTACCGGCCAGGGGCGGGCCCTGGCCAGCGCACGCAAGCGCTTCATGCGAGAGCACGGTCGCGTGTTTTTCATTCTCGGTCTGCTTCAGCGCTTTTGGTACGTGAGCGACAAGCGGCGAGAGCAGTTCGTCAAGATCTGTCGCGACCGCGATGTCCAGCAGCTCACTTTCGAGT
>JBIKMC010000010.1:0-27811 GCA_044359405.1 Burkholderiaceae bacterium
AACCGTTGCGCTTGCGCTCGCAAGCATACCGCCGCTTAGTCGGGAATCTGAAAATGGTAGAGCGGACCTGGACGCGTGCTCGTCGCCGACCGTTTCAACGTGAACCCTGAAGACGTAGCCCTTTTCTTCAGTTATGCCGAATCGCATCGTCGATCACCCCTGATCGATCGTCTAAGGCCTCTAAAAACCTGCACCGTGCGGCGCACGACCACTGGGAGCCCCATTTATGAAATCCAAGATTCTTTCATCCATCGTCGGATTTTCCGCCGCTCTGCTGGCCTCGGCAGCGCTTGCCCAGAACTTGCCCACCACGAATGTGAAAGTTCAGGGCGGGTGGGCAACCGCCGGCATCTACCAGGAGTTTGAAGTCCCGTTCTGGACTCAGCGAATTCCCTCGCTCAGCGGTGGAAAGGTTACCGCCGACATTACTAACCTGAATGAGATGGGTTTGCGCGGTCCAGAGGTTTTTCGCCTGATGCGTCTGGGTGTTGTTGACTTCGGTACCTCAGCGCTGGGTTGGGCCGCGGGCGATGAACCCGCCAACGAGGCGCCCGATCTGGCCGGAGTTGCCCTCGACATTGCGTCGGCCCGAAAAATTGCCGACGCCTATAAAGAAACCCTCTCCGGCGTTTACGAGAAGAAATACGGCATCAGATTGATGATTCTCTATCCGGCCGAGGCCCAGGTGTTCTGGTGTAACTCGCCGGTGTCTGGGCTCGCTGATCTCAAGGGCAAGAAAGTTCGCACGGGTAATCGAACAGTGGCCGACTTTGTAGAGGCCGCCGGCGGCACCACCGTCACCATGCCTTTCGGAGAGGTGGTGCCGGCTTTGCAGCGCAAGGTGATTGACTGCGCCGTCACCGGAACATTCTCAGGCAACAGTGCCGGATGGCACGAAGTCACCACGCATATGTATCCGCTCACCGTCGGGTGGAGCATCTTCATGTACGCCGTCAATACCAAGGCGTGGGCGCGACTTGACCCAGGCGTTCGTGCGCTGATCACCTCTGAGTTCAGCAAGCTTGAGAACGAGATCTGGACGGCCTCCGAGAAGCGCACCACCGAGGGGCTGACCTGCTCCACGGGCGGGGCCTGTACCATCGGCAAGAAGGGCTCGATGACCCTGGTTCCCGTCAGTGACAGCGATGCCTCCGCACGCCAGAAACTTCTGACCGATGTGGTGTTGCCACGCTTCGCCCAGCGCTGCGGTTCTGAGTGTACAAAGCAGTGGAACGCCACCGTGGGCAAGATCGCCAACCTCAAGGCGCCCGAGTAAATATGCCTGCAGACCAGAGCTCCGGCGTCGCCCATGGCGCCAGAACAACGACAGCGTCCGATGCGCCCATAGCCGAATCGCGGGCGCTCGGCGCGGTTCGTTCAGTTGCCAGTGCCGCCACCTGGATTACGGGCGGCGCACTGGTGATCTGCTCTGTGCTGGTAGCGGCCGAGGTCACGCTGCGCAAGCTGGTCAATTTTTCGTTCGGGGGCGTCGACGAAATTACGGCCTATGTTTTTGCAATCGGGGTCAGCTGGTCATTCGCGTTCGCTCTGATTCAGCGTAGCAACATCAGAGTTGATGTGGTGTACACCCTGCTGGGTCGACGCACCCGAACCGCTCTCGATTTTCTATCGCTGCTGGTACTGCTCGGCTTGCTGATTCTCCTATTTCAGAAAGCGGCGGTCACGCTGCTGACCACCATCGAGATCAACGCCCGCTCCAATACTCCCCTGGGTGTACCGCTCTGGATTCCTCAATCGCTATGGCTGGTCGGCCTGGGGTTCACCATTGTCGCTGGCTGCGTCGTGCTGTTCGAGTCTTTCAAACTGCAACGCCAGGGCGCGCACCACGCGTTAGCCCAGCTGATCGCAGTGCGAAACACTGAAGACGACATCCGGGACGAAACATGATCGTTGCGTCCCGTTGAGACAGCACTGACCACGAACGGACCCTGTCATGCTCCTTTACACGCTGATCAGCTTGCTCGTTCTCGTTGCGTTAGCACTTCCCATCGCCGCTGTGCTGGGTGTACTGGCGCTATCGCTCGACATGCTGTTCGCACGGCGCCCCCTCACGCTGGCGCTTGGCGAGGTCGGGTGGAATGCCTCGACCGAATTCACCCTGGTGGCCATCCCGCTATACATTCTTCTGGGCGAAGTTTTCGTTCGCACCGGAATCGCAGAGGACATGTATACGGCCCTGAGCAAATGGGTCTCGTGGATTCCGGGTGGTCTCATGCATGCCAATATCGCTTCATGCACGCTGTTTGCGGCCACATCCGGATCCAGCGTTGCCACCGCTGCAACCATAGGCACGGTGGCGCTGCCCCAACAGCAGCGTTACGGCTATAACGAACGGGTATTCCTGGGCTCCATCGCAGCAGGGGGAACTCTTGGCATTCTGATTCCGCCATCGATCAACATGATCATCTACGGGGTGCTGACCAACACCTCCATTCCGCAGCTTTACCTCGCGGCAATGGTGCCCGGTCTGGTACTCGCTGCGATCTTCACGCTAACCATCATCATCCGCACCCGCTTCAGCTCAGATCGGCTAAAAGAGGTTCGAATCTATCCGACGTGGGCAGAGCGATTTTCGTCGCTGCGCCACCTGCTACCGCCTCTGGCAATTTTCACGCTGGTCATCGGCTCGCTGTATGCGGGCTTGGCTACGCCGACCGAGTCGGCCGCGCTGGGCGTGGTCGGAGTTCTGGTCCTCGCGGCCGCGCGACGTACGCTCCGCCTTGCAATGCTGCGTACGGCCTTCGAGGGCTGCATGCGCACCACAGCCATGATCATGCTGATCATTGTTTTCGCGTATTTTCTAAACTTCGTTCTGGCTGGAGTAGGCCTGACCACTCGATTGAACGGATTCATTGCGGGGCTGGGACTGTCGCCTTTTGAAACGCTGCTGGCTGTGATCGTCTTTTACATCGTGTTGGGCTGTTTCATGGAAACGCTGTCCATGATGATCACGACCATTCCCATCGTAGCTCCGGTGATATTCGCGGCCGGTTACGACCCGGTATGGTTTGGTGTGATGATGATGGTGTTGGTCGAGTTGGCCATGATCACCCCGCCGATCGGGGTCAACCTCTACGTGGTACAGAGCATTCGCGAAAAAGGTCGCATCGCTGATGTCATCGCCGGCGTAATACCCTTCATCATTGCCATGCTGGGCATGATCGCGTTGCTGGTCGCCTTCCCGCAACTCACGACAGTGTTCATTTAAGGAGATCGTCATGTCCGCTTTCACGCTCGCCGCCGCTGGCGATATCGTGATCCGCCATCGTATGTTCAATGGAAGCTCTCTGGTCGTCCCAGAGTTTCAGCGCACCATTGATTTTCTTCGCGATAGCGATATGTCGTGGGGCTCCTGTGAAGTGCAGTTTTCCAAACGTGGCTTTCGAACCGACTCCACCATCGCGTATCTGGTCGACCCGGAGGTGGGACGCGATCTTGGCCGGGCTGGATATCAAGTACTTACGGTGGCGACCAATCACACGTGGGACTTTGGACCCGACGCGTTTCTCGACACGCTCGTGAATTTGCGTGAGGGAGGTGCTGAGCCTGTCGGCGGCGGCGCCAGTCCGGAAGAAGCCTGGCGTCCTTTTGTGCGCACGGTCAACGGCGTGCGCATTGGCATTCTCGCGGTGTCGTGTCTGGTGCCACCGTATTACTCGGTACTGCCCGGACGCCCTGGGATTGCGGCCGTACACGTGCACCAGTCAATTCCGCTCGATCCGCTGTATATGCTGATTGAGCCTGGCGCCCCGCTTCGGATGGATAGCGTTGCCGACCCCGCCGACGTCGAGTTGCTCACCTCAGCCATTCGGGCGCTCAGACCTACTGTAGACCTATTGTTTGTGAGCATTCACTGGGGTTATGGCCGCGGCATGCCGCTTGCCGCCTATCAACGTCCGCTCGCAGAGAAGGTAATCGCCGCCGGCGCTGACATGATCCTGGGGAATCACTCACACAGTCCGACGGGCGTTGATGTCATCGATGGAAAGCCGGTCATTTACAGCCTGGGAAAGCATATCGCTCAACAGGATCGGGTAAACGCCACGCCGCGCCAGCTAGAAATCTTCGCCGATCTTGACCCATGGTCTGTGGTCGCTCGTATTGAATGCGATCGAACACGGGTAAAGCGACTTCTTTTCGTACCGACGGTGATCGGCCCCAGCGGTCTTCCAGTCCCAAACCCCAACACCAGCGAAGGCGACCACACGCTGATGCGGATGCGCGATCACTGCCAAAGCCTTGGGACCGAACTGGTGCTGAACGCCGAAGGTGCAGTGCTCACGCTTTAAGCGCTCGCTCAAACGCCTTCAGTTCATCTTAACAACACGCGCCCGTGCCGGGCGCACCAAAAAAAAGGCGCCACCCGAAAATCGGGGGCGCCAGGCACAAGACACCGGAGGATGGGTAAAGAGCGGTGCCTAAAAAGGGATGATTAGAGTAAAGGGCTCACTGAGCGCGGAGCGGGCTGTCCACTGGCCTCGCCCAAGGGTCTGATCCAAGGGGCTCATTAGAGCGCCTCAGCGACTGGCCCTGGTCAGAGCCGCCAGCGCCGCCGTCGCCGGATCGGTCAACACATCAGCCCTACGAACAGCGCCCGCTGGCGCACGCTGCAGCTCAGGGTGATGTTTGGCCATCGTGGCGCCGTTCAGGGGTTTGTTGACGCCCTGATGGCAGGTCGCGCAGTTAACTTTGGCAATGTCGCCCGTGGGGCCCAGTCGATTGGGCGGCTGCCCGGCCGTGAGTGGCACCATGAAGGCATTGTTAAGCTCGCGCACCATGCGGATGCCATGCCAGGCCGTAATCCGCGTCGGCGGGCTGTCGGCCCACTCGGCCATCGAGCGTGTGTTGTGGCAGTGTGTACAGCCCACCCCCAGACCGTCGGACATATGCATCATCAGTCCGTGCGTCCATTCAGCGCGCATCAGTGGGGTTTGCGGCCCAGTGGGTAGCGCGGTGGTCGCACCCACCCGTATTTCTTCCTTGCCCAGCAGGAAAGGCGTAAACGGATCGTACGGTAGCGAAGAATTGGCAACCGACGCCTTCCCCGCCTTGTTCTGACCGTTGTCATTACCCAGCATCCGGCCCGCTGTATCGGGTGATGGATCGGCAAACCATTTTTGCGTAGGCACGTTGTTGCCACGATGGCAGGTGTAACAGGTGACCCCTGTATCGGCCACGTGGTTTTTCCACCCCGAGTTGATTGCCTGTGTCATCTCGGTCATGCGGCGCGCCACCACCTTGGTGTACAGGGAATCGTCCGCAAAATTCGCCGGGTTATGACAATAGGTGCAGCCCTGTTGCGGGGCTACCCAGTTGGTCATGGCCTGCATGAGTCGAGTGAATTCGGTGACATGCAAATCGCCGAGAACCTTCACGTTCTGATAGATATCTTTGGCCTTGGGTCCGACCGCAACAGCGGGTGGAAGGGGGTCTGGCGCTACATGCAGCGGCGCGTTCGCCTCAACAGTGCGGGGGTTGATCACCTGTTCCATTCCGGTGCCGCGATACCCGATCTGTCGGGTCTCCATGGGCAGTCGCTCGCAGCCGCTGAGCGCAATCGCGGCAACGCAGGTTGCCAGGGCAAACCTCAGTTGGCGAATATTCAACATGTCCGAGCTCCTTCAGCGCGCGAGCGCCGGATCGATCACCGGGCCCCAGATAGCGGGATAAGCGGGTGCGACACCGTGCTTGACCGACCACAGGTACCAGTTGTCCACCACGGTACCGGTGAGCAGGATGCCGATGCCTCCGGTGATGCAGGTGAGCACCGCAAACCACCAGGCCCAGCGGTGTATGGATTCCATCGTGGCGTTAAAGCCCATGGTCCAGCGCCAGAACAATGCGGCACGCTCTGACGCAGTCCCGCGATCAACAATCTGCTCAATCTCGCGCTCACCGCCGTAGCGGGTGACCGCCAGAATGGTGGCCCCGTGCATGGCGAACAGCAGCACTGAGCCATACAAAAAGGCAATCGACAGCATGTGGAAGGGGTTGTAGAAGAGGTTTCCGTAACGCAGCGAAAATGCCGTCGTCCAGTCAAGGTGCGAGAAGATGCCGAACGGCACCGCTTCAGACCAGCTGCCCATCAGCACGGGCCGGATGAAGCCCAGCACCAGGTAAAGCCAGATCGCCGCGGCAAAGGCCCAGGGCACATGCGTTCCCATACCCAGGGCGCGCGCACGTCGGTACATGCGGACCCACCAGATCAGAATGGAGACCGTAATGAAGAAGCCGGAGAACAGCCACCAGCCGCCATCATTCATAGGAGGCAAACTGAGCCCGTAGTGCGCTGGCGGCGGATCGACCGATAGCCAGAACAGCTGCCGCACAAACTGGATGGGGCTGTAGTTGACCTGCACCAGCATGTTCCAGCCAATGGTGGTGAACCCGATGAGAAAAAAGATCACTGCGGCAATGCCCGTAAAGCCCAGGTATACGGGGCCGATCTGGGCATTGCCCAGCCATGCGGCCGCCTGTACATGCCAGGGCTCAGCCGGCAGGCGCTCGCGGTTGTCTCGCTCGCGCTGCAGGGGCACACCAGGATAGGAAGGCGCGTCAACCCGCACCTGCGTAAAGAGGTTCTGATAGTCGAACATGCTGGTTCTCCGGCTTATTCCGTCTACGACCAGATGGGTAAACGCAACCACCAGCCCCACCACTCGGGCCAGCCGCGGGTCCAGAACGGACCGCTGATCACGATGCAAACGGCGCTGAAGAACACGGCAGCGAGCGCGAGAAACAAGCCCAGCCGGTGAATGCCCAGCGTACCGATCGAATACCCGATGGTGTCGCGAAAGAACGTGTCTTCATGCTCAGGCGTTTTGACGACTTCACCCTTGGGCGGATTGGTCGCCGACAAAATGAGCGATCCGTGCAGAGCCAACGCAAAGGTGGTCGTGAAGAAGAGGGACACCGCGATCATGTGTGCGGGGTTGTAGTGAAAATGCAGGAACTGGTAGCCAACGTTGGACACCCAGTCGAGGTGGCTGAGAATGCCGTACGGAAAGCCGTGTCCCCACGCCCCCAGTAACAGGGGTCGGATCACGACCAGCGTAACGTAGCCAAAGATGGCGAAACTGAACGCAAAGGGCACGTGAAAGCCCATGCCCAGCTTGCGACAGATCTCAACCTCACGCAGCGCCCAGGACCCGAAGGCGCCTATCGCACACACCGTGATGATCTGCCACAGACCGCCTTCCATGAGCGGCGCCAGGCCCAGCCCATACTTGAGGTCAGGCGGAGCGATATTGATCTGCCAGAGATTCCAGGTTGTGCCCTGCGAAGCTCCATAAAGGATGAGTGCAGTCCCCAGAAAGGCAAAAAAGATCGTGGTAATGCCGAAGAATCCGACATAAAAAGGCCCCACCCAGAAGTCGAACAGGTCGCCTCCGAGCAGCGTGCCACCACGCACCCGATACTTACGCTCAAAACTCAACATGGCCATTTGACCGCACTCCCCGCAATCTCGTCAGGAGGCGGCCGACAGATGCCGGACCGCCGCCTGGTTGCACCGGAACTACTTTTTGGCTGTAGCAGCGGCCTTGGCGGCCTGATACTGAGCCTGGCTCATACCGTCGAGCCAATTGAACGACTTGGTGCTCAGCAGGATGAGATGAATCATCGCTGCCAGACCAAAGAGGAAAACGCCCTGCACGACCATTGCGCGAAGGGGGTCGTAGAGTTTCCATACACGCCACATACTTCAATCTCCTGTCAGATGAGGTGCGACATCAGGGTGTAGACCGCCGCCCTGACACCACCGATCAAGGTTCTGCTGCCCTCTGCGCCGGGTAGCCAGGAACGCCATGGAAGCAGCAGCAGCTGCGCAATCAGTGCAAGCCCCAAAAAGGTGGTGAAACTGACTGCAAAAACGATCCGGTAGGCAAACGACACGCCTTTGGCATCGTCACGCAGTGAAGCGCTTGTCATGGGAGTCATGGTTATTCCCCAGCAGCAGTGGATCAGTGGAACCAGGGACGCCAGGCCCAGACCAGAATGTGTGCAATCACGGCAATTGCCGTGAAGCCCACGAGGCCCTGCATGTAGTACGTGTGAAACTCTTGGGCTTCCTCGTCGGTCAGACCTGAAACGCTACTTTTATTGCTCATGGGAGGATCTCCACAGAGGTGGCCTGGTGTGTTGCCACACCGACAGCCAACTCCACGCTGGGCCCGCGTGGATCAGGCAGCCGTAGCACCACGCCACGACATTCGTGTTGCCCGGTGTTGCCCCGGGCGTATTCGAGGGAGGGAGGCAGGAAACTCGCTCGCGGTCTCATGCGGCCACCGCCAGATGAATTGCATTGCGTGCAGCTTCGACGCGCGCGGTCGTCACGCGGTCTTCACCGGCTTCTCGGGCCTCACGTTCAGCGCGGTCACGCAAACGTTTGGCCACCGATATCTGGATGAGCACCGGCTCGGCCGCCACCAGTTCGGCCAGCCTGGCCTGTGCCGGCTCGTCCCAGACGAGACTGCGATGGTCGATGGCAGCGGCGCCGGTCGGCGTCGGATCGATTCGATCAAGATCACTACCCAGCGGCAGGATGTGAAACAGCGCGTCAAACAGGGCGTTACAGAATTCCTGCACCAGATAAGTCGCCCCCGCATAGCCCATGAAGGGGGTACCGGTATGGCGTCGCACCAGCGCACCTGGAAATGAAGCCGGCACGAACGTGGCTCGGGCGCCTTTTTCGGCGAGATACATGCGTTCGTTGTAACTGCCGAACATCACCAGCGGCGCGCGCTCGTGACATAAACGCCGGATTTCGGCGTTATCAGTCTTGCCGCCTGGCTTGCGGGCCACCGCGAAATTGCAGGGCAGGCCTAATTCCTCTTCGAAGAAATTGCGCAAACCCCTTGCGTACGTTTCACCGGCAACGACAGCGAAGCTGGCTGTGGCGAAGAAGTCTTGCGTGACCGAGCGCCAGAGATCCCAAACCGGCTTGATCGTGGTGTGCTTTTCAGTGGCAATAAAGGGCTCGGGGTCAAGCCCCAACAACTCACCCAGGGTCCGCAGAAAACGCGTCGTGCTCATGACACCAAATGGCGCATGCAGCCAGGGCCGGTCAATAGCCTCGCACAGCAGCTGACCGTATTCGCGGTACATGCACACGCTGGCATCGGCCTCAGCCAGTTTTGCCACATCCGCCAGGTGACTACCCAGCGGAAAGACCATATTGATGTCGGCGCCGATACCCTCGACGAGCCTGCGAATTTCAGCCAGATCACTGGGTGTATTAAAGGCACCGTAAGCGGGCCCGATGATGTTGACCCGGGGCTTCTCGCCCGCCTTGCGCGGCTTGAGAGGCGGCGACTTACGAGGACCGTACTCAGACCACAGCCAGGCCATGGCGCGATTGGCCGCCTGCCACTGGTCTTCATCAATGGTGCGCGGCAGAAAGCGCTGAATGGTCGTGCCCTCAGGCGTGACGCCACCGCCGATCATCTCTGCAATCGATCCGGTAACGACCACGGCCGGCAAATCAGGATCCAGCGCAGCGTGAGCGCGCCGCATGGCACCTTCAGTACCCTCGCGGCCCAGCTGCTCTTCGGCAAGACCGGTGACCACAATGGGCAGCTCATGCGGCGGCAATGCGTCGGTGTAATGCAGCACCGAGGTCACGGGAAGATTTTCGCAACCCACCGGGCCGTCAATAACGACCTGCAGCCCCTTGATGGCGGTGAACACATACACCGCCCCCCAGTAACCGCCCGCCCTGTCGTGGTCGAGTACCAGCATCAGCCCATCTCCTCGGCCTTACGGCGTGCGATGGCCTTTTGCACCTGGCGACGGGTATGGGCGCGAAAGTCTGGGCGCTCGACAGGTGCCCCACCCTGCCAGACGCCAGCCTTGTCGCCCGAACCGACATCGCCAAAGAAGTCCTTCATGGCATCGAAGCGGGCCTTGTTGCCGATGGCCGCATTGATGACCTGCGCCAGTGAGCCGGCGCCCGCAGCGCCCATGAGTGGTCGCGCGGAAATGAGATTGGTGAAATACAGCGCGGGAATACAGGCCTGCTTGGCAGCCTGAACCACAGGCGTCGTGCCGATGGCCAGATCCGGCTTGAAATGCGTGACCGCAGCCAGGTCTTGCTCGAGCGAGGCGCGGTACTGCACCACCGTTCCGCGGGCCTGCAACCAGTCGCGATCAGGGTCGCTGTAAGGCGTCTGCGGACAGGCTGTCCCCACATAAGGGACTTCAGCGCCGCTTTCGATCAACAAACGGGCAACCAGAAGCTCGGACCCTTCATAGCCGCTGACGGTGATGCGTCCGCGAATGGGTGATCGAGCCAGCGCCGAGCGTACTCCGGGCAGTACCGCATCCTGAGCCGCGCCGATGGCCTTGGCACTGACGCCGGCAGCCTGGCCGATGGTCTCAAGCCATGCGGCCGTACCCTCGTAGCCGACCGGTGCTGAACCGACCACGGGGCGACCCGCTGCCTGGAAGGCACGAATGCTGGCCGTGTAGAAAGGGTGCACCGCCGCGACCACCGAACAGTCGAGTGCGGCATACAACTCGCGCCACTCGCGGGTCGGTACTGTGGCACCCAACGACAGTCCCAGGGGCGCCAGCATCTGCGCGATACCCATGGGATCCGCCGGAAACAGTTCACCCAGGAGGCTGACGGTTGGTAGTCCCGAGCGCGCTTGCCGAGGCGCGGCCACCGGCCCTGCCTTCGCTTCGGCCAGTGCGTACTGAAGCATGGCACCGGCCAGGACGTCTTTGGCCTCGGCATGCGTAGGCACACCAAAACCGGGAACGTCGATGCCGATGATTCGAACCCCGTTGATTTCTCGGGGCAGCAGTTGCAAGGGCACGCCGCTGGCCGTGGGCACACACAGATTGATGATGACCAGCGCGTCGTAGCGCTCGGGGTCTGCCTGCTGATAAACCGCTTCGCGAATGTCTTCGAAAAGCTTTCCGGTCACCAGTGTTTCGGAATTGAAGGGTACGTAGCCGACCGAGCGACGCGCACCGTAAAAGTGGGACGTAAAAGTGAGTCCGTAGACACAGCACGCAGAACCCGACAGGATGGTGCCGGTACGGCGCATACGAAGCCCCACCCGCAACGAGCCAAAGGCCGGGCACATGCTTTGCGGCTGATCATGCGGTCCCTTGGGATAATCAGCGGCGTATTGCTCAAGCGTAGGCGCTTTGCCGGCGGCCTTGGCCGCTGACAGCATCTGATCGCGCCCCGCGTGACAACCGAGGCCATCCTGAGTGACCGCTGCAGGCACCGCGAGCGTGCTCGGCGCTGGCAGCGCCGTCCCAGCGCGCGCCGATGCCACGACAGGGTCGATGGACTCGGCCGGCAGAATCGGGATGGGCTGACGTGCGTTCACGGCGTCTCAGGCCTGCTCGTAGACGACTTCGAGTGAGGGCTTGACCACTGCGTCACTGCCCATCATGTCGGCCACCGTCGCCGGTTGCAGCACCACGTCGCGCCCGACCGCTCCCGCCGAGAACAGGCCCAGCAGGCCGTCCTGTGAAAGGGGTTTGGGGCGCACCGGAGGCGCCTCAGCTACGTTCGTGGCGAGTTCCTCAAAGAGGGGTGCCCAGGGGGTTCCGGGACGACCAATGATTTCGTAGCTGGCGCTCTTGCGACGAATGTCTTCGTGCGCGGGAATGGCCGCCAGGACCGGAATACCCGCATGCTGTGCGAACGCGGCAGCCTCGCCAGTGCCATCATCTTTGTTGATGACCATACCGGCCACGCCCACATTGCCGCCGAGCTTGCGAAAGTACTCAACCGCCGAGCACACGTTATTGGCCACGTACAGCGACTGCAGATCGTTGCTGCCGACCACGATGACCTTCTGGCACATATCGCGCGCGATGGGCAGACCAAAGCCGCCACACACCACGTCGCCCAGGAAATCGAGCAGTACGTAATCGAAACCCCAGTCGTGAAAGCCCAGTTTCTCGAGGGTTTCAAAGCCGTGGATGATGCCGCGACCACCGCACCCGCGCCCCACTTCGGGGCCACCCAGCTCCATGGCGAAAACGCCATCGCGCTTGAAACACACATCGCCAATCGACACCGGCTCGCCAGCGAGCTTCTTGCGCGATGAGGTTTCAATGATGGTGGGGCAGGCACGCCCTCCGAACAGCAGTGAGGTCGTGTCGCTTTTCGGGTCACAGCCTATCAGCAGTACCTTGCGGCCCTGCTGAGCCATCATGTACGACAGATTGGCCAGGGTGAAGCTTTTACCGATACCGCCCTTGCCGTAAATGGCAATGATCTGCGTCGTTTTGGTGACTGGGCCACTGGCAACGGGATCAGGGTCAATCGCCGCTTCAGCGCTCAGCCTCGCCTTCATCATGATCTGCACGGTGGCAGACTGGGCTTGCGAACCACTGGTACTCATTGCACGTGTCTCCAGTCGAGAACCATCTTCAGACAGGCGGAATCGCCAAACGCGCGCGGATAGGCGCTGACCGCGTCCTGCGCGGGTTGAAGGTCGGTGACGATGCCCGCCAGCGACAGGCGGCCGCGTTCAACTAACGCGTGCACGGCCATCAGATCATCGGGCGACCATTGCGCGGCCACACGAATGCGCGTTTCCCGCAGAAACGCCGGTACAAAATTGAATTGCAGCGGCTGGGTGTAGAAGCCGGCCAGCACCGCTTCGCCCTGTGGCGCGAGTGCGGCAATCCAACGGTCAAGCGCAGAGCCCTGCCCACTGGCATCAACAAGACTGCGAAAGCGACGCCCCTCATCGCGCGCCGGGTCGACAATCTCGTAGCCTGATGCGCCCGAACGACGTGACTCGTCAACTTCCCAGACCCGGGGTGTGCCGCCAAGGGCCACCACGATGCGGGCGATCAGGCGGCCCAGCGCGCCGTGCCCGACCACCAGCTCAGGCAGTCCGCCCGAAACGCTACGAACAGCGTGGTGGGCGGTCGCAGCCAACGCAAACATCACACCGTGTTCGCCCAGGGCCGCGTCGATCCGAAGTACGCGTCGCGAGTGGGTCACCAGCAGCGAAGCGGCGCCACCGAACAAGCCATGAGCATCCTGGTAGCAGTTGGCACCGGGCACAAAAACCCAATCGCCTACCGAGCGCGAGGCTGACACGCCGGCCGCGACGACCTCGCCAACCGTTTCGTAACCCGGCACCAAGGGATAGCCCATTCCCGGAAAATCGGGCATCTCACCGGTGAAGAACAGCCGCTCGGTACCCGTGCTGATACCGCTGAAGCGAGTGCGAACCACCACGTCCTCAGCACCAGGCTCGGTCAGCGCAACGCTGCGCCAGGCGAGCTTGCGCGGCGCCTGGATGACGACTGCCTGACTGACGGGATAGGCTTTCACGGAGATTGTCGGAAGTGCGAACCAGAGGACATGACAGAAGTGTAAAAATATCTAGACACATTAAATGTCTTTGCAACTAGACACCATGCTAGGCTTTTTTTGACCCTTGTCAACCTCCACGTGCAACTCAGGGGCATCGCGTGGTGCGCACGCCACCCTTCGCAAAGGCGCCACCGATCAGCCATGCCAGGTCCCGGAAGCGGCCTGGGCCAGCAGCACACCCGTCTGCAGCGGCAGCGGCGTGGGCAGGGTGCGAACCGCGTCGAAGCCGGCCGCCTTGAGCATTTCGCCCAGACGCTCAGCGCTACGAGCGCGTCCCTTGCCCATGGCCAGCAGGTAAAGCCCGAAATAGGCATCGCCCATGGCGGCGGCACCCGGCGTGCCCGCCAGGGGTTCTGCGACCAGTACGTGTCCGCCATCGGGTGACAGCGTCCGACGAATCGACCGCAGGATGTGCATGACGCGCTCATCCGGATGGTCGTAGGCGACCCGAACCAGACTGACGATGTCAGCGCCACGGGGTAATTCGTCCGCAAAAAAGCTGCCGCCGGTGCAGTTCACACGGCTACCCAGTCCCTGCCCGGCCAGGCGCTCAGCTGCCCGGGCCGCGACGGCCGGCAGATCAAACAACTGCAACTGCAAGGCGGGGTGCGCCCGCGCTACATGACTGAGAAAAGTTCCCTGCCCGCCGCCAACATCGAGCAGACAGCGATGGCGGCTGAAGTCGTATGCCTGCAGCACCTGTTCAGCCACCAGTGGCTGCGACGCCGACATCAGATCCGAATAGTCGGCAACCGCCGACTCGCCCAGCGCCTTTTCGTCACCACGGGCTGCTGCCTCGGCATAGGCCCAGTAGCGCCTCAGCCGAGTCGGCCTTTCAGGATGCTGGAGCCGCTCGAGCGGGTCGGCGAGATCTTCATAGACCGCCTGGTGGTGTCTCACCAGCGCCGTGATGGCGTCGTTACCCGCGACCACCGCACCCAGCATGCCCAACCCGACACGTGTATCACCACGCCACTCGAGCAGATCAAGCGACACCGCGGCACGCAGCAAAATATCGAGACTTTCGGGGGATAGTCCGGTTTCGCGCTCAAGCTGCGCAAGGCTGAGCGGACCCGCCGAGAGCCGCTCGAAGAGCTTGAGCTGCACGCAGGCCAACAGCACCTGGCTGTAAGTGAAGCCCGCCACCAGGTCGAACAGCCGACGCGACTGCCGACGCGCGATGCTGCGCAGCCCCGGCAAGGCCGAAACCCAGCGATGAAAGCGCGGGTCAGCGAGCAGGCGATCGCGCAGACCCGCCCAGGCTGTCACGGTGACCATGACTGTGCCTAGCGGGCCACGCCGCTGACGACTTTTACCTGCAGGCCGGACGGACGAGGCACGCCTGCGGTTCGAGAGGCCAGCACCTGCGCACGAACCGCGCTGACCGAACCCTCACTGGGTACCAGCCGGCGTGACTCGGACACCACGAGACTGCGCAGCAAAGCCTCGCCGGGGCAAGGAGGAATGCTTGCGAGGGCCTGATCCATGAGAGTGTCGAAATGCTCGACCGCACCGGCCAGGCCCAGTTCGTGGGCTGCACTGGGACGCCCCAGGAGAAGATCCTGCCCAGAGGGCTTACCCAGCAGTGCCGGATCGCAAATCACGTCACGGATATCGTCGGCAACCTGATAGGCCTCGCCCAGGGCGGCACCCAGGCCCCACCAAAGGTCGGGCTCAGCCCCTGCGGCGGCCGCTCCACCCGCAGTCGCTGCCGAGAACAGGGCCCCTGTTTTGGCGCGCTGATATTCGTCCAGCCGGGCGTGAGGCTCACACTCCCAGGCCTGACCGGCGACGATTCCAAAGGGCGGACCCACGCCCTGATCGAGCAGGTCGATCAATCTTGCCAACCTCAGCGGATGTCCACCTGCAGCGCTGGCCAGAGCCCGAAATGCCATGACGATCAGGCCGTCGCCCGCCAGCACGGCCAAGCGTTCGCCATAGGCCTTGTGCACGCTGGGCTGGCCGCGCCTGAGATCAGCGTCGTCAAAACAGGGAAGGTCGTCATGCACCAGCGAGGCACAATGAATGAGCTCAATGGCTGCCGCCATGCCGTCGGCCAGGCCTGGATCATCGTCGCCGCAGGCCAGTGCGACCGCCAGGCACAGCTGCGGACGGATGCGCGCCCCACCCGGAAATACCGAATGCCGCAGCGCCATCTGCAGGCGCGGCGCCGTGCCGGGGGCTGAGGCTGCGCGCAGGCTTGTTTCAAGGGCGTTTTCAATACGTTGCAGCAGGCTCATGCGAGACTCCGGAGGGTTCGAAGGCTAGGCCCGGATCAGGCCTGGGCAAGCCGAAAAGAACCCAATATCGACAAGTGTCATTTAAACTTGTCAGTTACACATGACAAGCACAATAGACACACCTGAGGGCGTCGTCAACCGACCCGCCGCCCTGCGGGATCAACAGACAACGCTCAACGGATGCGATTGGTCGCTGTCGTCGTCACTGTCGTCGTCGCTGCAGCTGCAGGGGCCAGTGCAGTCCGCGGTCGTGCTCCTGCTGCATGGAACCGGCGGGGCACGCAGCAGCTGGGCCCCGGTGATCGAGGCCCTGCCCGCCGGTCTTGTGGTGGTCGCGCCTGACCTGCCCGGTCACGGCAAAACCCGCTGTCAGCGACATGGCCGACACGGCCTAGAGGCCATGGCCGACGACGTGCGGGGGCTGCTCGTGGGTATGGGCCTCGCCCGCGTCGACCTCGTGGTCGGACATTCGGCCGGCGCAGCGGTAGCGCTCCGGCTTGCGCTGAGCGCGGGTCAACCGGGCAACCCGGCGATTGGCGCGGTGCTGGGCATCGCACCGTCCCTGGTGCCTCCTCCCGCGCTCTACCGCCTATCACTGGGGCCGCTGCTGGCGCCCCTGCTCACCTCGATGCCCAGCGCGGCGGCGGCGGCGCTCATCGCACGCAATACAAGTCTGGTCGACGTGCTGCTGGCCTCTACCGGATCACAGATTTCGCCCACGCAGGCTAAAGCCTATCGAGCCTTGCTGGCTGATCCCATGCACGTCAAAGGCGCTCTGGATTTCATGGCGGCCACCGACCTGCCAGCACTCCTGGCGGCGCTCGATCACGGACAGGCCCTGCCCGATATGCCCTGCGAATTTCTGCTGGCCCCGGATGACCACTGGATCCCCCAGCGCGCGCTTGAACCCATCATCGCAGAGCATCTACCCAGCGCCATCATCCATCACTGCACGGGCGGCCACCTGCTGCCTGAGTCGCAGCCGCAGCACGTGGCTCAGCTGATTGAGGCCTTGATCGCGCGCGCCTGCGCAAACGGCATCGGCAGGTAACGCGCGCGCATGGCCTGTGCCAGCGACTGCGCCGCGGGCTCGGGTCGCACCGAGGTGTCGATAAGTACCCGGCGCACCGCCAGGGGCACCAGGCGACGCGCCATCGCCTGCGCCTGCTCGGCAGCCTCAGCACGACCCGGTTTGCCATCCCGCGTAAGGTTGGCGCGCCCGTCGGTTAGAACCACCAGCTGCGTGTCGTCGCCAGCCCGCACCAGCTGATCCAGTACGCGGGCTGCCATCTCGAAACCGGCTGCGACTGGACTGCCACCGCCCCCGGGCAACGCAGTCAGCGCGCGTCGGGCGGCCACCAGCGAGCGCGTGGGCGGCAGCAGCAATTCCGCACCGCGCCCGCGAAACGCAACCAGTGCAACCCGGTCGCGTCGGACATAGCAGTCAGCCAATAGCAACTCGATCGCACCTTTGGCTTCGGCAAGGCGCTGCAGTGCGGTCGAACCGGAGGCATCAACCACAAAGACCGTCGTCACGCCACGACGGCGGCGCTCACGGTGCACATGCAAATCTTCGGTTCGCATCTGCAATCGACTCGGCTCGGCCGCCCGCGCCGAGTCGGTCGACCCCGACGCCAAACCAAGCAAGGCTCCCGCGCGCCGAACCCGCTGCATAGGCGCAGCCGCGCGCAGGCTGGCGAATACATGAAGGCGTTCGCCTGACCGTGGCGCGCCGCGACGCGCACCAATCGAGCGCGCGCGTCCCCGTCCACGCTCAATCTGCCGTCCCGCACCGGCCGCCGCGGAGGCCCGCGAACCCGCCCCCATAGACGCCAGCAGCGCATCAAAAAGGCCGTCGGGCAGGCTGGCCATGGCGGCGTCAACCAGCCGGTCCGCCGCCCCATCGGGCAAAGGTGCAGAGGGTTCCTGCGGCTCGGTCGGCGGGTCAGAAGGCAGCGGGTCATCCGGTGCCTGAGCAGGGTTGGGCGATGGCTCCGGTCGCGTAGACTCAGGCTGCTCGCATGCAGTCACCGCCTCATTGGACCGATCGCGTTCCCGTTGGCCTTGATCATCGTTCTGCTCCCCCGCGTCAAGCTCGCTGGTCTGATCAGAAACCGGAGCGGGAAGATGTCGCGCCCTGGGTAGCAGCACCTGGCGCACAGCGAAGGCCAGATCATCGCGATTGAGTTCGTACTGGCCCCGTAGCGCCGCGTGCAGGCAGGCCACACGCAGGGCCTGAACATCGGCACGCAGAGACTGTACGCCCAGCGCCAGGGCAGCTTCTGCCAAGGCGCGATAGTCAGCGGGCTGAACCCGCACCTGGAGTGCATCATGGGACGGACCGGATAAGCCCGCCGGCGGGGCTGCCCCGTCGTGGACATAGCTGCGAAGCTGCGTCTGCAGGGCATCAATGCGCCAGCCTGCCTCGTCCCGGGCGTCGAGCAACAGCGGGACGCGCTCAAGCAGCAAGGGCGCAGGCGGCGCTTCGTCGGCCAGAGACTCATCCAGCAGCACTACGGTCAACGCACGCTTATCGAGCGCGGCTGCGAGCGCAGCCACCAGGGCTGCAGAGGCGCGCTCGGCCATACTGACCACGGCGACCCCACCGGCAAGCGTGGTCATCAGCCCAGGCCGCCGGACGGGTCGCCCCTGACGCAGGCTGTCGGTCAGGTCCAGGCCGTCATGGAGCGCCTCGGCCTCGGTGTGGTGAGGCAAAACGCGCCACGGCCTTCCATCCGCCGTGAGCAAGGACTTGAGCAGAGCCAGCAGCGCCTCACGCCGAGGTCCGTACCAGCCGCGCAACCTGACCCCGCCCAGCTCGAGCGGCGCGGCAGCCAATACCATCAGCAGCCGAGCGATATCATCGGCTGCCGATTGTGCTGCCGATTGTGCTGCCGATTGTGCTGCCGATTGTGCTGCCGATTGTGCGGCCGACCCGGCGGCCGAACCAGCGGCCTGATCGGGCTCTGCCCGCTTGATCATGGACCAGTCGCCAGGGTTTCCTGCAGTGCACGCGCCACGCGCGCCGAGGCATCCGTTTCATCCAGGGGGTCGCGTCGCAATCGATGCCGCAGCACCATGGGCGCAACGCGACGAATATCGTCGAGCTCAACCGCCACGCGTCCCTCAAGGGCGGCCAGCGCCTTGGCCGCACGCAGCAGACTCAACTCGCCCCGCAAGCCATCGGTACCGAGCGTCTGACACAAGGTGGCAACCCGCTCAAGCACAGCGTCGGACATCTGCACGGCATGCAGACGTTCACGCGCGCCCGCCAGTCGTTGGCGAAGCTGCGCGAGGGCCGCAGCCTGCGCCTGCAGAAAGGCGGCGGGATCACGCTCGAAAGCCTCCCGCTGGCGCACGACCTGAATGCGCTCATCGATGTCCTGCGGCGTGCGCACGTCAACCGCCAGGCCAAATCGATCAAGCAACTGAGGCCGCAGCTCACCCTCTTCAGGGTTGCCGCTACCGACCAGTACAAACCGGGCGGGGTGCACAATGCTGAGGCTTTCGCGCTCGATACGATTCTCGCCGGAAGCAGCGACATCGATCAGCAGGTCAACCAGGTGGTCTTCCAGCAGGTTGACTTCATCAATGTACAGAAACCCTCGGTTGGCGTGCGCCAACAGTCCCGGCTCAAAGACACGTTCGCCCGCCACCATCAGACGCTCAAGATCGAGCGCACCCAGAATACGGTCTTCAGTGGCGCCCAGCGGCAGATCGACCACCGGCACTGCGATGTCCGCAGCCACGGGTTTCTTTCGGCCCGTGCAGCGAGAACACAGACCCGCGGTGGTCTGTGGCGCACAGCGATACGCGCAGCCCTCGACTGCCTTGATGGGCGGCAGAACCGCAGCGAGCGCACGCACCGCCGTTGATTTACCGGTACCCCGATCGCCCAGAATCAGCACCCCCCCAACCAGAGGATCGGTAGCCGCGATCATCAGCCCCAGTTGCATCTCGGTCTGACCCACCAGCGCGGTAAATGGATAGACCGAACGCGGTGTGGGACGCGGTGTGGGACGCGGTGTGGGACGCGGTGTGGGAGGTGGTGTGGGATGCCCGCCCGCGACGGACTTGCCCGGCGCTGCTTTTGCCGGCTTCGCTTCGGACGCCGCCTTCAGCGCAGGCTTGGCGGATGTTGCCTTTGCCGTACGGCTGCCCACCCGCTGGACAGGACTGGACTTGACTGTCTGCACGCGACTCAAAGACGCCCCCTCATCGACCATTCTCCTGGGCATGAGCCCGTTCGCTGGATCGTGCCTGCCCTGACCCCGAGCGGGGCACAGCATCCGCCTGTCCGGCCTCTGAACCCCGGCGATGCACATCGCCAGCAAGATCAGGACTACGGCTGCGCATCAGCAAATCCAGCAAATGCATCAGGCCCGCCAGCGCGAGCAGGGGAGCCGTCATTCCAACCAGCGGTGGATGCGCATTCAAGCGAAACGCCACCATGAGCGCAAGACCCGCCGCGATTCCTCCCAGAAACTGCGCGGGACCCAGCCGACCCTCGCCGCGACGCCAGCGCCAGCACAGGTAGACAGCCTCCAGCACCGAGCAGGCGATGACGATGTCAAGCAGCAGGGTCCCAGGCAGCCATGCGTTCATGCCCGGATTATGACCGCCACACCCGAATCGTCAACCTGGCGTGACACTCTCCGGCCGGGCTGACGACGAAATCCTGGACACAGCCGGTGCCGCCTCCGGCAGGCCCAACGCGGCTTCGATGATGCCGCCGCCCAGGCACTCATCACCGCGGTAGAGCACCGCACTTTGCCCGGGCGTGACCGCCCACTGCGGCTGGTCGAAGGCGAGGCGAATCCGATCAGCATCCTGCAGCACCAGGCGGCAGGGTGAATCGGACTGGCGGTAGCGCGTCTTGGCGCCCAGCGCAGCCTGCGTCTGCGCCTCGGGCGGGGCATGCCCCGCAATCCAGTGCGTCTGCCCTGCGGTCAGACTCGTCGACAGCAGACTGGGGTGATCATGCCCCTGCACAACCAGCAGGGTGTTGCGTGCCATGTCTTTGGCGGCAACAAACCAGGGTTCACCCGAACCGTCTCGCAGACCCCCTACGCCGATGCCCTTGCGCTGGCCCAGTGTGTAGAAGGCCAGCCCCATGTGCTCGCCGACCACCTGCCCACGATCATCCACGATAGGGCCAGGTCGCGTGGGCAGATAACGGTTGAGAAATTCGCGAAACGGCCGCTCGCCGATAAAGCAGATACCGGTCGAATCTTTCTTGCTCGCATTCGGTAGGCGCAGTTGCGCCGCCAGGTCGCGCACCTCGCGCTTGTGCAAAGCCCCCACGGGAAATAGCGCCCGCGACAATTGCGCCTGGGTCAATCGATGCAAAAAGTAACTTTGATCTTTGCCCGGATCAACGCCACGAAGCAGTGCGATGCGATCCTGCGGCCCATCGCTCACGCGAGCCAGGCGGGCGTAGTGGCCGGTGGCGATTCGCTCAGCCCCCAGCCGCATGGCATGGTCCAGAAAAGCCTTGAACTTGATTTCGGCGTTGCACAGCACATCGGGGTTGGGCGTACGCCCAGCCTGGTACTCGGTGAGAAAACTGGCAAATACACGCTGGCGATACTCGGCGGCGAAATTCACGGCTTCGATATCGATGCCGATGACGTCGGCCACGCTGGCGGCATCAATCCAGTCCTGCCGAGTCGAACAGTATTCGCCATCGTCATCGTCTTCCCAGTTCTTCATGAACAGACCAATGACCTCACAGCCCTGCTCTTTAAGCAGCCAGGCGCTGACGGCCGAATCGACACCACCTGACAGGCCAATGACAACCCGCTCGCCCCGCCGCGGCGCAATGATTTCGCGACTCATGCCTGCGGGTCCCGATGCGTTGACCACAAGGTCACACCCTGCAACGCCGTGGCTTCGCCCAGCGAGCTGCCAGCCGCTGCGGCCTGCGCGTCCACAGCGGCGCCAAGCCCCGCGTTCCCACCACCGGAGGCACGCGCATGAAAATCGGGCACATGCTTGAGCACGGCGGCATCGAATCGCTGCCCGGTCAGAAAATCGTCAACCACCTGCATGACCAGAGCGCTGCGATGCTCAGCGGCACGATCACGCAGTTGGGCAGCGGTGAGCCAATGGGTGCGCACGATGCCCTCATCGAGTGCCCGCAGCGGCTCATGGGCCACCACGCGGCAGGCGAAGGCAAAGCGAAGATAGGTCACGTCGGTCATGCTGGCTTCGTGAACAAAGCGGGCCAGGTACACGCCGATGCCATGTAACACCCGCACATGATGGCCGGTTTCCTCCAGCGCCTCGCGGCGTACGGCTTCAAGGAGGCTCTCACCCGGCTCAAGATGCCCGGCGGGCTGGTTCAGGCGAACGCCGGCCACGGTCTGCTCCTGCACGAGCAAAAACCGCTCTCGGTCTTCAATCACGGCTGCCACCGTGACGCTGGGTTTCCAAGTATCCATACGGGTTTCTCGACCATAGTAGGATACCGGGTTTGGCATCCGAATCTGGAGAGCTCACATGCGTATCGGCGTACCCGCCGAGACCCGTGACGGTGAAACACGGGTCGCCGCAACCGCGGAGACCGTCAAGAAATTGGTCAGTGCCGGGCATCAGCTGCTGGTTGAACGCGGCGCCGGTGTTGCCGCCAGCCAGACCGATGAAGCCTACACGGCCGCTGGCGCGACATTGGCCAACGCCGATGAAGCCCTGAGCGCTGAGCTGGTGCTCAAGGTACGCGCACCTCAGGCGCACGAGCTTTCGCGCATGAAACCGGACACCGCCCTGGTCGGCATGCTCAATCCGTTCGATCGCGACGGGCTTGGCGCGATGGCTGGCGCTGGCCTCACTGCCTTTGCCCTGGAAGCCGCGCCACGCACCACTCGCGCCCAAAGCCTCGATGTGCTGTCCTCCCAGGCCAACGTCGCCGGCTACAAGGCAGTGCTGATGGCGGCTGCGGCCTACGGGCGCATGATGCCCATGCTCATGACGGCCGCCGGCACGGTCAAGGCGGCGCGGGTGCTCATTCTGGGTGCGGGTGTTGCCGGTCTGCAGGCAATTGCCACGGCCAAACGCCTGGGCGCGGTCATTGAGGCCTCCGATGTGCGGCCAGCGGTCAAAGAGCAGATCGAATCGCTGGGCGCCAAATTTGTCGATGTGCCCTACGAAACCGAAGAAGAACGCGAGATCGCACAGGGTGTGGGCGGCTACGCCCGCCCCATGCCTGAAAGCTGGATGAAGCGCCAGGCACAGGCGGTTGCTGACCGCATGAAGCAGGCTGACATCGTCATCACGACTGCGCTCATACCGGGTAGGCGAGCACCAATACTGGTCACCGCCGAGATGGTTCAGTCCATGAAGCCAGGCTCGGTCATCCTCGACATGGCGGTTGAGCAGGGCGGCAACTGCGCCCTGAGCGAGTGCGGCGCCACCGTGGTCAAGCACGGCGTCACGCTCATCGGCCAGCCCAACCTGCCGGCGACCGTGCCCGCTGATGCCTCGGCCCTGTACGCGCGCAATGTGCTTGATTTCCTCAAGCTGGTGCTCGACAAAGAGGGCCGGCTGGCGGTCAACCTCGAAGACGACATCGTCAAGGCCTGCCTGGTCACCCGCGAGGGCCAGGTCCTTCGGAGCTGAGCATGGAAGCGATCAATCCCACCATCATCAACCTGATCATCTTCGTGCTGGCCATTTATGTGGGCTACCACGTGGTCTGGAACGTCACGCCAGCCCTGCACACGCCCCTGATGGCGGTCACCAACGCGGTGTCGGCCATCATCATCGTGGGCGCCATGCTGGCCGCTGCGCTCACCGAGACCACCCTGGGCAAGTCCATGGGCGTTCTGGCCGTGGCCCTGGCTGCGGTCAATGTGTTCGGGGGCTTTCTGGTCACTCGACGCATGCTCGAGATGTTCAAAAAGAAGGAGCCCAAGTCGGGCTCCACAGGCAAGCACTGACAAGGACGCCAAACCATGAGCATGAACCTTGTCGTTCTTCTGTACCTCATCGCCTCGGTGTTCTTTATCCAGGCACTGAAGGGTCTGTCGCACCCCTCAACCTCGCGCATTGGCAATACCTTCGGCATGGTCGGCATGGCCATTGCCGTCCTCACCACAGTCGCCCTAGCCTTCAAGCTGCGCCCCGAAATCGCAGCCGCCGGCATGGGCTGGGTTCTGGCCGGCCTGCTGGTTGGGGGCACCATCGGCACGCTGATGGCCAAACGTGTCGAAATGACCAAAATGCCAGAGCTGGTCGCCTTCATGCACTCCATGATCGGCCTGGCTGCGGTCTTCATCGCGATTGCCGCTGTGGCCGAGCCCTGGGCTTTCAACATCGTCCAAAAAGGGCAGCCCATTCCCATGGGCAACCGCATTGAGCTGTTCATCGGTACCTTTGTGGGCGCCATCACCTTCTCAGGTTCGGTCATCGCCTTCGGCAAACTCTCGGGCAAGTACAAGTTCCGTCTGTTTCAGGGCGCGCCCGTCACGTTTGGCGGGCAGCACATGCTCAATCTGGTGCTGGCCATCATCATGATCGCGATGGGTGCGTGGTTCGCCGCGACCGAGCAGTGGCTGCCGTTCGCCATCATGACGGCCATCGCCTTTGTGCTGGGTGTGCTCATCATCATCCCCATCGGCGGCGCCGATATGCCGGTGGTGGTGTCCATGCTCAACAGCTACTCGGGCTGGGCGGCGGCGGGCATCGGGTTCTCGCTCAATAACTCCATGCTCATCATCGCGGGTTCGCTGGTGGGCTCCTCGGGCGCCATCCTGTCTTACATCATGTGTAAGGCCATGAACCGCTCGTTCTTCAACGTCATCCTGGGCGGATTCGGCGGCGAAGCGGCAGCGGCCAGCAGCGGTCCTCAGGCGCAGCGCCCGGTCAAATCGGGCTCGCCCGACGATGCGGCCTTTCTGCTGTCCAACGCCGAAAGCGTCATCATCGTGCCCGGTTATGGTCTTGCAGTCGCCCGTGCCCAGCACCCCCTCAAAGAGCTCACCGACAAGCTGGTCGCACGTGGCATCTCGGTCAAGTACGCCATTCATCCGGTGGCCGGTCGCATGCCGGGCCACATGAACGTGCTGTTGGCCGAGGCCGAAGTGCCTTACGACCAGGTCTTCGAAATGGAAGACATCAACTCTGAGTTCGGCGACACCGATGTGGTACTGGTACTGGGCGCCAACGACGTGGTCAACCCGGCTGCCAAAGATCCCAAGTCACCCATCGCCGGCATGCCCATTCTTGAGGCCCACAAAGCCCGTCAGGTCATTGTCAACAAGCGCTCAATGGCCTCAGGCTATGCAGGTCTCGACAATGAGTTGTTCTACATGGAGCGCACCATGATGGTCTTTGGCGACGCCAAGAAGGTCGTCGAAGACATGGTGAAGGCAGTCGAGTGATCAGTCGGCCCGCAGGCAAGGAGACTGCGGCTGGGTCACCAGCCGCAGGTTAGCCCAAGTAACGGCAGCCTGATACTCAGTCGGCCCGCAATCGAAAGCGTTGGATTTTGCCGGTTGCGGTCTTAGGTAACTCGCCCACAAACTCGATCCAGCGCGGGTATTTAAAGGGCGCAAGGCGGCTCTTGACATGCGCCTTGAGAGTCTCACGCATGGCATCTCCGCCTTCATGACCGGGCTTGAGCACCACGAAGGCTTTGGGCTTGACCAAAGCATCGGCATCCGATGCGCCCACCACCGCCGCCTCAAGCACGGCGTCATGGCTACTCAGCGCTGACTCCACCTCAAAGGGCGAGACATACTGCCCGCTGACTTTGAGCATGTCGTCCGAACGGCCCGCGTAGGTGTAATAGCCCTGAGCGTCGCGCACATATTTGTCACCGCTTCGCGTCCACTCACCCTGAAACGTCGTCCGACTGCGCTCGCGCTGATTCCAATAGGCCGCGGCGGCCGTTGCACCGCGAATATACAGATCGCCCACTTCGCCATCGGCGACCGCACTACCCTGCTCATCAAGCAGGCGGATGTCGTATCCCGGCACGGGCTTCCCGGTGGTGCCATAGCGTACCGATCCACTGCGGTTGGACAAAAAGATATGCAGCATCTCGGTCGAACCAATGCCATCCAGAATTTCGACGCCGGTTCGCTCACTGAACCGCGTGCCGATCTGTTCAGGCAGGGCCTCCCCGGCTGATGCACATACCCGCAGATGCAGCTGCTCGCGGCTGGGAAACCCCTCATTGGCCAGCATCGCCGCATACAGCGTCGGCACGCCGCAATACACCGTGGGTTTGAGACCGCCCGCTGGCGACGCGCCCGTCAGTCTGCGAAACACCGCGTCGGGCGTGGGTCGCTCAGCCATCAGTATCGTGGTCGCCCCGACCGCCAGCGGAAAACTCAGTCCATTGCCCAGGCCATAGGCGAAAAACAGCTTGGCCGCCGAGAACACCACGTCATGTTCGTTGATGCCGAGCACTGGAATGCCGTAAAGACCCGCGGTCTGCAAAAGACTGGCGTGCACATGCACGCAACCTTTGGGGGCACCGGTGGAACCCGACGAATACAGCCAGAAACATGCCTCATCGGCCACTGTCGCAGCCGGCTCAAACACTTCATCACCGTCGGCAAGCATCGCCTCAAAGGCTGAGGTTTCAGTCGCAGGCGCGTTGGACACAATTACCTGTTGAAGGCTGTCAATCGTCCCGTCCAACAATCCTTCAAAGGACGGCAACAGTGTCTGCGAGACAAACAGTACCCGCGCCCGTGAGTCACGCAGCATGTATTCGTAGTCCTGCCGCTTGAGCAGGGTATTAACCGCAACAGGTACCACACCCGCCTTGATCGCGCCCAGAAACGCCACCGGCCAGTCGATGGTATCCAGCATGCAGATCATCACCCGTTCTTCGCGACGCAACCCCATGGCCAACAGGGCCGAGGCAAATCGATTCACCCGCCGAGTAAGTTCGCGATACGTGCAGGCCGAGCGGTCGTCGACATAGGCCAGCTTGTCGGCCCGCCCCGCCTGCAGGTTACGATCAAGGAGATCGTGTGCTGCGTTGTAAATCCGCGGTACTTGAATGCCAGGCGGGCTGCTGCTGTGATCGAACTGCGTCAAGCGTGTCATCGCTGAAGTCTCCTCTGGATTTTTTATGGTGCCGCGAGAGGCAACCGATCAGACACATCATCGGACAGCGCCTCAGTAGCCGCCCCATCGAACGGTGCATTGCGGGGCTCACTCAGCGGCTCGTGCGCTAGCGCCGATGCAAGCGCCACGAGCGATGCCTCAACAGTCGCACCGCTGGTGTCAACGACCGCATCGGCCATGGCATAGAGCGGGTCGCGCTGAGCGAGAATGGCACGCAACTCGGCCATGGCCTGCGCACGCCCTTTCATGGGGCGCAGATCACCCTGAGCGATCACACGATCCATATGCTCGGCGGCCGACGCCTTGAGCCAAACCGTAAAGCAGCGCTCACGCAACAACGCATAGGTGGCCTCTTCCAGAACTACAGAGCCCCCGGTTGCAATCACCATGGGCTCGCTACGCGCCGTCAATGTCTGCAACACACGCCGCTCGGCATCCCGATAGGTCTGCTGACCATACAGGGAAAAAATATTTTCAAGACTGGCGCCGAGCTCGCGTTCGATTGCTTCGTCCAGTTCGACAAACCGGATGTGCAGACGGGCCGCGAGCAGCCGCCCCAGCGTTGATTTGCCAGCACCCCGCAGACCAATCAGCGCAATACGACCGGCCCGTCGTGCGCCACCATCGCCGTACCGTCGCACCAGTGCCTCGATCGCCGCCTGGCGATGCGATGCGCTCAGACCACGCAACACGCGCATCGCCTGATCAATGCCGGCGTCGCGCTCCTGCCCGCTCAGCAGGCTCTCAAGGTCGCAGTCGAGTGCGCTGGCAACTTTGCGAATCAGCAGAATGGAAATGTTGCCCGCGCCCGATTCAAGCTGGGCCAGGTAACGTTCTGACAGGCCAGATGCCAGAGACAGTTCACGGCGGGTCAGCCCAAGCTGCTGCCGACGGTCCCGTACCCGATGCCCCAGCGAGGACAGGAACTCGTTGTCATCGGCACTCTTGCTGGAATCAACCACTGACTGTATTTCCCCGGGGGATTAAGCTGCCGACCATGCACCCACGCTCGGAGGGATGCTCAAAAATGCACTATTACGCTTTTTTATGGGTTTGATGCGATTTTTATGCACTATATCGCCTATTTGGCCTGCTGGCAATCGAGTCTTCA
>JBIKMC010000011.1:0-27752 GCA_044359405.1 Burkholderiaceae bacterium
GCGGTGGCAACCAGCGCCTGGCGCATGAATCGTCGACGCGTTGGCATGCCTGTGGCACGGTCCTCAGCACTGGGAAGTATTCGTCCCGTTCGTTGAAACTGCTCGCTCATGGCCCCGCTGTCTCCTTACACACAATCGATCCACCGACCCAGGTATCTGCCGTCAGGCGAGACCCCGTCCCGTCAGCCTGGCGCCCGCGGCCCGGCATCGCCGTCTGCCCGTCTATCAGCCCCGCGTCGGGTCAGCGCATCAGCCACATCGACCAGCTGTGTCACTTCGCCATGTTCGCGGCGCGCGGCAATGTGCACGCACACCGTTCGACAAAGCTCTGTCAGGGTTGAGTCGCTAACGCTATACCAGGTGAAATTGCCGTCCTTGCGACGCCTCAGAACACCGGCGCGATACATGAAATTGAGATGACGCGACACGTTGGTCTGGGAGGCTCCGGTCTCGCGAACGATGTCGGAGACCGTGCGCTCATCGTGGCAAAGGCTATGCAGGATGCGCACGCGCATGGGCTCTGCCAACAGGGCGAAATAAGCCGATACTGATTCGAAAACCTGCTCGAGGTCGTCCAAACCATGTCTCCTGGTCGGCTGGTCGGGCGGACAGACCGCCTTATGATGCCAACGCTTGATGATGTCGACGGCCCTGGGGCGTCGTTGCTCGGGCCACGTTGTTTCACAAAACTATATGAGAATATACGCATACAGTCAATACATAGACCCATCAATGCTGCCGAGGACAGCACCGTGAAATCCACGCCGCCTGGATCAGATTGTGACGAAAGGCTTGTCGCGTCCGCAGCCGACTCCAGGCTCGCGCGCAGGCTTTGTCTACGGTCCCTGCTTGTCCTGGCGGGCGCGAGCGCGTGGGCGGCAAGCCCACTCAGTCATGCGGTTCAATCGCCGCACGGCGAGGTCCGCTCAATCGACGCACTGGCGCGTGCGGCCTGGCTGGCCCACAAGCCCATCGTACTGATGTTTTCGCTTCCGGGCTGCCCCTGGTGCGATGCGCTGCGCACAGAGCACCTGAACGGCCTGGCGGCGCAGCAGGAGGCGCTGCGCATACGGTTCATCGAATTGAATCTGAGCGAACGGCGACCCTTTGCCGACGGCGCCCCGCCTCAGCAGCCGAACACGACTGGCACCCGATTCTGGTGGCAGGCAAGTTCACCGGCCGACTGCGCCCGAAACCTCCAGGTGCGCATGGCACCGACGGTATTGTTCATGGGACCAGAGGGCGAAATCGCCGAACGCCTGGTCGGGTACGGATCACCCGATTTTTACGGCGCGTATCTTGAACAGCGAATCGCCCAAGCGCACGCCAGCATCAGGCAGACGAATCGCCCCTGAGAGCGCCCCTGAGCGCGCCCCTGAGACCGCCTACCGGCTGAGCAGCTCCGATCAGTGAAAGTGCGTGGACTCCGGCTCAACATCAAGCGGCAGCTCGGCATGCACGACCTCACCCTTCTGATTGGGATACAGCGGCACGCCGCAGTCCTCGCAAAACTCGGGCTCGATCAGGTCAGGCCAGACACGAATCTCGGTGACCCCCAGGGCACGCAGGTATTCGCGGATCTGCTCAAGCGGAGACGGATCGTCGGTCTCACTCTCCGGCCCAAAAAGAGGCCAGACAATTCCGTACGACACCTCTTCATCGTCACCCGCCGACAACCCGATTCGATACTCATCGATTCGATCACGCCCAAATGCTGCGACGGACGCCCGGATAGAACCCGGTTCAATGCTGAGGGCGTGGGTCAGGTAGTGCACTGCAGCCTGAATTGAGTAGGGGCGAACCCGCCGATCTGCCTCACGCATATTGAGGTGATACGCATCGGGCAAAAGGCATTCAAACCCACACCCGGGCAGCAGCGGTTCAAGGTTGGGGCGGGCCTGCGCGATCCACTGCTCAAGGCATTGCACCCGACTGACGTGATCTTTGGCGTCAAGTTCCTGCCAGCGAAACAACGCGGAGCCCGAGCGGACCGCCACCACGCCCAACACGAACCGCGTATCGGCCAACATGTCGGCAGTCTCAGGCATGGACTTGTAATCAAGACGCAGGGCCTGATCGCTGACCGCGCTGACGGCCAGCCGCCGAGTCAGTTTGCGCAGCTCGGAAAAATCACGCGGCAGTTGATCAATGCTGTAAAGCATGGGCACGATGCGCAGGCGCGCATCACGGGCCAGAATATGCCCATGCCAATGCGCCGCCAGCGTCTGAGCAAGGTCACTGCTGAACGGCCCGGCGGGAATCCGAAAACGGGTCCACGCAATGAGCGGCGCTGCCACCAGCAAGCCCTCCCAGGTTTCGCCATCATGTTCGATGACCACCGTTTCAGACACCGATTCGACTGACTCGATCAGGGCACCGTAGGCTTCGGTATCGGTCTGATGCAGCCGGTCTAGTGCGTCATGGACCGCCTGCGGGTGTCCGGCATCCAGCAGACGCTCCAGGCGCTGCGTCAGTTGCGCTTCCCAGAAGCTGTCTTCCAGGCGACTGCCGGCGTTGGCCAGGCCCAATGCCGCAGCGACCAATCGCTCAGCATCGGGGGACAGATGAGACTTGCGGTCGCGGGTGCGCGCGCTTCGATGTTCTTTCATGACAGGCCTGTGTGAGTCCGCCCAGTTTAGACCAAAACCCGCCGCTGCCTTTGCGGCAACGACGCTCTCAGGGGCGTACTGGGGCCCCGGGGTATAACTGACCGCCGATCGAATCGGGCTAGCCCGACGAGAGGTGCTCCCACAGGGCAGGCTTGCGGCTCTCACGGGCAATCGCCGCCAGCACTGCCTCATGAGCTGCCAGCTCTTCAGCGCTGGGCGGCTGGACCAGTAAGCCGGGCGGGGGCCAGTCATGACGAAATTCGCCGCCACTGTTGACCTGCCCGTCCGCCGAAGCGATCTCCAGGCTATCCTGACCACGAGTCATGGCCAGATAGACCTCAGCCAGCAGTTGGGCGTCGAGCAAAGCACCGTGAAGCGTGCGGTGCGCGTTTGAGACGCCGTACCGCTCACACAGGGCATCGAGCGAGTTGCGTCGACCCGGATGCATTTGCCGCGCCAGCGTGAGCGTATCGGTAATGCCAGCCACCAACTGCGGGAGCGGGGGCATGCCTAAGCGCGCGAACTCCGCATTGATGAAGCCAAGGTCAAAGGCTGCGTTGTGAATGAGCAGCTCGGCATCCCGAACGAAGTCGACCACCTGAGTGGCCACCTGCGCAAAGACGGGCTCAGCGCTGAGGCGCTCGAGCGTGAGGCCGTGCACCGCCAATGCGCCCGCATCAATATCCCGCTCAGGGTTGAGGTAAAAGTGAAGCGAGCGCCCAGACGGTCGGCGGTTCAGCAGTTCAATGCCGGCAATTTCGATGATGCGATGGCCTTCCTCGACCGCAAGCCCCGTGGTCTCGGTATCGAGGACGATCTGCCGCTGCTCGCTCATGACTGCGAGAACGTCTGAACCGCTGGGCCGGCGACCTGACCCGCAGGCGCTGTGGGGACATGTGCCCCTGTGGAATGCGCCGTATCAGCTGCGTGCGGCTCGGGCTTGCGAGGCCTGGCCATGAGTGTGTAAATCACCGGAACTACAAACAGCGTCAGCACCGTTCCGAAGGTCATCCCGCCCACAATGACCAGACCGATCTGAATACGGCTCTCGGCCCCCGCCCCGGTCGCCATCGCCAGCGGCACGGCCCCCAGCACCATGGCACCGGTGGTCATCAGAATGGGCCGCAGCCGCATGCTGGCCGCTTCAACTGTCGCAGCGATCAGCGGTACGCCACGGTCACGCACCTGGTTGGCGAACTCGACAATCAGAATGCCGTGCTTGGTGATGAGCCCCACCAGCGTGATGAGGCCGATCTGGCTGTAAACATTCAGGGTGCCGCCCCCCCACTGAAGCATCCATAAGGCCCCGGCCATCGACAGCGGCACGGTCAGAATGATGATGAATGGATCAATGAAGCTTTCAAACTGCGCAGCCAGCACCAGATAAATAAAGGCCAGGGCCAAGAGGAAGGTGACAAACAGCGTGGATGATGACTGTTTGAACTCGCGCGTCTGACCGTTGTAGTCAACCGCATAACCCGGTTTTAGATGCCGGCTGGCGGCCTCCTCATAAAACTGCAGCGCTTCACCCAGCGCAGTGCCCGGAGAAAGACTGGCTGTAATGGTGACAGCCCTGCGCTGGCCAAAGTGATTGAGCTCGCGTGCCGTCACGGCTTCGGTGATTTTCGCCAGGCTGGCCAGCGGCACCATGGTGTCGTTGCGACCGCGCACGAAGATGTTGGAAATATCTTCTGGCGTGTTGCGGCTCTGGGCTTCTAGCTGGACGATGACGTCGTATTGATCGCCTTCGCGTTTGAAGCGGGTCACCTGGCGGCCACCCAGCATGGTCTCCAGCGTTCGGGCGATCGCCTCAACGGGAATGCCGGCATCGGCCGCACGATCACGGTCAATGGAGACTTTCAATTCAGGCTTGTTGAGCCTCAGATCGTAGTCGACACCCTGGGTACCCGGATAGCGGCGCAATTCATCCATGAGTGGTCGCAAGGTGGCCTGGATTTTTTCGTACGTATCTGAGCTGAGAATGACGAAGTTGATGGGACGTTCACGAGGACTTTGACCCAGCGAAGGCGGTGCCACCGCAAACGCGGTGACCCCAGGCACCGTGAGCAGGCGGGGCTGAAGCTGGCGAATGATTTCAGGCACCTTGCGATCACGCGCCGCCCAGTCGACCAGGCGATAGAAGGCGATGCCCTGAGTGGCTGTGGGATTGCCGGACACCACGTAGATACGATCGGCCTCGGGCACGATGGACGACAGCTGCTCTAGCATAAGCGCATAGCGATAGGTGTAGCTGGCCGACGCGCCTTCCGGCCCGTTAAAGACGGCCAGAATCACACCCCGGTCTTCAATCGGCGAGAGCTCTTTCTTGGTGGTGCCCCACAGGTGCACCAGGGCGACCCCAACAGCGCCAAAGAGCGCCACAGACATGAGCAAACGAATCCATGCGCTGAAGCGCAGCAGCAGTCGCAGCAGGGCGGCGTAGGCACGGGTCATCCCGACCAGTATTGACTCGATACCGCGGTTGAACCAGCCCGGGTTGGGATCATGGCGCAGCAGCTTGGAACACATGGCTGGCGACAGGGTGAGCGCCACAAATCCCGACACCAGCACCGCGCCCGCGAGGGTGAGTGCAAATTCGACAAACAGGCGGCCGGTACGGCCGGTGGTAAAGGCGATCGGCGCATATACCGCTGCGAGTGTGAGCGTCATGGCGATAACGGCAAAGCCAACTTCGCGACTGCCCTTGAAGGCTGCCGCCACCGGCGACATACCCTCTTCAATATGACGATAAATATTTTCCAGAACGACGATGGCGTCATCGACCACCAGACCGATGGCCAGCACCAGAGACAGCAGGGTCAGGGTATTGATGGAGAAGCCCGCCGCATACATGACGCCGAAAGAACCGATGAGACATACCGGTATGGTGACCAGCGGGATGATGGACGCACGAATCGTGCGCAGGAAGAAAAAAATCACCAGAGCGACGAGCGCGACCGCTTCCGCAATCGTCTTGTAAACAGACTCGATCGAGCGCTCAATAAACAGGGTGGAGTCATAAGCGACATTGACCTCAAAGCCCGGCGGCAGGTCGCGACGCAGGTTGGGCAATTCTTTGCGCAGTGCCTGAGACAGCACCAGCGGATTGGCTGTAGCCTGCTTGATCACGCCAATGGAAACCGCACTCTGACCATTGAACCGTACGCTGGTGCGCTCATCCAGCGCCGCGATCTCAGCTCGGCCCACATCGCGCAATCGAACCGGATAGCCGCCCACGGTGCGGATCACGATTTCGTTGAACTCGGGCACTCGACGCAGATCGGTCTGCGACATGACCGTGAACTCACGCTGCTGACTTTCGATACGACCGGACGGCACATCGACATTCTGGCGGCGCAGCGCATCCTCTACATCCTGAACGGTGAGCCGGTAGGCTGCCAGACGATCGCGATCAATCCAGATACGCATTGAGTACTGACGCTCGCCAAAAATGCGCACGTCGGCGGCACCGGGCAGCGTCTGCAGACGTGGTTTAACCACCCGATTGGCGATGTCAGACACCTCAAGCTGCGACAGGGTTGGACTGGAAAACGCCACCCAGATAATGGGGTTGGCATCCGCCTCAACCTTGGCGATGACGGGCTCATCGACACCCGCGGGAAGCTTCTGACGCACCCGTGAAACGCGGTCGCGCACGTCGGCTGCCGCTCCGTCGGGATCGCGATCGAGCCGGAATCTGACCGTGATCTGACTGCGTTCCGCCCGCGAGATCGAGGTGAGTACGTCGACGCCCTCAATACCGGCGATGGAGTCTTCCAGGGGCTTGGTCACCTGCGATTCGACGATCTCGCTGGACGCCCCGCGAAACACCGTGGTAACGGTAGTGACCGGCTCGTCAATCTTGGGATACTCGCGAACCGAGAGGCGATCGAAACTGACGATGCCGATGAGGATGATGATGAGCGACAGCACCGTCGCCAAAACCGGTCTTCGGATGCAGACCTCGGATACGACCATGTCAGACCTCTGTCTACTTGACCACAGGGCCGCTGACTGAGCAGCCCAACCCTGGTGAGCCGCTATCGGCTGGCATTGCCACTCGCGGCGGGTGGCGATGCCTGCCCGCCCGCCGTCGTTGCCGGCGCCGGCGCAGCGGCGCCCGGCCCACCCGGTCCACGTCCAGCGCCTTGCTGATTCGGATTGAGCACCCGCACCTCCTGGCCATCGCGCTGCAACTTGAGCTGGCCAGCGGTAATGACCAGCTCGCCCGCCTCGATGCCCGACACCAGCTCGACCACGCCGTCACGACGAATACCCGTCACGACCGGTGTGCGCCTGGCCTTGCCCTCGATGACGCGATAGACAAAGGCCGCAGAGCCCTCGGGAATGATGGCCTCCTCGGGGACCACGACCGCCTGAGGCTTGTCTTTCAGGACAATGCGCGCCTTGGCGAACATGCCGGTTCTGAGAAGCAGCTCACGGTTGTCGAGCCTGCCGCGCGCCATCAGAGAGCGCCCATTGGCATCGACCTGCACATCGATGGCGTCAAGCACCGCGACGAAACTATGCTCAGGGAAAGCGTCGACGCCAACATCGATGCGCTGACCACGACGCAGCTGCCCCAGATAGCGTTCTGGAAGGCGAAGATCGACCTTCATGCTGGATACATCCTCCAGCACCACCAGCTCGGCCCCCTCGCGGACGAAGTCACCCAGGCTGACGTTGCGCAGGCCCAACACGCCCTTAAATGGAGCCACGATGCGCGTCTTGGCCAGTTGCGCCTCGGCAAGGCGCAGGCGGGCCTGTTGCACATTAAGATTGGCCGCTGCCTGATCGCGCGCACTTTCGCTGACGAAATTACGCTTGGCCAGGTCGGCCGTGCGGTCGTGCGTGGCCTGTGACAGTGCCAGTTCTGCCCTCACCTGTTCAGCCTGGGCCGCCAGTACCGAGGCGTCGAGTTCGATCAGCAACTCGCCCTCACGGACCGCAGCACCATCGGAAAAGGCGATCTTGACGATACGCCCGGCGATCTCGGGCTTGATGACCACCGATTCATTAGCCTTGAGCGTGCCTACCGCAAAAACATCATCCGCCAGCGCCATGGTACGTGCCTTGGCTGCCTCAACCGCCGTTGGGCCCCGAGGTCCACCGCCACCCGCAGGCCCACCACCCGCTCCGGGAGGCCCACCACCCGCTCCGGGAGGGCCACCACCGGCGCCTGGGGGACCGCCCGCGCTGGGTGCAGAGCCACTAGCCCCTCCGGGACCGCCAGCACGGACTGGCGAGCCCTGAGCGCTGCCCGCTGAACCAACGCTAGCAGAACCCGCCGCACCCTTTGCGGATACGTCAGCCGCCGCAGGTTTGGACGACGAACCCGCACCTACAATTTCAAGGGCCATCTGCACGGGGGACCGTTGAGAGGTGTACACCCACCATCCCAAATAAGAAAGGCTGGCGATTGCCAGCCCATAATAGGCAAGTTTTTTCACGGACTTTCCCAAGAGTCGAGCAATCTAGCACAAGCCCTCTAACCCGACCAAAGAAACCATGAATTCCGGTAACGCCACCCCAGTAACGCCTGCTCAGCAGATCGCCGCCTCCAAGGAATTGAATGGGCCCATCAACCACGAAGCGCCGCCCCCAACCTGCGGCAGGCTCAGAGCCCGCCCTCTGGTCGCGACGATGAATGGATCCAGAATCCGCGAAGTCGCCAACGCCGCCATGGGGCGCTCGGGTGTTCTGCCCTTCTGGTTCGGCGAGCCTGATGCGGTCACCGCCCCGGCAATTCGCGAGGCGGCTCAGCAAGCCCTTGCGGCCGGCGATACTTTCTATCACCACAATCTGGGGCTGCCGCAACTGCGCGAGGCCCTCGCCAACTATCTGAGCCGTCATCATCCACGGCTGGGCGCCGAGCGCATCGCCGTCACCAGCAGTGGCGTCAACGCGCTCATGGTCGCGGCCCAAGCCCTCATCGAACCGGGCGACCGGGTCGTCACTGTTGTGCCTGTCTGGCCGAACGTCGCCGAGATTCCGATGGTGCTGGGTGCGCGCGTCGATCGTGTCGCCCTTGAACTGGATGCACAGCGACGGTGGCAGCTTGACCTGGACCGCCTGCTCGACACCATAGGTCAGGACGCACGCATGGTCGTGATCAACTCGCCCAATAACCCCACCGGCTGGACCATGCCGAAAACGCAGATCGACGCGCTGCTCGAGCACTGTCGTCGACACGGCATCTGGGTGCTGTCGGACGAATCCTACGAAAGGCTGGTGTTCGATGGAAGCTATCAGGCACCGTCATTTCTCGATTGCGCCGGGCCGGAAGATCCACTGGTCGTCGCCTACACCTTTTCCAAGACCTGGCAGATGACCGGCTGGCGCCTGGGCTGGCTTGCGGCGCCCGCCGCACTGGTACCCGATCTTGGCAAACTCATTGAGTACAACACCTCGTGCGCACCCGGTTTCATCCAGCAGGCCGGCATCGTCGCCATCGAGCAGGGCGAGCAGCCCATACGAGACTTTATCGACGAACTTGCCCGGCGACGCGATACCCTGCTCGACTTGCTGGCCGACATACCCGGCGTTGAGCTCAGCCGCCCCGATGGCGCGATGTATGCGTTTTTCCGGGTAACGGGCGAGCGCGACAGTTTGCGACTGGCCAAAGCCCTGGTCACCGACGCCGGGTTGGGTCTGGCCCCTGGCATCGCCTTTGGGTCGGAAGGCGAAGGCTACCTGCGCTGGTGTTTCGCCCGTCCGGCCGAACAACTCGCCGAGGGCGCCGAGCGGCTGCGGCGCTTTCTGAATAGCCGTACCTGACGATCACGCAATGGGTGCAGAAGGTCCAATCGTGGCGACCCCGCGATTGGCCAGGGCGTCCGCGCGCTCGTTCTCCACATGCCCCGAGTGCCCTTTCACCCAACGCCACTCCAGGCGATGGCGCGAGGCCTGCGAATCAAGAGCCTGCCAGAGATCGACATTCTTGACCGGTTTGCGATCGGCGGTCTTCCAGCCCCGCGCCCGCCAGCCACGCAGCCACTCCTGAATGCCTTTCTGAACATACTGAGAATCTGTATGGACGATGGCATGGCTGGGCTTTCGCAACGCCTGCAGGGCCTGAATGACCGCGGTGAGCTCCATGCGGTTATTGGTCGTCAGCGCCTCGCCCCCGAAGAGCTCTTTTTCATGCCCCTTCCATCGCAGCAGTACGCCCCACCCCCCTGGCCCGGGGTTTCCCTTGCAGGCCCCATCGGTGTAGATGTGGATGGGATGCGTGTCGGTGGCGCCAGGCTCATCATCGGGCGCGGCGCCCCCTGCCGCGATTCGGTCAGTATCGTTGCTCAAGTGAATCCTTTACGCAGTCGCGTGTAGAAGACTGGGGCGCAGCGACGGCCACGCTGGCGCGCCGAACGGGCCGACGCTTCCAGGCTGCCCCCACCAGTCGAACCGAGGTCTGGCGCTTGACCGCCGTCAGCAGATAGAGCGCTCCGCAGATGGGCCACCAGCGATCGCCGGCCGATTCAAGGAACGCAGTTCGCGCCAACCATCGATCGCTGCGACAGGGCGGTCTGAAGCAGCCGTGCTGGATGCTCTCAACGGACAGATCAAGCAGCTTGCACCAGTCGCGCAGTCTCAATGCGGACAAGACATGCGCCGGCTTGGGAAAAAAACCGCGCTCGAACGGCCGACCCAACCAATCGCGCAAGCCCCAGAGGCTGACCGGATTGAAACCAGCCAGCACCAGCCGGCCCTCAGGCCTGAGCACGCGTTCGGCTTCGCGCAGCACCTGGTGCGGATCCTGGGCGAATTCCAGCACATGCGGCAGCACTAGAAGATCGAGCGACTGGGTATCGAACGGCAGGGCTTCAAACTGGTCAACCAACAGGTCGCAGCCGTCGGGATCTTCGTCCACGCAACAGACGCGCACACGGCAGGGCATCCGGTTGCTGCGCAAGGCGTCGATCTGCATCGAACCCAGCTGAACGGCATTGAATCCGAATCGATCGGCGACCAGGGCGTCAAACATGGCCAGCTCCCAGGCCAGCAAGTAGCGTCCTGGCGCCGAGCCGAGGAAGGCGGACCAGGCACGCCAGTCTGAACCTGCACCCGACCCTATAATGGCCAACGATTTTCTGTCATCCGACATCATGCCCGTTCATGCTGATTGGCGCTTCGCCGCCCCGCCCCATCCACTGATTCAGCCGATTCCGGCGTTCAGCGACAATTATTTCTGGTTGCTGCGCGCGCCCGGCACGCGCCTGGCCGCCGTCGTTGATCCAGGCGATTCAGCACCCGTCCTCGCGCGTCTGGCCAAAGAAAACCTGACGCTTGCTTCGATTCTACTGACTCATCACCACGCCGATCACACCGGCGGCGTCGCCGACTTGTGTGCCCGCACGGGCGCGGTGGTTTTTGGCCCAGCCGATGAGCCCATACCAGGCGTCGAGGTGGCGCTGCGCGACGGCGACGTTATCGACATCTTCGCACCCCGAACGGACGCCCGGGCACCGGCGCTCGCAGCCCACGAGGTCAGCGCCGTCCGGGCAAATCTGAAGGCCCAGGTAATCGCGGTACCTGGCCACACACGCGCCCACATTGCCTACTGGCTCAGTGGGGTTGGAGACGACAGCCGCCCGGTCTTGTTCTGTGGCGACACCCTGTTTGCCGCGGGCTGCGGGCGTGTGTTCGAAGGCACCCCCGCGCAGATGCTCGCCTCACTGGATCGACTGCGCCAACTGCCACCCGATACCCTGGTGTACTGCGCTCACGAATACACGGTGTCCAATTTGAAGTTCGCCGTTGCCGCAATGCCAGCGCTGCCCCTCATCGGCGACCGACTGCACGAGGCTGAGCGGATGCGGGCCCAGGACCTTGCAACGGTTCCGTCCACGCTGGGCATCGAGTTGGCCACGAACCCCTTCATGCTCGTCGACAGCGCAGCCGCACAGGCCGCGGCAGCACACCGCAGCGGCGGTCCGACGGTCGATCGGACGGCGGTGTTCACCGCACTGCGCGACTGGAAAAACAACTTCCGCCCAACTTGACCGATGGTCGGTCATCTCCTAGAGTCCGGCGTTTGGCTGGCCGGCTAGGCGCGGGCCCAGGAAGCAAGTTGAAACTTGAATTCTTAACGCAAACTCTCGGGCGTTCTGCCACCGTTGCGCGACCTGAAGCGAAGCATGGTACGGGCGCAGCGTGCGCATTTCTGCTGGTCATGGTGTTGGGGATATCAGGCTGTGCGGGCCTTCAGGCACCGGGCAGCCCTGGATCTGACAGCGGCCAGGTCATCACCGAGTCAGCGCCAGCGGCTTCCAGCGCGCCGGTCAAGGGAACGCAGCAAGGCCCCGGCGACCGGGCCAGTGCGACTGAAGACGCGCCCGATACCGCGCTCGACGCAGACGTCGACCTGCCAGGTCGTCGGTTTGACAACGTATGGGATCGCATCCGGGCCGGTTTTGCGATGCCAGAGTTACCCACCAAACTGGTGGCTGAAAAGGAACGCTTTTACCTCGAGCGGCGAGACTATCTTGACCGCATGATGACGCGGGGCGGGCGTTATCTGTACTACATCGTCGAAGAGATCGAGAAACGGGGTATGCCCACCGAGCTGGCGCTGTTACCGTTTGTTGAAAGCGCCATGAACCCAACAGCTTTGTCGGTGGCGCAGGCCTCGGGGCTCTGGCAGTTCATTCCATCCACCGGACGCGCATTTAATCTGGAACAGGATTGGTGGGTTGATAACCGTCGCGACGTGGTGAAATCAACCCAGGCAGCGCTTGATTACCTGCAGAAAATTTACGAGATGCAGGGCCGCGACTGGTTTCTGGCACTGGCTTCCTACAACTGGGGCGAGGGCGCTGTAGCGCGGGCCATGAAGAACAATCAGGCCCGCGGGCGCCCCACCGATTATCTATCCCTGAACATGCCGAATGAGACGCGGCACTACGTGCCCAAGCTCATCGCGCTCAAGAATATTCTGCTCAGGGCTGATGAATTGGGCGTGGCGCTGCCCAGTCTGCCTAACCGCCCCTACTTCGTCACCATTGAAAAGACTCGCCCGATCGACCTGAAATTGGCGGCCCAGTTTGCCGGTATGACACTGGCCGAGTTTCTGGAACTGAATCCCGCGCACAACCGTCCGGTCATACAGGCCAGCCGAAATAATCAGATCAAACTGCCCGCGGATCGAGTCGATGCATTCCTGCAGGCGGTTGAGCGGCACAGCGAGTCCAACAGAAGCTTCGCCACCTGGCACCCCTATACCCTCAAGCAGGGCGAAACGCTGGAAGCGGTCGCGCAGCGCGGTGGGATCAGCCCCACGGAGCTTCGACGCGCCAATGGCCTTCGCCCCAACAGCCGAATTCTGGCAGGCACCCGTCTGCTGGTGCCGCAGCAGTCGGGCGAGGGCGAGCGTCAGATCGAAACCTTTGTAGCGCCGCGCATTTACGAGCAGGTCGACCTCGCCCCGCTGCACCACACGGTAGGTCCCAAGGACAAACTGGCCACCATCGCCAGCCGGTACGGCGTGTCGCAAGCCCAACTGCGCACCCAGAACAAACTGGGGCAGGGCGAGCCCGCGCGTGGCACTCGACTGCTGATTCGCCCGGGCGGCACGCAGACGGTACTCATCACCGAGCAGGGCCAACGGCAAATCGTCCCGGCCCGTAACGACCCAGCCGCCTCGGGCACGACTCGGCCAGCGCTTGCAAACACCCGATCGCAGCCAGCGGCACTCAAGGCGGGTGACTGTCATGACGCGCAGGAATGTCGCCTTCTCGCCGCGCTGAAGGCAGCCGGTTCTGAGCCACCGGCCACCGCAGCGCAAAAGCCATCCGCCCGTCCCGCAGCGCCAAAGTCCACCACCACCCCTGCAGTGCAGAAAGCAACACCGAGCCCTGCGGCCCAGAAGCCGACACCCAGGGCATCAGCCCAGCCCTCAAAGGACAAGCCCAAGAGCGCTGATAAGCCCGCTGAGACAAGGGTTCAAGGCAGTGAGGCCCGCCCCAAGACCCAGGCTGCATCAGCGGCCACGAAACCGGCCGCAGACAAAACCAAACCTGCGCAAGCGAACGCGGATCGCGAATCCGGCTCGGGTAAATCGAAACCGTCAACCGAAGGTGCACCCCTTCGAACCAGCGCGCCCTCGGCTGGCAAACCGGCTGCCGACAGCTCAGACAAACCCGCCCGGTCGGACGCCACACGACCCCAGACCTGAGCCTTTGAACGCGACGCGATCCGGCGAAAACCGCCGATTGCGCGGACGGGTACCCTGTGAATAAGCTCAGACCAGGTCTAGCGTTGCGGGCTTTCAGCTCTAGCCGGCCGAGGCCAGCAAAGCCCGGGTGTAGTCGTGCTGCGGTTGCGTAAAAACGCGCTGGGTATCGCCCGCCTCAACAATCTGTCCATCCTTCATCACGACCACGCGGTGTGCCATGGCCTGGATGACCGCCAGATCGTGCGTGATGAACAGATAGCTCATGCCGAACTTGCGTTGCAGGCTGACCAGCAACTGCAGCACCTGCTGCTGCACAGACACATCGAGCGCCGACGTGGGCTCATCGAGCAGCAGCAACGCTGGCTTTAGGATAACCGCTCGAGCAATCGCGATGCGCTGTCGCTGCCCACCCGAAAACTCGTGCGGATAGCGGTCGAGCATGTCGGCCGTAAGCCCCACCTCCTGCAGCATGCTCACGACCGCATCGCGACGCGCTGCCGCCTGCAGTTGCGGCTGATGCAGGGCGAGGCCTTCGCCCACGATCGAACCAATGGTCATGCGCGGCGACAGGGCGTTGTACGGGTCTTGAAATACGACTTGCATGCCGGCGCGTAATCCACGCAGCTGCGCCTGTGGGAGGGAATCAATCGCCTGATCGTTCAGACGGATCTGCCCGGTGATCTGCGCGGCTGATAGCCTGAGTAAACTCATGCCCAGGGTGGTCTTGCCGGAACCCGACTCGCCCACGATGCCCAGCGTCTCACCGGGCCGTACTTGAACATCAGCACCGCGCACGGCCTCGAACCACCGTCGGTGTAACAGGCTTGAACCCACTGGAAAGCGACAACGGATCGACTGGGCGGCCAGCACCGCGGGCGCAGCGTCGCCAGGCGGCTCGTCGACCATGCGCTGCGGCCGACTATCGAGTAGTTCACGCGTGTAGGCATGGGCGGGACGAGCGAATACCGCACTGACTGCGCCGATCTCAAGTACCTGCCCGTGGCGCATGACCGCAACGCGATCAGCAAACCTTTTGACCAGGGGCAGATCGTGGGTAATGAGCAATACCGACATGCCGAACTCGCGCTGCAGATCATCGAGAAGCGCGATGATCTGCCTTTGTATGGTCACGTCGAGGGCGGTGGTGGGCTCATCCGCGATAAGCAGCCTGGGACGACAGGACAGTGCCATGGCAATGACGACCCGCTGCCGCTGTCCACCCGACAGCTCGTGCGGATAGGCATCAACCCGACGCTGCGGTTCGGGGACCTGCGTCAGCGCCAGCATTTCAATGGCCCGCGCGCGCGCCGCGCTGCGGCTGAGCCCCTCATGGCGCTGCAATACCTCGCCGATCTGATCGCCGACGGTAAAAAGGGGATTGAGCGCGCTCATGGGCTCCTGGAACACCATGCCAATGTCGCGGCCCCGAATACCTCGCATGGCGTGATCGGACAGGCTCAGCAGATCGTCGCCCTCAAACAGGATCTGTCCGCCATACCGGGCATCCAGATTCAGTCTCAGCAGCGACAGCGCAGTCACCGTCTTACCCGAGCCCGACTCACCGACCAGCGCGAACTTCTCACCACGCGCAATCGTCAGCGACACGCGATCGACCACCCTGGACTCGCCCCGCGTACCCACGAAGCTCACCGACAGGTCGCGCACCTCAAGCAGCCGCTGACGGCCGGCGATCCGCAGGGGCTGACTGCCATCGATTTGCGCAGGCACTTCCATCTCAGCTCTTTCGGGTATCGAGCGCATCGCGCAGCGCCTCGCCAACGAATATCAGCAGCATGAGCGTAGCCACTAAAACGCCGAAGGTGCTGAGCGAAATCCACCAGGCATCAAGATTTGTCTTTCCCTGCGCCAGCAACTCACCCAGACTGGGCGTGGAGACAGGTACGCCCAGGCCCAGAAAATCAAGACTGGTGAGTGCGACGATGGCCGCACTCATTCTGAACGGCAAAAACGCGATCACCGGGGTCAGCGAATTGGGCAGCACATGCCGCACGATGATTTGCCCATCCGACAAGCCCAGCGCACGAGCCGCCGTCACGTACTCCAGCTGACGATTACGCAAAAACTCGGCGCGCACATAGTCAGACAAGCCCATCCAACCGAACAGTCCCAGAATGGCCAGAAGAATCCACACGCTGGGTTCAAAGATAGAGGCCAGAATGAGCAGCAGATACAGCTCGGGTATGGCACCCCAAACCTCAATGAAGCGCTGCAAAACCAGATCGATTCGGCCTGCAAAATAGCCCTGGATAGCCCCTGCGATGACGCCAAGCAGAACACCCAGGGCAGTCAGCGCCATCCCGAATAGCACCGATACCCGAAAGCCGTACAGCAGTCGCGCCAGAACATCGCGCCCGCGGTCATCGGTTCCCATGACATTGACGGCCGATGGCGGTGCGGGATTCGGGCTGGGCGCAAAGTAGTTGATGGTGTCGAATCGATAGGGATTGAGTGGCCACAGCGCCCAATTGCCCGATGCCGACAGACGCTCGCGAATGAAGGGATCGAGATAATCGGTTTCCGTTCGGAAGTCGCCGCCAAAAGTCGTCTCGGGGTAGTTCTTCAAGAGCGGCACATACCACTGTCCGTCGTAGCGAACCACGATCGGTTTGTCATTGGACAGGAACTCGGCGCCCAGGCACAGCACAAAGGCGACCACAAAAATCCACAGACTCCAGTAACCGCGCCGGTTAGCCCGAAAGCGCAGCCAGGCTCGACGCCCTGGACTCATGGTGCCGCCCCAAACTTCACCCGCGGGTCAACCCAGGTGTACATGACATCAGTGACCAGCTTGGTTATCAGCCCCAACAGCGAAAAAACATAGAGCGAACCCAGTACCACTGGATAGTCACGCTTCATCACGGCCTCGTACGACAGCAGGCCCAGTCCATCGAGTGAGAAAAGGGTTTCGATCAGCAGCGAGCCAGCGAAAAAAGCACCCACGAACGCAGCCGGAAATCCGGTGACCAGCGGGATGAGCGCGTTGCGGAATACATGCCGGTAAAAAACGCGCTGCTCGCTGATGCCCTTGGCGCGTGCAGTCATCACATACTGCCGACGAATTTCCTCGAGAAACGTGTTCTTGGTGAGCATGGTGGTGACTGCAAAACTGCCCACCACCAGACAGGTCAGTGGCAGGGCCAGGTGCCACAGATAGTCGAGAATCTTGCCCGCCAGCGACAACTGCGCCCAGTCATCTGAGGTCAGCCCACGCAGTGGAAACCACTGCAGGAACGAGCCCCCACCAAACAGCACCAGCAGAGCCACCCCCAGCACAAAACCCGGAATTGCGTAGCCCACCAATATGGCTGTGCTGGTCCACAGATCGAAGCGCGAGCCGTTACGAACCGCCTTGGCAATGCCCAGCGGAATGGAGACCGCATACACAATGAGAAAACTCCACAGACCGAGGCTCACGGACACCGGAAGTTTCTCAATAATCAGATCCCAGACGCCTTTATGGTGAAAATAACTCTTGCCCAGATCAAACTGCGCGTAGCGCACCAGCATTTCAAGAAAACGTTCATAGGCTGGCTTGTCAAAGCCATAGAGCTCGCGAATCTCCTTGAGCCGTGCGGCATCAACCCCCTGAGCGCCCCGATACAAACCGCCCGATGAAGCGACCTCGCCACTTAAGGCATCGCCGCGCAACTCTTGAATCAGTTGCTCAACCGGACCACCCGGCACGAACTGAATGATGACAAAACTCACCAGCAGAATTCCGATCAGGGTCGGAATCATGAGCAGCAGACGTTTGACGATGTAGGCAAGCATGCGGGCGTCTAGCGGGCAGTGGCGCCGTCAGCGATCCACCAGGTTTTCAACATCCAGGTGGGCGCCCAGTAAAACCGTGGCAGCGTCTGCGGGTGGGCCAGCTGACGGCTGAACGCAACCCGGTGGGTGGCCGCATGATAGTGCGGCACCAGATAGTGGCCGTGTCTGAGCACACGGTCGAGCGCGCGGGCGACGTCGACGAGCTCAGCCCGCGAACGGCTTTCCAATGCACGTGTAATGAGCGCATCGACGGCCGCGTCACGGATACCGGGGAGATTTTGTGAACCCTTCTCATCGGCGGCGGCTGATGAGAAATACTCGGTAAGTTCGTTACCGGGCGTCTGACTCGCGCCAAAGACATGAACAACCACATCAAACTCAAAGTCCTGTTGGCGCTTTCGGTACAGGGCCGGATCGGTGACGCGCATGGATGCCTGTACACCCAGCTTGGCGAGGTTTCGAACCCAGGGTACCGCCACCCGCTCAAGCGACTTGGAGTACGTGAGGATTTCGAACTCAAAAGCGCGACCCTTGCCGTCGCGCAGCACTCCATCATCGGCCACACGCCAACCGGCCTGCGCCAGCAGGGCCAGGGCACGGCGCAAATTGGCGCGCAAGCTGTTGGGCTCATCGGTTCGAGCCGGCATGGGCACCTCACCGAACACGGCTGGCGTCAACTGAGCTCGCAGCGACTCGAGCAAGGTCTGCTCCCCGGGCGAGGGCAAACCGCTGGCAGCCATCTCGCTATTGGTGAAGTAACTGGGGCTGCGCGCATACTGACCGTAGAAAATCTGCCGATTCATCCACTCAAAGTCCATGGCCAGGCTGAGCGCCTCACGCACGCGTACGTCGCTGAAGATTGCGCGGCGTGTATTAAGAACAAACCCCTGCATGCCCGCTGCATTCTCATGCGCAAACTCGCGTTTGATGAGTTCGCCGCGCCGGTAGCGTGGGCCCGCATGCCCTCGAGCCCAATTGCGCGCTGAATTCTCGTAAATCCAGTCAAACTCGCCTGCCTTGAAACCCTCGAGTCGGGCCGTCTCATCCTTGAAATACTTGTAAGTGATGCGCTCGAAATTGAACATGCCCCGGCGCACATTAAGGTCGTTTGCCCAATAGTCGGCATTACGCCGGAAGCTGATTGAGCGCCCCCAGTCGATCCGGTCGACCCGGTAAGGTCCGCTGGCAATGGGCTCGTCCTGAACCACCTCAGAAAAGGGCTTGCCAGCGCCCCAGCGCCGCGAAAACACCGGCATCTGCGCGCCGATGATCATATGCAGCTCATGGTTGCGGCGCTTGAATTCAAAACGAATCGTGCGTTCGTCCAACACCACAACGCGCGCCACGTCAGCGAAATTCTGTCGATAACGCGGGTGCGCCTGTTGACTGGTCAAGGTGACGAACGAGTGCCGTACGTCGTCGGCAGTAACGGGCGTGCCGTCTGAGAACCTCGCCCGGGCATTGAGCCGGAAGCTGATCGAAAGACCATCTGCCGCAAATTCGATGTGTTCAGCCAGCAGCCCGTACATTGAAAAAGGCTCATCGTCACTGGTTTCACACAGGGTTTCGAACATGAGCACGCCGATTCCGGCCGCCGCGATACCCTTCAAGGTGAACGGATTGAGCTTGTCGAAGCTGCCGAATCCGTCAAGATTGACCGAGCCGCCTCGCGGTGCCTTCGGGTTGACATAGTCAAAGTGGGCGAACCCCGGCGCATAACGCGGCTCAGCCCCCCAGGCAATCGCATGGGCCGCATGCACCGCTGGCGTCAGCGCGGACAGCAGCAAACCGAAGACGACGCTTAAGGGGTTCAAGATGGGGTGCATGCGACAATATAACGACCACGGATTCTAGCGGAGAGCTTCGCGATGGGTTTTCTGACGGGTAAGCGAATTCTGATCACCGGTCTGCTGTCCAACCGGTCTATTGCCTATGGCATTGCACGCAGCTGTCATGCCCAGGGGGCCCAACTGGCCTTCACCTATCAGAATGAACGTTTTCGCGATCGTGTGGCCGAGATGGCGTCAGGGTTCGGGTCCAGTCTCATCCTGCCCTGCGATGTCGCTGAAGACGCGCAGATTGAGGCGGTGTTCAGTGAACTCGCCAGGCACTGGGACGGCCTTGACGGTCTGGTCCACGCCATCGCGTTTGCACCGCGCGAAGCCATCGCCGGAGACTTTCTTGAGGGTGCCAGCCGGGAAGCCTTCCGCCTGGCTCACGACATCTCCGCCTACAGCTTCGTGGCCATGGCCAAGGCCGCCCAACCCCTGATGAGCGGTCGCCGCGGTGCCCTGCTTACGCTGAGTTATCTGGGCGCGATCCGAATGGTACCCAACTACAACACCATGGGACTGGCCAAAGCCAGTCTTGAGGCGTCCGTGCGTTACCTCGCCGAATCGCTCGGTCCGCGCGGCATCCGTGTCAATGGCATTTCAGCAGGTCCCATCAAGACGCTGGCGGCCAGCGGCATCAAGGGTTTCTCAAAAATTCTCGACTTCGTAGAGACCCATGCGCCCCTGCGCCGCAATGTCACCATCGATGATGTGGGCAACGTCGCCGCCTTCATGTTGTCCGATCTGGCCGCTGGCATCACCGCTGAAATCACCTATGTCGACGCGGGCTTCAGCCAGACGGTGGGCGGCATGGGTGGTGGCCCTGTGGCCGAGGGATGACCGAACACCAGGGCGCGGCCCTCGCTGATCGGCTCGCCGGCCAGCCACGCGATGTCCTGCGCTTGCAGGGCGTGATGAAAGAGCTGGGCGGTCGACGCGTACTCGACGGAGTCAATCTCAACCTCGCGCCCGGCGAGCGGGTGGCGCTGCTCGGAGAATCGGGAAGCGGCAAGTCGACCCTGCTCAACATCATTGCAGGGCTCGAAGCCGCCGATGCTGGTCATGTCCAGATCAACGGCCAGACCATCGACGGACATGACCCGGATGCCAGCGCGATCATTCGACGCAGCACCGTTGGCTTTGTGTTTCAGGCCTTTCACCTGCTGCCCTATCTTGATGCGACCCGAAATGTGGCCATTCCGCTGCTGCTCAACGGTCTGGACAGTCGCGACGCGATCGACCAGGCCAGAGCCCTGCTGGCCCGTTTGGGTCTGGACGCGCGCGCCAACGCACTGCCACGCGAGCTTTCCGGTGGCGAGCAGCAACGCGTGGCGCTGGCCCGCGCCCTGGTGACCCGACCGCGACTGCTGCTGGCTGACGAGCCCACCGGCAACCTCGATCCACGTAACGCCGATGCAGCGCTGGCACTGATTCATGAGCAGGCGCAACTGAACAACGCCGCGCTTCTGTTGGTCACCCACTCGATGCCAGCGGCAGCAACCGCTCAGCGCCGCCTGCGCCTGAGTGCTGGCGTGCTCGATGCGATCTGAGCGCACCCTTCTACTTTGGCTGTGGTCGGCGCAGTGGCAGGCACAGCCGGGCCGCCTCGCCTTCGCAGCCCTGTCCATCGCCATTGGAGTGGCACTGGCGCTGGCCATTCATCTGGTCAACCGCTCTGCCCTTGGTGAGTTCGGCGCCGCCATCGCAATCGTCAATGGTCAAGCTCAGGCGCAGGTGGTCGCCCGCGCTCGCGAACTGCCTGAATCGGTCTTCAGCCAGCTCGCTGAGCTTGCCGGCGTGCACACCGCAAGCCCCATCATCGAGGCCAGCTTCGCGGTCGAGGGAGCGCCCCGAACCGCGACCGGTTCCGGCTTGCCGCTCAGAGTGATTGGCCTTGACCCCATGCGCGCGGCCGCTGTCACCCCCGCTCTCGTACCCAGCCTGGACGAGCGTTTTGCCTCCGACCCAATCTCCCTGTTCGCGGACGACGCGATTTTTTTATCCGAGGCGGCCCTGCGCGCCTTTGACCGTCGAATCGGTCAGACCATCCGCGTGGTCAGCAGTACCGGCGTCGTGCCTCTGCGCATCGCCGGGACGGTCAGCGGCGCGCAATCAGGGCAGATGCTGGCCGTCATGGATATCGCTGCGTTTCAATGGCGACTGGGCTGGCTGGGGCGTATCAGTCGTGTGGATCTGCGCTTCGAACGCGGTGCTGACGTCCTGGGGATCCGGTCGCAGGCGCAGTCATTACTGCCCCAGTCCGCCATCTGGGCCGAAGCGGATGCAAGCGAGCAGCGCATGTCCAATCTATCGCGCGCGTATCGAGTCAACCTCAACGTGCTGGCCCTGGTGGCGCTACTCACTGGTGCCTTCATCGTCAACTCGGCCCTGAGCCTGCTGGTCGTGCGTCAGCAGGCTGAGACGGCCCTGCTGGGTGTGTTGGGCGCGCCCAGGCGACTCGCCGCGCAGCGCGTGCTGGGCATGGCCCTGGCCATCGGCGCGCTGGGGTCAGGGCTGGGGGTGCTGACGGGCATCGCACTGGCAGCGGGTCTGTTGGCTACCGTCGGGGGTGACCTGGGCGGCGGCTATTTCAGCGGATCGAGCCCTTCGCTATCGCTGGACATGCTGTCCGTCCTAGCAGGCTTTGCGGCGGGGCTCGCCACGGCGCTGGTTGGTGCCCTCGCCCCCATGCGAACCGCTCGGGGTATGGCGGCTGCCCGTGCGCTGCGCAGCGGCAGCGGCGAGGACGTCTTGCGCGCACGGGCCCGGCCCGGGTGGAGCCTGCTGCTGTTCGCAATCGGGTGTCTGCTGCTGGCAGCGCCGCCGATCGACGAGCTGCCCATTGCCGCGTACGCGGCCATAGCCCTTTGGCTGCTGGCGGGTATTCTGTTGGTACCGTCCCTCACCGCAGCCCTTTCACGTCGAGTCGGCGTGCTCAACCGCATGCCCGCAGGTCGCTTCACGATCTGGCTGGCCGCACAGCGTCTGGCCGGCGCTCCGGGATCAACGGCGGCTGCCCTGTCAGGCGTTGTGGCCAGCGTAGCCCTGGCCAGCGCGATGGCCATCATGGTCACCAGTTTTCGCACGGCCGTCTCGGAATGGCTGGATGCGGTGCTGCCGGCTGACCTCTATGCGCGCGTCGGCTCGAGCAGCACGGGCACCGCCTTGTCCGCCGAGCTTCAGACGGTGCTCGCCCAGGCTGCCGGAGTACGCCAGGTGGAGTTCATGCGATTAGTGCCGCTGACGCTTGCGCCACATCGCCCCCCCGTCACCCTGATCGCTCGGCCCCTGGACGAATCGCAGCCCGCCAGACGACTACCCATTACGGGCGAGCTGCGGGCGCCCGCGCCCGGTGAAGCGCCCGTCTGGATCAGCGAGGCCATGACAGATCTGTATGGCGTGCGCCCCGGGGACCGGTTCACCCTACCCATTGCCACTCAAAATCAGGCGTCATGGACGGTGTTTGTGGCGGGGGTCTGGCGCGACTACTCGCGCCAGCACGGCAGCATCGCAGTTGACCTGGCGCGCTATCGCGAGGTCAGCGGCGACCAGGAGGTGAATGAAGTCGCCTGGTGGCTGCTCGAGGGCACCCATGCAGAACCCCTCATTGCCAATCTGCGCGCGCGTCATCCCGTTGCGGCCGGCATGGAGTTTCGTGAAGCCTCTGAACTGCGCGCCCTGTCGCTGCGCATCTTCGACCGCAGCTTCGCCATCACGTATGCGCTGGAGGCCGTGGCGATTCTCGTGGCACTGTTCGGTGTTGCGAGCACTTGCGCTGGCGAGGCCCTGGCTCGCGCGCGTGAGTTCGGCATGTTGCGCCATCTGGGTATGACGCGCCGCTCGATCGGGGCGCAATTCGCCGCCGAAGCGGCGCTGGGCAGCGCCTTTGCACTGGCCTGGGGCATGACTTTGGGCGCTGCAATCGCCTGGGTTCTGGTGCATCGAGTCAACCCCCAATCGTTTCACTGGACCATGGCTATGGACTGGCCGATCATGCTGCTTGGAGCGAGTGCGCTTGCGCTCATGCTGATGGCCGCGCTGGCTGCGCGCATCGCGGCACGGGAAGCCATGAGTATCGGACCAGTCCGGGCCGTTCGGGAGGATTGGTGATGCCGGGCAGCCGCCGTCAATGGCTTGCGCAACTGGCGACTGCGGCGGGCAGCCTACCGATGACCTCGCGACATACTCAGGCACAGACGGATCGCCCACGGTTTGCACGCGTGCAGCCCGGACTGAGCTTGAGCTTTCCGCGCGACCACGGCGCCCATTCGGACTTTCGCATCGAGTGGTGGTACCTCACCGCGTGGCTGCGTGACGAACGCCGCAAAGCCAGCCCCTGGCAGAACGAGGGCCTGGGTCTTCAGATCACCTTCTTTCGCGTCGCCAGTGGCTATGCAAGCGATAACCCCAGTCAGTTCGCGCCGCGGCAACTGCTGTTCGCACATGCGGCGCTGGCGATACCGACGCGGCCACGCCTCCTGCATGCACAGCGCTCCGCCCGTACCGGCTTTGGTCTGGCCCACGCAAATGAAGGCGATACGGATCTGCGTATCGGGGACTGGACTCTGGTGCGCACACCGGACGATCTTTACCGCACTTCGATCAGCGCCGAGACGTTCTCGCTCGATCTTCTGTTCAGGGCCCAGAACCCGCCGGTGCTGCAGGGCGATGCGGGCTTCTCACGTAAAGGTCCGGCCCCCGAGCAGGCCAGTTTTTATTACAGCAGGCCCTGGTTGGCCGTTTCAGGAAATGTCATCGTCAGCGAGAGTCTCTCAGGCCGGCCCTCGGCGGGCGAGCCCATGCGGGTGAGTGGTGACGCCTGGTTTGATCACGAATGGTCAAGCCAGGTGCTCGACGAACAGGCCACTGGCTGGGACTGGGTCGGACTTCATTTTGACGATGGTGCGTCGCTGATGGCCTTTCGCATTCGCGCAGCCGATGGCAGCGAAATCTGGCGTGAGGCGCGCTGGACCACCGGACAACATCGCCTGGCCCATCATGGGGCAAAGACGTCAGGTGCGCAGTTTGTCGCGCGTCGCTGGTGGCAATCGCCCAGAACCGGAACACAGTGGCCCGTTGAGATGCAGTTAATCCTGGACGAACGCCAATTCGTCCTGCGGCCCCTTCTGGACGACCAGGAGCTTGACTCAAGACAGAGTACTGGCATTGTGTATTGGGAAGGCGCCGTGCGGGTGTTCGAGGCGGGCCTTGTGGTGGGGCGGGGCTATCTCGAGCTCACGGGCTACCATCGCCAACTTCGCCTGTGACGTTTACGGATGGGCCCTTAACGGACCAGCTGGTTCATCTCGATAATGGGCAACATCACCGCCAGCACGATGAGCAGCACCAGCGCGCCCATGCTCAGAATGAGAATCGGCTCAAGAAGACTGGTCAGCACCAGGGTGCGCCGCTCAGCCTCTGAACCCAGATTGGACGCCGCCCGCTCGAGCATATCGGGCAAGGTACCCGTCGCTTCGCCGCTGGCAACCAGGTAGGTCATCATGGGCGGGAACTCGCCGCTGGCGGCCAGTGCCCTCGACAGCGCCACGCCTTCACGCACGCGCCCCACGGTGTCACGAATACTGTGCCGCAACGCCTCATTATTCAGGGTTTGCGCGCCCGCCTCCAGGGCTCTCACCAGCGGAACACCACTGGCGCTGAGAATGGCCAGCGTCGCGGCAAAGCGTGCGGTTTCAAGGCCTCGAAACAGACGGCCCAATACCGGCAGGCGCAGCTTACGCCGGTGCCAGGCCATACGCGCCGAGGGTGAGCGCAAGGCCAGTCGTGCCATCAGTGCCAGGGCGGCGGCGGCAAGCAGCAGCGTCCAGCCCCAGTGACGAAGAAAATCAGAGACAGCGATCAGTCCAATGGTCAGCGCCGGAAGCGACTGCCCCGACTGACGAAAGACATCAACCACCTGCGGCACCACATAGGTCAACAGCACCATGATGACCAGTAACGCGACCGCCGTCACAATCACGGGATAAATAAAGGCCAGGCCCACCCGCTGGGCCAGGGCGCTGCGTGACTCGACATAATCGGCCAGTCGCGCCATGACCCGTGCCAGATCGCCCGACTGCTCCCCAGCGGCGATCAATGCCCGATACACCTCCGGAAAATCACGGGGATACCGGGCCAGTGCATTGGCAAAGCCCTGCCCTCCAATCACCTCCGCCCGCACGGCGGCGAATCGCTCGCGCACGATTCGCCGCTCAGCCTGCTCGACGATCACATCCAGGCTGCGCTCCAGGGGCAGGCCCGCCGCCAGCAGGCTCGCCATCTGCCGAGTTACGATGGCCAGTTCGGCCGTGCTTAGACGGGCCGCCAGCAATGACTGCCGAGGCTTGCCAACATCGGCGGCAAGGGCACTGACTTCCAGCGGTGCCAGACCACGCTCTCGCAGCAGACTGCGCGCATGACGGGCCGAGTCTGCATCGAGTACTCCGGTCTCGATGCGCCCGGCCGCAGTGGCCGCTTCAAAACGAAAAGCTGGCATTCGACGGGCTCAACGCGTACGCAGCAGGGGCCGATCAGGTTCGGGTAACACGATCGACTTCTTCGGCGGTAGTGATGCCCTGGTTGATCCAGCGCGCACCATCATCACGCATGGACTTCATGCCGACAGCCGATGCAGCCTCGCGCAGGGTCTGCTCTGAGGCGGCTTCGTGTATGAGCGCGCGAATGGAGTCATCGAGCACGAATAGCTCGTAAATGCCCGTTCGACCGCGGTAGCCCGTGCGATCACAGGCCGCACACCCCAGCGCGCGCCATGCTCCGGTGACGTCGTCGCGCCGACGACACGACACGCACAGCTTGCGCACCAGGCGCTGGGCCGCAACACCCAGCAGCGATGAGGACAACAGAAAAGGCTCAACACCCATGTCGATCAGACGAGTGACCGCCGACACAGAGTCATTGGTATGCAGGGTGGCCAGGACGAGATGGCCGGTCAACGATGCCTGCACGGCAATCTGCGCGGTTTCAAGATCACGGATCTCGCCGATCATGACCACGTCCGGATCCTGCCGAAGAATCGCCCTGAGCGCCCTCGCGAAACTCATGTCAATACGCGGATTGACCTGCGTCTGACCGATACCGGGCAAATCGTATTCGATGGGGTCCTCAACCGTGAGGATGTTCATGCGCGCTGAGTCAAGACGACTCAGCCCCGCGTATAAGGTGGTGGTTTTTCCAGAGCCTGTAGGCCCGGTAACCAGCACGATGCCGTGCGGCTGATGCAGCAGACGATCAAACGCAGCAAGGCCGTCCTGGCTTATGCCCAGCGCGGCCAGGTCAAGCCGACCAGCCTCTTTATCGAGCAGCCGCAGAACCACACGTTCGCCATGCCCGGTGGGTAGCGTTGATACACGCACATCCATCGGCCGACCGCCTATGCGCAGGGTAATACGCCCATCCTGGGGCAGACGCTTTTCGGCAATATCAAGCTGCGCCATGATCTTGATACGCGAAACCAGCGCGGCATGAAGTTCGCGCCGCGGCCGCGCCACGTCACGAAGAATGCCATCAATGCGAAACCGTACGATTGAGCTGTTTTCGAAGGCTTCAACGTGAATGTCGGATGCGCCATCGCGGCTTGCCTGAGTGAGCAGCGCATTGATCATGCGGATGATGGGCGCGTCGTCTTCGGCCTCCAGCAGATCTTCGATCTTGGGAATGTCCTGCATGAGCTGCGACAGATCGAGATCGCTCTCAACCTCGTCGACCACGGCAGCCGCAGACCCCTCCTGCGCCGAGTACGCTTTCGTGATGGCCGCGTCGAGCTCGTCGTCGGGTCGAGATACCGGCAGCACCCGGTAAGGCACCGTGCGGGCCAGCTCGGACAGGGCCTGAATCGGCGTGGTCGACGCCGTCCAGACCTCCAGCGTATCGCCATCGAGACCCACCACCAGCAAACGGTTGGTCCGAGCGAACCCGTAGGGCACGAAGCGAGACGGCGAAAGCTGAGCCATTCGTCAGCCGCCCGCGCCCGGGCGCCTGACCGGCGCAGGGGTCGCCCCACCCCCAGGCGGGCCCGCCTCACCGCCACGCAATTGATGCAGCGGAATGGGCACCGATTCGACAATGGGCGCAGCAGCATCAACGTCCGGCGAAAGACTGGACGGCGGCGTCTGTGTACCCGGGACCAGCAGACGTCCCTGTGGATCGCGCTGGGGCGGCGGCGACATGGCGGGCAGGGGCCTGCCGCTGATTTCGGGTAACAGTCCACCACCCGGAATGCGGGCGTCGCCCCGCACCGCACGAATGTAGTCGTAACGCGTGGCGCTGACGCTGTGCGAAGCTTCTGCATCACGCAGAACCACGGGTCGCAAAAATACCAGCAGATTG
>JBIKMC010000143.1:0-8496 GCA_044359405.1 Burkholderiaceae bacterium
ACTCTTGGCTGTCCGACTCGCCCCCGGCGTCCGTACCGGACGCGGCTTCGATTCCATGCGCAACCGCGTACAAACACAAAAGGCTCCCGAAGGAGCCTTTTGTGTTTGATGGTGGAGCCGGCGGGAATCGAACCCGCGTCCGCAAGTCCTCTACGACCAGTTCTACATGCGTAGTCGATCTACTTGGGTCTCAGTGCAGGCTTAGCCGATCGACAGGCCGACCCGCACCCAGTTACCTTGAGTTTCGCCCCCGAGCCAAGTAACCCGACCCGGGCGCTATCCGATTGAAGTTACACCGCAGCCCTTCCGGTTGCCCGGTTAGGCCCAGCCCATCGGCTGACTGTTGCGGCGCTCGCGGGGATTAAGCCGCGAGAGCGAAACGCTCGTCGTTGGCGTTTATAGATTTGCCAAAGGATTTACGAGGACTTGGCGCCTCGGCATGCCCTGTGCCGCTTTGCTACCCACGTCGAAACCAGGTCGGCCCCGTATTCGTCGCGAAGCGCGCATTCTACGCACCCCGCCACGCAAAGGCCATCTTTTCGTGAGGCGCATCCGCCGAGTGGCGGTGGGGGAGGGCGGCGGCCAGGGTAGCCGGGGCTGGATGACCGTCCCTGGCCTTCCGGTCGTTGGCATTTGTTGGGATCACATCGCCGAATGTCGCTGGAGTTGGGCCGATCGGTGGGTCGCTACTGCGCCAGCCACTCTTCAAGCTTGTCGAAGCTTCCACCCCAGCCGCCCGTCATGCTCGTCATGTGGCTGGCAAACATGGCAAGCCCTGCCTCGTCGTATTCGATGGGTATCCACTTCAGCGTCAGCAACGTGCCCCCGCCGCTCGCCTGCAGGCTTACCTCGGTCAGTAGTGTCCGTGGCCAATCATCGAAGAAGGGCGGGGGGCACTTAAGCCCCTCGCGAGTGCAAAAACTTTGCTCCCACACCACACGGCGATGCGGTGTAAGTTCACGCCACAGGCACAGGCTGAACATCTCCGGCCCGCCTGGGGATGTCGTACGGGTGATGGTTGTGAGGCCTACGGTCTGCGATCCCTGGACGATTTCCACAGTGGAGCCCTTTGGCCCAGACCACTGCGCCATCTTGGTCGGATCAGCCCATGCTTCATAGACCCGCTCGGGGGACGCTGCGAACTGACGTGAAATGGAAAAAGTTGCAAGTTCAGGGCTTGTCATGTTGGGTCCTGGTTTTGTTCCTTGAAGCAGCCGTTTCCGCAATCAGCGCGTTGGCCGGGATGCCCAAACGCTGGTGCAGTCTGCGGATCATAGCCAGCGTCAGCGGGCGCTTGCGGTTCAGGACCGACGACTTTCGCCTGTCGTAGAGTATCGGCGATGATTCGCGGTGACATGGGGCTATTTGCCCCACAGGTTGACCACTGGAGCTGCCCAGAGGTTGTCGCCCAACGGTAAGGTCTTGTTAGCCCCCGACCTCGGAGCTGCACCGGTGCGCCGTCACGAACACGCTCGCGCGCCCGCCGTCGCGAACGCCGATCGTGGGGCCGGCGTTGTCCACGAAGAGCTGTACGTCCGGCGAAACCATCCCCGAATTAAAGCAGGGCGGAGAGGTCGTTGGTGTACACGTGTCCACTTAGCGCTAAGTGGACACGTGTACGCTAATCAGCGCTTGAGTGGTCGACGACAATTCACTTGACCGGTCGACGGACCACCCAGTGCATAAGTTCAAGCAGTACCGCAAGACGTTGGGCCAAGTCGCCGCTGCGGCCAAGCTGATTGTCTACGCCCGGGTCAACGATGACGACGCCAAGCGTGCCTATGAAAGCAGCGATGATGCCTACCGCGTCTTGAAAGCACCGCGGTCTTCTGCCTGAGTGCTACTTGCGAGAGGCCGCAAAAGCAGCGGCAGCGATCCGCACCATGCTCGGGTGCAAGGTGCCCAATTTGGGATTCTGCCCTTGCGGCGCATGAGGCGGTACCGAAAAATGGTCGTCGTTGTACGGAAGCTCGAGCATCTTGCTCAAATCAAACTTGGTGTCGTAGCTCAGACCTGCACTGGCGTAAGCGGCGGGATGTTCGCCCTTGGTGATGCGGAATTCACCGCTGTAGAGCCGATCAGTCTTTTGACTCGTTCCATACGCCACGCTCACGAAAACCCTGCCCTCATCGTCTTCTTTGGTCAAAGTGATCAGGCCAGGCCGTGGTTTGGGCTTTGGATGCACATGGTCAGGAAAGGGGCACCAGGCGATATCGCCTGCGGTAGGCTCTGGCCACCACCGCATCAGGTACTTTCCACTTCGAAGAGGCTGCTGCGCACCCGACCGCCCTTAGCCTTGGGTGCTGATTTTTTGATTTGGCTGAGTTGGGCTTTGGTGAGCGCGCCCTCGTCCGCGTCGTATTGCGGCAGAACCTTGGTGGCGAGTTCATGCAGGGCCAGATGAATTACTTGTGTTTCATCCACGCCCAGCACTTGGGCCAAGCGCTTGGCGGTGGTGCGCGTCACGCCGGTTTTACTGTCCTGTGCGCGGTAACGAAAAGCAATTTGAGCAGTAGCGGCTGCCATGCTGCCTTCTCCCATTGGATATCTTAAAGATATCTAACGACACCACACCTGTCAACCGCTTGCCCGAAAGATCTTGGCCTGATTCAGTTAATAGGCGTCAGTGCAAGGCAGCCAGCGCGGCTTCGGGAGCCTTATCGGGTCCGCAAAACAAATTCTGCTTGCGCCCATCAAGATTGTCCGCAACGAACTGGGCAAGAAGGTGGGTATCCCGAATAGCCTTATTCGCCAAGTTCGGAGCGCACTGCAGAGACGACAGATGGCCCGATGAAATACCCAGCCGCCACCAGGCCACTGACGCTCATGCCCTGTGTGCCCGTTGGCCTGCAAGCGCTTGAGTTCGACCATTGGCCACCGTTTCTCATCGATATGCTGCCTCAGGGTTTTGGTCGCCGCGAGGTGCTGCTTCGTTTGGGGCTGCCCGCTGCTGCGGGTTCGGCCGCCGACTGGCACCTGTTGCGTGCGGGCGCGGGTAACCCGATCGGGAACCTGAGCGTCAAGGAGGCCGCGCTATATCTGTCTGAAAGCGCCAGTCCTATACGCGGGTTTTCCACGGATGAAGTGGTGCAGCGTGGCGATGAGTTCGTCGATCAACTGGCTTCGCATGGCTTTTTTGTGGCCGGCTCTTCGGGGGTACAGGGCGAGTGGCCCAGGCGATACGTCATCTGAAAAAGGCTATGCGACTGACCACGGCCGAGATGGCCAAGCTCTCGGGTGTCTCATACCGAACCATGCAGGACATCGAACAGGAGCGCAGTGAGGGGACTGTTCAGACCATGAACCGCATTCTCGGTGTGGTGGGTCTGAAGCTGGGCGTGCGGCATGTTGATGAGGCTGCGTCGCCGCAATATCGTCGACAACAGTAGTTGGGGCTGTTACCGGCACTATTTGAGTTGTTGGGGGTTACAAGCTGATGAGCTGGCCGCTTTTGCGAACAGTGTTGGTGGGATTTGTGTGCTGGGGGTGAATGATCAGCGCGAGGTGCTGGGTATTCCGCTCGAACAGCTGGACCTCGTGGAAAACTTCGTGCGGCAGCGGTGTTGTCCACGACTCCAGCAACCGATGCTCAGCGGGTTCGAACGCGTCGCTCAGTCCAGCACGAAGCCTTGAGCCTCATTCAGAAACGGGTCTAGCGCGGGGTCGTGTCCGGTGGCTGCCTGCAGGTGGCCGGCAACCGTTGGTGCGGCTGCGATCGCGGCCCGAGCATCCAGAAACAGCAGTCTCGAGCGTCGCGCCAGCACGTCGCCCACCGTGCGGGCAAAACCCTCAAGCGCCAGGCGTTGAATCGTTGCTGCGTCCGGGGCTTGATCATGCGGGACGTCGATTGCATGAATGAGTCGGCCGGGTTTGATGGCCTTGTTCGCTTGCGCTGCAATGAGGCCGGCGTTTTCGGCGTGCATTAAGGCATCACGCGCCATCTCGAGGCAGGTTGTCCACTTGCCCCCCGTGATCGTCAGCAGTCCCCGTTGATCAATCTCGACCGTGTGTTCGCGCGAGAGCGTGCGGGTGGGGCTTGTGCCCGGGCCATCGCCCAACTGCACCAAAGGTCTGAGCCCTGACCAGACGCTGCGCACATCGGCGCGGCGCGGGGGCTTTGCCAGATAAGGGGCAAGGTCACTGAGCAGTTGCTCAATCTCGCTGGCTTGCGGCGTAGGCGTATCGGTGCCGGCAGCGACCGGAACGTCGGTGGTGCCGATGATTCTTTTGCCCAGCCAGGGCACTACAAACAGCACCCGATTATCGCGGGTGCGTGGCACCAGCAGTGCACTGTCGCCCGGAAAAAAATCCGCATCAACGACAAGGTGTGTGCCCTGACTGGGTTGCACCATGGGCGCAGCGGTTCTGAACCGATCGACCCAAACACCGCTCGCGTTGACGATCAGCCGCGCTTTTACGCTGAAGCGCTCACCCCATTCCTCATCGCGACAGGTAAGTCCGCAGACTCGGCCCGCGGCCTCCTCAAGACTATCGGCGCTGACGTAGTTGAGCATCGTGGCGCCACACTGTGCGGCCGTTCTAGCCATGGCCAGTGCCATGCCCGAGTCGTCAAATTGCGCGTCCCAGTAACTGACGCTGCCACGCAGTCCCGACGCCCGAAGGCCTGGTGACTGGGCCAGGGTATGGGCCGTATCGTTGAGGCGCGTGGGGCCCAGACTGTGTTCCCCCGCCAGAAGAGCGTACAGATGCAGTCCTGCGCCGTAAAAGGGCTTTTCATACCAGCGATAAGCCGGCATCACGAAGCGCAGCGGGTGCGCCAACTCGGGCGCGATGCTGATGAGATGGCGGCGCTCGCGCAGGGCCTCGCGCACCAGACTTAAATTGCCTTGTGCGAGGTAACGCACACCACCATGTAGCAGCTTGGTCGATCGAGACGATGTGCCGCTTGAAAAATCACCGCGTTCGATCAGTGCGACCGAGTGACCGCGCTGGCTCGCCTCAAGCGCAATGGCAAGTCCGGTTGCCCCGCCACCGATGATGGCGATGTCGAAGCTACGGGTGTGCAGGGCCTTGAGCAGCGTGCTGCGCGAGGGCGCGCCGGCAGGGATCATCCGCGCGCCCAAGCCCGGGCGCGCTCGACGGCCTGTTGCCAGCGACCCAGATGGTCGGCCCTTGCGGTATCAGACAGCGTGGGTTGGAAGCGTCGCTGGACCTGCCAGTTGCGCGACAGTGTCTGCTGGTCAGGCCATACACCGATGCCCAGTCCGGCCAGGTAGGCTGCGCCCAGCGCTGTGGTCTCGGTGACTTTGGGACGAACGATAGGAATGCCGCTGAAATCGGCCTGCATCTGCATCAGCAGATCGTTTTGACTGGCGCCACCATCGACTCGTAATTCGGACACCGCCGCCCCCGCGTCACGGCCCATGGCCGTGAGCAGCTCTGCCGACTGCAGGGCGATTGATTCGAGCGCCGCGCGGGCAATATGCGCGCGGTTGGTTCCGCGCGTCATACCCAGGAGAGTGCCGCGCGCGTTGGCATCCCAATGCGGCGCACCCAGACCCGTGAACGCCGGAACCAGCCAGACATCACCCGTGTCGGCTACGGTAGCCGCCAGCGCCTGCACATCGCTTGAGCGTTCGATGATACCCAGGCCATCGCGCAGCCATTGCACGGTTGCACCACCCATGAAGACGCTACCCTCCAGGCAATGCGTCTCGCCTTGTGCCGTACGCCAGCCCACCGTACTGAGCAGGCGATTGTGACTTTGAACGGGCGCATTGCCCGTGTTCATGAGGGTGAAACAGCCCGTGCCGTAGGTGTTTTTGGCCAGTCCGGGGCTGAAACAGGCCTGACCGAAGGTGGCTGCCTGCTGGTCACCGGCCAGACCGGTGATGGGTATGCAGTGACCAAGAATGTCACGATCGGTTTCGCCGATCAATCCGCTGGAGGCGACGATGTTTGGAAGCACCGCGGGCGGAACGTTGAACCGTTCGAGCAACCACGGGTCCCACTGACCCAGATGCAGGTTGTAGAGCAGGGTGCGCGACGCATTGCTGGGGTCGGTGACGTGCAGCCTGCCCGAGGTGAGTTTCCAGATGAGCCAGGTGTCTACCGTGCCGAAGGCGAGCTCACCGCGCTCAGCGCGGGCTCGTGCGCCCGGCACATGGTCAAGCAGCCACTTGAGCTTGGTCGCGGAGAAATACGCATCGAGCACCAGCCCGGTTCTTGCCTCGATGTCAGTGTGTTCGGCGCAAGCCCGTAACTGCTCACAGTAGGGGGCCGTTCGACGGTCTTGCCAGACGATGGCATTGGCAATGGGCGTGCCGTCGCGGCGATCCCAGACCAGGGTCGTTTCGCGCTGGTTGGTGATGCCCAGGGCCCGCGGTGGCGTGCGGCGCTGCGCCAGCACCCGTCGCGTGACCTCCAGTTGGCTGGTCCAGATGTCCATCGGGTCGTGTTCGACCCAACCAGGCTGCGGAAAGATTTGCCTGAATTCTTCTTGCGCACTGAGCACGATGTTGCCGGCGACATCAAAGATGATGGCGCGCGAACTGGTCGTGCCCTGGTCAAGCGCGAGAATGTCGGTCATGAGCCCGGACAGCTCGCTTTAGCTGCGGCGACCGCTGCCCATCATCTCGGAGAGGGAGGGCGGTGGCTTAGGTGCCGATGAGCCAAGGCCCATCGCCTGAGCTGCGATGGCGGATGCACTCACCGCCGCCGCGGGCGCAGGCGCAGGCGCATTTGCCGGTGCCGCGGCTGGCGTGGTAGCCGGGGCGGCAGCGGCGGTGCGGGTTGCGGTGACCGGCGGCGTGGGCGCCTCAAGCGCCGGCACGGCGGCGGGGCCGGGTGCACCATCGGACTTGGCCCCTGGCTTGCCAGGGCCCGCGTTGGCGGCGGGATCAGGTCCGGTAGCCGCGCCAGTCGCTGCCGTTGATGCTGCGGGCGTTGCCTGCGGGCCCGCTGTGCCATCGGCCGTCGGGGAAAGCCCTGAGGGCGGGACCGCACCGGCTGCAGCCTGGGCCATCGTGGCGGCATCGACATCGAGCGGGGTATCGCCCGTGGTGTTTTCGCCACCGGGAATGAGCGAGGCCGACATTGGGCGGGCCAGCTTGATGGAGGCCTGCGAGAACAGCGAATCAATAGCAATGTCGAGATTGGTGCGAAGCTGGGCGAGTTCAGTGTCTTTGGCGTTGGCGCGCGCGTAGCCTGCGTTGTAGATCGATACAGCGTTTTCGATGGGAATCCAGGATTCGACCGGACCTCGCAGCGTGCTGATCTGGCGTGAGGCGCTTAGCTGGTATCCCTGGCGTTTCTCGCGACCGTGCTGCAGGCCCTCGTTGAACAAGTCTTCGATGTGCCGACGCAAGACCAGCTGATAGCGGTTGCGGATGAGATCGATGGCGCCCTTGTCCCATCCCTCAATGGGGATGCCACTGACCGCATCCCACAGGCGCTTGCCATGTAGATCGCCGAACAGGCCCATGGCTGCGGGATCGGACGACGACCACGACTGGTCGGCCTGCACCAGGCGGGCGAATTTATCGATGGAATTGACCCGGTCAATCAGATAGATGATCAGCACCGCGATCGCGGCGATCGCCAACAGAATCGCGATGAGCAGAGCGGTGGTCATGAGCGCTTGCCGGGAGGCGGACTTTGCGGGGTTGGCGCTGCGCCGGAGGCTTCATCGTCGCTGCCTGAGTCGTCGTCCTCGCCTTCCTCGGCCAGTTCTTCGCGCAGGAACTCAAGGGCCGTGAAAGGCGTCTCAAGTCGCAGGTCATAACTGATGGCGTCAGCCACGTGTTGCGCAAGTTCGATAGCCTGCCGCGCGGAGATTTCGGTGAGCTGGTACTTGAAGCCGATTTTGAAGATCTTCTCGGCGTACTCCATGGGCAGGTAAACCACCAGCTCGCCATTGACTGAATTGATCGTCTGGTATTCGCTGGCCTGCGGCATTTCGGGCGGCTCTTCGCCCTGTGCGATGACCAGCACCCGACGTGCGTCCCAGGCAACCGCCTTGTCGGCCGCCGCAACAAAGGTTTTGTCGACGAAGACTTTGGCCCGCGAGCCGGCTCGCACCCGAAGCGCGCGGGCTGTGCGGGTGTTCTCGTCGTTTGCAATTACCTCGTCGTACTCGGCCTTGGCCTGCTTTTGAGCGGCGCTGCGCTTCGGTTTGCCGAAAAACGGTAAAGCCATGGTTGTCTCTGCATTGAACCGGTCAAGTGAAACGCCTGATCGGTTTTGTTCAGGGTGCACGCACCTTCACACGATGAACCTGACGCACTTAACTGTCCAGCCCTAATCGATCGCGCAGTTTCTTGACGTTGGCCGACAGGATCTGGCTGACCCGGGACTCGCTGACGCCGATCGAGGCGCCGATTTCTTTCAGGTTCATCCCTTCCGAATAGTACAACGACAGCACCAGTTGGTCGCGCTCGGGCAGCTCTGCAATGGCCTGCTGCAGTGCGGTCATGGTTTGCGCCTCGGAAACCCGTGTTTCGGGCTCCCACGAGCTACCGGCCGACACATTGAGCG
>JBIKMC010000144.1:0-8456 GCA_044359405.1 Burkholderiaceae bacterium
GCAAACGCCGCAGGGCGACCTTGATATTTCGGGTGCCCAGTTCGACTTCATCGTCATAGTCGCGATAGGCGCGCTGCTCCCATACTTTGACAGCGCTCCGGTTGCCCGCTGAAGGCCCGCCGATACGGATGCCTTCGGGGTTGAAGCCGCCGTTGCCAAAGGGTGAGGTGCCGTTGGTGCCTATCCAACGGTTACCCCCCTCGTGACGCGCTTTCTGTTCCTCCAGTAACTGGCGAAGCCGCTCGAGCAGCTTGTCGAGTCCGCCCATGGCCTCGATGGCGGCTTTTTCTTCGGGGGTGAACTCGCGCTGAAGCTTTCGTTTGAGCCAGTCCAGCGGAAGATCCACATCGATCCCCGGGATGGATTGGATGCCCTTGAAATAGGCACCAAAGGCCTTGTCAAACTTGTCAAAAAGCCGCTCGTCCTTGACCAGTGCGGCGCGCGCCAACAGATAAAACTCTTCAATGGAGGGACCGATGACCTCTTTACCCATGGCCTCGAGCAGCAGCAGGTACTCCTTGATGGAGACGGGAAGCTTGGCTGCGCGCAGATGCAGAAAAAAATCGATCAGCATGCCGTGTTCGACTTAACGATTATGTCTGGCCATGAACACCAGCCGCTCAAAGAGGTGCACATCCTGCTCATTTTTGAGGAGCGCGCCGTGCAGCGGCGGAATAGCCGCCTTGTTATCTTTGGACTGCAGGGCCTCGGGGCCGATGTCTTCCGCAAGCAGCAGTTTGAGCCAGTCGATCAGCTCTGAGGTGGACGGTTTTTTCTTGAGCCCTGGAAGCTCTCGGATCTGGTAGAAGGCGTCGAGCGCGGCCGATAGCAACTGCTTTTTGAGGCCGGGATGGTGCACGTCGACGATGCGCTGCATCGTGTCGCGATCCGGAAACTTGATGTAATGGAAAAAGCAGCGCCTCAGAAAGGCGTCGGGGAGCTCTTTTTCGTTGTTAGAGGTGATGATGACCACCGGGCGATGGCGGGCCTTGACGGTTTCACGCGTCTCGTACACATGAAATTCCATGCGGTCAATTTCGCGCAGTAGGTCATTCGGAAACTCGATGTCCGCCTTGTCGATTTCATCGATCAGCAATACGACTGGATGGTCTGACTGAAACGCCTGCCACAGCACACCCTTGATGATGTAGTTGTGAATGTCGCGCACGCGCTCATCGCCCAGCTGCGAGTCGCGCAGACGCGACACGGCGTCATACTCATACAGGCCCTGTTGAGCCTTGGTGGTCGACTTGATATGCCACTGCAACAGGGGCATGCCCAGGCCATTGGCAACCTCTTCGGCCAGCATCGTCTTGCCGGTACCCGGCTCGCCCTTGATGAGTAGGGGGCGCTGCAGCGTGATGGCCGCGTTGACGGCCAGCCTGAGATCGTCGGTGGCGACGTAAGAATCGGTGCCTTCAAATCGCATGGGGGGTATCCGGTTTCGAGGAGCGTCTGTTCAGTATAACGGGCCCTACGCGGCCAAGCTTGGCGCTTCCGGCCCAGCTCGGATAAAATCCGGCGATTCCTAAAACCGGGCTGCGCCGCTGATCGGCGTTGAATGCCCACCGGCTCAGACACCAGGGACCATGCTCAAGAAAATTATCATCACTGCTGCGCTCGCGCTTATCGCAACCCAGTCCATGGCTCAGGGTGCAGCAGCGCCCAAGGGTGACCCCCAGGCTGGTGCGAATAAAAATTCCATGTGCATCGGTTGCCACGCCATTCCCGGGTACAAGGCATCGTTTCCGAACGTCTACGAGGTGCCGAAAATTTCTGGCCAATCGGCGCGCTACATCGAGAGTGCGCTTCAGGCGTACCGCAAGGGCGATCGGTCGCATCCCACGATGCGTGCCATCTCAGTCAGCCTGAGCGATCAGGACATCGCCGATCTAGCAGCCTATTACGCTGCACGTTGAACGGCCGTTTGTCTGAACGTGTTCAGGGCGCCGCCCCTGCGGTCTGCCGGATGGCAGCTCAGGAAGGGCGTCCGATATTTCCTAGGATTCAGGAGGGTGGAATGAAACGGGTAACTCGCAGCATGGCGGCGCTTGGTTTGTTCGCGTTTGCGCTTGCACCTGCCGTGGCTGGCGACATTGCCAAAGGCCGCGAAAAAGCAGACCAGGTCTGCGCGTCGTGCCATGGCAAAGACGGCAACACGCCCATTGATCCCTCCTATCCGCGTCTGGCCGGGCAATACGAAGACTATCTGCTCAGGGCGCTGCTCGATTACAAGTCTGATCAGCGCAAGAACGCCATCATGGGGGCGCAGGCAAAGGCGCTTTCAAAAGCGGATATGCATAACCTGGCGGCCTTCTACGCCAGTCTGCCTGGCTCGCTCAGTCACCGCCGATAGCGCGTTGGTCAAGCCAGGCCGCCAGGGCTTGATCGTTCAGTCGCCGCAGGCTTCGCATAAAGCAGGGTTCCCAACTGCGGGTGGCGATCAGTAGGCTGACGGGGTAGCGCTTGGCCAGTGGCAGGGCGCTGTCACTGATGTGTTGGGCTGAAAACTCTTTGGCCAACTCGCGTAACCTGTTTTGCAGCTTTAGGCGACTTTCGCTGGACAGTCTCAAGTTGAGCATGCCCAGCGATTCGGCGGGTCCGTCGAAGTCGTGATTCAGGAAGTCGTGGGCTTGCTCCGTGAAAAAGCGGGCGATAGGCCCCTTGGGGATCCACCGGAACGTGCGTGCGACGTGCAGGCGGTAGCGATTGTTGGGCAACAGGTCTAGAAAACCAAGGCGCTCCAGGCGCAGAAGATGCGCTGTGCAGTCGGCCGCGCTAAGCCGGTAGATGGCGGTGATCTGCTCAAAGTGCATCAGGTGCAGGGTGCATACTGCGACCAGTAAAAGGGCCGGACAGGCAACCAGCTCTTCTTCTTGCGCCCAGGACAATTCAGTGAGAAGGCGCTGTTCAAATTGAAGCTGACGGGCGATGTCGGAGAAGTCGCAGTCAATAGCCTGCAAAATCGCATCCAGCCGTTCGAGGTCGAGTTTGCGACGGGAGAACAGACGTTTGACGCTGGCTTGTGAAATGCCAATGCGGGTGGCCAGTTCAGCGTACGTGATCTGGCGCGCGCGCAGTTCGCGCTTGAGGGCTTCGATAAGAGTTTCGCTGGCCTGCATCGTTCAGATTCTAGGTCGACAGGGCCTGATGGAAACTATGTTCAATGGACTAGTCTCAAGGAGAAATTGATGGAAGCAGCGCAGCACTCGCCGCTACGTCATCTGGGGCCGCAATGGTTTGCGGTGGTGATGGGGTGGTCGGGCCTGGGACTTGCCTGGCTTCGAGCCCAGCCGTCGTTCGGGCCTGCGGCGGGCTGGGTCGCCGTGGCCTGCGCCTGTGTTGCTGGCCTGAGCTTTGTGATTCTTTTTCTGGCCAGCTTGCTGCGATTGCAGCGCCATCGGTCTGCCCTGACCGAAGACCTGAATCATCCGGTGCGACATGCGTTTGCAGCCGCCTTCCCCGTCTCCATGTTGCTGTTGGCGAGTCTGTTGGCATCGCTGGGTGTGTCACCGGCGTGGCTCAAGCCCCTTTGGCTGATCGCTGCGGGCCTGCAGCTGCTGGTCACTGTCTGGGTGATGGCCCGCTGGGTGAAATCGGGCCTCAAATGGGCCTCGATGACCCCGATTGTGTTCATTCCGGTGGTCGGTAATGTTGTCGTACCCCTGGGGGTGCCAGTGTTCGGACACGAGACGCTGGGGTGGTTCTTTTTGGGTGTTGGAGCGTTTTGCTGGCCAGTGGTTTTGGCCCTTCTGTTTGCCCGCACGGCTCAACTCGAGTTCCCAGGCCGGTTAGTGCCCACCTGGTTTATCACGATCGCACCACCCGCCGTGGTCGGTTTGGGCTGCCTCAACCTGGCTCAGTCGCCCACGCTTGCAGTCGCGGCCTTTGGTGTGGCAAGTTTCTTTTTCGCCCTGTCGCTAAGCCTGGCGGGTCCGATACGAGCGCTGGCCTTCGGCATGCCTTTCTGGGCTCTGTCGTTTCCGCTGGCGGCGTTCTCGGCTCTGGCGATGGCTCTGGCCAATGCCGATCGTGTGCCCGCCATAGTCGCAACGGCGTTGCTCGCGCTGGCCACGGTCGTGATCTTGGGCCTCAGTCTCGCCACTCTGAAAGGCCTTAGGGCAGGCACGCTGCTGGTTGCTGAACCGGGTGCGCCCGTGATTCCCGTGGTGCCTGCCGGGCGCTGACTACAGCAGGCCGTCGAAGGCCAGACATTCGACGCGATCGCCGACTGCCACATCAGCCTGATTGTGTGCCAGTACGATGATGCAGTTAGCCTCTGACATAGAGCGCAAAACGCCTGAGCCCTGGCTACCCGTAATCCGCACTTGCCACTGCCCCTGGTGATCCCGGCTGAGGATACCGCGTTGATATTCCGTACGGCCCGGTCGCTTTCGAATGCCGGCCTGGGAGTGCGCCAGTACGGTGGGCTGCGGCTGCGGTGTCTGGCCTGCCAAGCGCTGCAGCGCCTCGCGGGCAAAGAACAGAAAGGTAATCATCACAGCCACCGGATTACCGGGAAGCCCGAAGTAAAGGGCGTCGCCGATCCTGCCGAAGGCCAGGGGGCGACCTGGTCTCATGGCGATGGTCCAGAAACAGACTTCACCCAACTGCTCCATGATGGATCGGGTATGGTCGGCCTCACCGACTGACACCCCCGCTGAAGAAATGACGGCGTCAGCACTGCGCGCGGCTGTGCGAACGGTCTCGCGAAGCGAATCGGCATTATCGGGAACGACTCCAAGGTCGATCAGATCAACGCCCATCCGACGCAACATGCCGTGTAGCGTATAGCGATTGCTGTCGTAGATCTGCCCTTCGCCCAAGGGTTCGCCGATCGACCGCAGCTCGTCGCCTGTGGAGAAAAACGCTACCCGAATACGTCGCCGAACAGGCACCTCGGCGATACCTAAAGACGCGATCAGACCCAACTCGGCCGGACCGATAACGCGTCCCGCCAGAAGGGCAGCGCTGCCAGCCTGAAGGTCCTCGCCTCGATGTCGTCGATTCTGACCAGGCCTCTGCCCTGCAGGGACTCGGATGATGCCGTCCTGTTCCTCGACAAGTTCCTGAACGACCACCGTGTCGGTGTTCGATGGCATGACGGCACCAGTCATGACGCGAACCGCTTCGCCCGGACCGACTGGTACGCCAAAGGCATGGCCCGCGTGTGCCCGTCCAATCACGCGCAGCGGGGTATCCGAGTCGGCGCGCAAGTCTTCACCGCGCAGGGCGTAGCCGTCCATGGCGGCATTGTCGTGAGCGGGTACATCGATGGGCGAGATGATGTCCCGAGCCAGCACCCGGTCAAGGGAGTCACGCAGGCCAAGCATTTCAATAGCGGTCACGGGACTGACCATGGCCTGAATAAGCTGCCTGGCAGATTCAACCGCCAGGGCATTCGGGTCGTACTCAGGCATGGCACTGGTCAGGGCAGACAGCGTAGGCAAGGGCTTCACGAACAGGCCTCCAATCGCTTCAGTTCGTCGGGAGTGTTCAGGTTGACGAAAGCCTTTGGGTCATCAAACCAAAGCTCAACGGCCGCATGCCGCTCAAACCATACATCAATCTTTCGCCCTCCACCATCCAGATAGCGTTCAAGCTCCCCCAGCAGGCTACGGTGAACCAGCGCGAACACGGGCTGAGCTCGTCCGTCTGAGCAGGCCATGGCGATGCGAGAGGAGCTTGTGGCCAGGGCCCCGCATAGTCTTGTAACGAGATCGGACGGCAGGCAGGGACTGTCGCAGGGAACCGTTTGGATCCAGTCTGTCGGAGAATTCAGTAGCGCGGCATGCAGGCCTGCCAGTGGGCCGGGATGATCAGGGCGCTCATCGGTGATGACCTGGTGGCCGAAGGCTTCATACTCGGCCAGACGCCGATTGGCGTTAAGCATGACCTGCTTCACCTGCGGCGAGAATCGCTCGAGCACGTGGGACAGCATGGGGCGCCCACGAAAAGGCAGCAGGGCCTTTTCAATGGGACTGCCGCTCGTGGGATTCATGCGAGAGCCCAAGCCCCCACACAGCACGACGCCTGTAATCTGGGCGGGCACCGGCGGCACGGTCGTCTCCATCAGCGACGGCTCGACCTCAGCCGCCGATATAAGACATTTCAATTCGTCGAAGGCCAACCGTTTCTGCGGAACGAAGTTCCGAGTAGCGGTCGGTACGCTGTGTCCAGATGTGCGAAATGGCGGCAGCGATCTGCTGATCGGAGTAGCCCTGGCGCAGCAGGGCACGCAGATCGTGCCCGTCAGTGGCGAACAGGCAGGTGAAGAGTTTGCCTTCCGTCGAAAGTCGTGCGCGGGTACAGGTAGAACAGAAGGGCTGGGTGACCGAGGAAATCACGCCAATTTCGCCGGCACCGTCGCGGTAACGCCAGCGTTCGGCGACTTCGCCCGCGTAATTCGGATCGATCGGCTCGAGCGGATAGACCGTGTGAATGCGTTGGATCAATTCTGCGCTTGGCAGAACATCGTCCAGGCGCCAGCCATTGGATGATCCGACATCCATGAATTCGATAAAGCGCAGAATATGCCCCGTCCCGCGGAAATGGGCAGCCATCGGAATGACCTGACTGTCGTTGACGCCCTTCTGCACGACCATGTTGATCTTGAGCGGGGCCAGTCCGGCGCGCTCGGCCGCGGCAATTCCAGCCAGCACATCTGCAACCGGGAAATCGACATCGTTCATACGCCTGAAAACGGCGTCGTCGATAGCGTCAAGGCTGACGGTCACACGCTGCAGGCCCGCATCGCGGAGATCGACGGCCATGCGGGGCAGAAGAGCCGCATTGGTCGTCAGCGTCAGATCAAGGGGCTGCCCCGATGCGGTCTGCAGCTTAGAGAGTTGTGCGATGAGCTCAGGCAGGCCTCGGCGCAGCAGCGGTTCTCCGCCAGTGAGTCGCAATTTCTCGACGCCCTGCGCCGCGAAAATGCCAGCGATACGGGTGATTTCCTCGAAGCTGAGCAGGGAGCTCTGAGGCAGGAATGCGTAATCCTTGTTGAAGACCGACTTGGGCATGCAGTAGGTGCACCGAAAATTGCAGCGGTCGGTCACCGAGATACGCAAATCATGAAGACGTCTGGTGTGCCGGTCTAGCAAATACCCTTGTGCCCCGGCGTAATCGCCGGGGATATGCGGAAGTCGCGCGGGGTAGCGCGACTCTGCAATCGGGATGATGCGATCCGTCAAACCAGACCCCGCCGACTAGGGGCGCTCCTGCGTGTCACCGCGCGTTTCGACCTGTTGCAGTGGTTCTGCAGCGACGGCGACGCGAGGTTTACGTTGGCGAACAGGCCTGGGTGCAATCGGCTCAGGTTCAACCGCGGCCGCCGCACCCTGCGATCGCGTTTCAACCCACTGAAGGCCAGCCTGTGACACGATGGTGTCGAGTCGCTCGCGGCTGGCCGGAGCCGGAGCTGCCGGCTCAGGCTGGGCTTGCGAAGCCGTCGCGATGGCCTGGGCGACCGGTGCTTGGGCTGGCTGCGTGGAAACAGTCGCCGAAACCGGAGCAGGCGCAGCCACTGGCATTGCGGCCATGGCAGGAGCAGGCGCAGCCAGTGTGGGCGACGGCATGGGCGACGGCATGGGCGCCGGAGTGGGCGCCGGAGTGGGCGCCGGAGTGGGCGCCGGAGTGGGCGCCGATGCGCCGACCGGGACTGGCTGACTGACCGCTAGGGAATCATTGACCGTGACGGGCGCCGGCACAGACGCCTGAACCGGGGTCGGAACACGTGCTGCAGTCGATACCTGGCCCAGTGAGTTGGTCGAGGGCGAGACTGGCGACTCGGCCACGACTGGCTGCGCGACACCTTGCTGCGTCTCGGACGTCATGTGTGCGACAGGTTGCGGGTTTTGAGCTGCGGCGGCGTCCTGCGGCGATTCCGTGACCACATGGCTCTCAAGGCCTACTTGAGCACTGTCGGTGCCGATCGGGGTGCCGTCCTCGGCGCGGTCGCGACGTCCGCGGCGGCGGCGACCTCTACGACGGCCTTCACCGTCACCCGACTCGATATCGCCCCCCTCGGGTGCTACCGATAGCCTGGCAGAGTCAGCTGATGCGGACGCGTCACTGGTAGTAGCCGCGCCAGCCAGGCCCGCTGCCGCTGCTGCAATGGGCTCGCCACCTACGGCAGTCAGAGATTCCGCCTCAAGTGCGTCACCGTTCCGAGGTGAGCGACGTCCATCACGGTGCTCACCACGTTCGGGACGTTCACCACGTTCGGGACGCTCACCGCGCTCGGGACGCTCGCCACGCTCGCCACGCTCGGGACGCTCGGGACGCTCACCGCGCTCGGGACGCTCACCACGCTCGGGACGCTCACCACGCTCGGGACGCTCACCACGCTCGGGACGCTCACCACGCTCGGGACGCTCACCACGCTCGGGACGCTCACCACGCTCGGGACGCTCACCGCGCTCGGAACGCTCACCACGCTCGGGACGCTCACCACG
>JBIKMC010000145.1:0-8420 GCA_044359405.1 Burkholderiaceae bacterium
AAATTGCACCGAATTATTGATGACGAGGAAGACGAACCTTTACGTATCGAGGTTCCGGTCACGCGCATCGAGCGTTCCGAGCGGGCCGAGGCTGAGCGCCAGCCCGTGCTGTTCGCCGATCTGCCCAAGGATTCCTCGCTGCCCTCGCTGTTGCTGCTTGATGAGCCTGCGCCCGAGCAGGAAACCGTGCCCCAGGAGACGCTCGAATACACCTCGCGTCTCATTGAGAAAAAGCTGGCCGACTTCAATGTGGCAGCCAATGTGGTGGCGGCCTATCCGGGGCCGGTCATTACCCGGTATGAGATTGACCCGGCCACGGGCGTCAAGGGCAGCCAGGTGGTCAACCTTGGCAAGGATCTGGCCCGGTCGCTCTCGATCACCTCACTGAGGGTGGTGGAAACCATTCCCGGCAAAAATCTCATGGGCCTTGAACTGCCCAATGTGCGTCGGCAATCGGTTCGGCTGTCTGAAATTTTGGGTTCTCAGGTCTACGCCTCCAGTAGTTCGGCGTTGACCATGGCGTTGGGTAAGGACATTGCCGGCAATCCGGTGGTGGCTGATCTGGCCAAGATGCCGCATCTGCTGGTGGCGGGTACCACGGGTTCGGGCAAGTCGGTCGGCATCAACGCGATGATTCTGTCGCTGCTTTACAAGGCTGACCCCTCCCAGGTGCGGCTCATCATGATCGACCCCAAGATGCTCGAAATGAGCGTCTATGAAGGCATTCCGCATCTGCTGGCGCCGGTGGTCACCGACATGCGTCAGGCCGGGCACGCGCTCAACTGGTGCGTCGCTGAAATGGAGCGACGCTATCGCCTCATGAGCAAGCTGGGTGTGCGCAACCTGTCGGGTTACAACGCCCGCATCGTTGATGCTGAAAAGCGCGAAGAGCTCATTCCCAATCCGTTTTCCCTGACCCCTGATGCGCCCGAGCCGCTGGGGCGCCTGCCGCAGATCGTCGTCATCATCGATGAATTGGCCGATCTCATGATGGTGGTGGGCAAGAAAGTTGAAGAACTCATCGCGCGGCTGGCGCAAAAGGCACGTGCCGCGGGTATCCATCTCATTCTGGCTACGCAACGCCCTTCGGTTGATGTGATTACTGGCCTCATCAAGGCCAATATTCCTACCCGTATCGCGTTCCAGGTCTCGTCCAAGATCGACTCGCGCACGATTCTCGATCAGATGGGGGCCGAATCGCTGCTGGGGCATGGCGACATGCTTTACATGCCGCCAGGTTCCGGCGTACCGGTTCGCGTGCACGGCGCCTATGTGGCCGATGAAGAGGTGCACAAGGTGGTGCAGTACTGGTGCTCGGTGGCCGAGCCGCAGTACGTGGAAGGCCTTCTGGAGGGTGGCAGCACCGAGAGCGTGGACCCGGGCAGTGCTGTGGGCTTTGGCGGCTTGCAGCAGACCCTGGCCGAGGCAGGTATGGAAGGTGAGGCCGACCCCATGTACGACCAAGCGGTTGCCGTGGTGCTGCAGCATCGTCGTGCGTCTATTTCGCTGGTGCAGCGGCACCTGCGTATCGGCTATAACCGCGCCGCGCGCCTGCTTGAGCAGATGGAGAAATCAGGACTGGTGTCGGCCATGGCGACCAATGGCAACCGTGACATTCTGGTACCCGACCGGAAAGACGATTGAAGTGCACGCAAGCCGAGGGGGCCGAAGTGCCAGCGGACGCGCAGGCCCATCCGTGTTTGTCGTCGCTCGTCCTTGAAAGTCGCCGGCGTGTGCTGGCGGCCATGCTCGCCACACCGATGGCCCTGCCGCTTGCCGTCGCGCACGCGAGCGAGGGCGAAGCTGAGCAGCAGTTGCGACGCTTTCTGGCGGGCACCCGAAGCGCCCGCGGTGAGTTCACGCAAACTCTGGTACGCCCTGGCGGGCGTGTTCTTGAGACCCTCAAAGGGCGTTTTGCGTTCATCAGGCCAGGGCGTTTTCGGTGGGAAGTGCTTGAACCCTATCGACAGCTGCTGCTGGCCGACGGCGAGACCCTTTTCTTCTTTGATGAAGACCTTAATCAGGTGACCGAGCGCCGGCTCGATCAGGCGCTGGCGGCGACGCCGGCCGCCATCCTGTTTGGTTCGGAAAGCATAGACCGCGACTTCACGATCAAACCGCTGGGCAGCCGAGACGGTCAGCAGTGGCTTGAGGCTGTGCCCCGGGTACGCGAGGCGGGCGTTGAGCGTATTGCCATGGGTTTTGCCGATGGTCTACCGCAGGCCCTGGAGGTCTTGGATGCCTTCGAGCGGCTGTCTCGTTTCAGCCTGCGCGCCATTGAGCGCAATCCGCCGCTGAATGACGCATTATTCCGGTTTACCGCACCCGCCGGAGCCGACGTCGTCCGGCAGTAACCCATTTCGGGAGACTGGCTTGAGCACTGATTCCCTGCGCGCTGCCGATGGCGGCAATCGCGACTTTGCTGTCATCTCGGCGGTATCTATCGCGCACGGTGTATCGCATTTTTTTCAGCTGATCGTAGCCCCGCTGTTTCCCTGGCTGAAAGACGAATTCGCGCTGAGCTTTGCCGAGTTGGGGCTGCTCATGAGCGTGTTTTTCGTCATCTCTGGCGTCGGGCAGGTGTTGGCCGGGTTTGTGGTGGATCGGGTTGGGCCGCTGCCGGTGCTGTTTGGCTCGCTCGTTCTCTTTCTGCTGTCGACGCTCGCGCTGGCCGCGGCGCAGGGCTATGTGGGCCTGATGGCGGGTGTCATGCTGGCGGGCCTGGGTAATGCCTCGTTTCATCCGGTCGACTATTCCATCCTCAATGTGCGCGTGTCGCAGGCGCGCCTGGCCCGCGGTTACGCGCTGCACGGCGTGTTCGGCAGTCTGGGTTGGGCGTTTGCGCCGCTATTGCTGGTGGGGGTGGCCAGCTTCGCCGGATGGCGGGTGGCGCTGCTCAGCGCGGGACTGGTGGCGGTCGTGACGCTTGGGCTGGTCTGGGCGGTACGCGATGCATTGCGGGTTGTACCCGAGGTGCGGCCGGTGTCTGAGGCGGGTCAGGTTCCTGTGTCCGTGTTCGCATTTCTACGACTGCCGGCGGTCTGGTTCAGTTTCGCCTATTTTTTTGCGCTGGCCTTTGCGCTGGGTGGCGTGCAAAGTTTCGGGGCCGAGTCGGCACGGCAACTGCATGATGTGCCGGCAGCCAAGGCTGCCCTGTGTCTGTCGCTGTATATGTTCGGCAGCGCAGGGGGCGTGCTGGGGGGCGGCTTCATGCTGAAGAATCCCGATAAAGCCGAAGGCGTGGTGGCGATTTTTACCAGCGTCGGCGCCATGCTGGCCGTTTTGTTGGGCCTGCTGTCATGGCCCGCCTGGTTTGTGCCGGCGATTTTTGCATTGATGGGATTTTGCTGGGGCTACACCACGCCAGCGCGTGACATGTTGATTCGGCGCGCGGCGCCCCCGGGTGCGACCGGGCGGGTGTACGGCGTGGTGTACTCGGGCCTTGACGCCGGGGTGGCTATCGCGCCGGCGGTGTTTGGCCTGATGATGGATGCGCATTGGCCCACAGGCGTGTGGCTTGGCATCGCGCTGTTTCAGTGCTTGCTGGTGGCCAGTGCGCTGCGTGTGGGCAGGCTTGGGCGCGAGGCGCAGGCAGGCGCGGCCACCGCGCGCTAAACATGCCCGCGAACGGACAGGCCTTATGACAAGCCAGCGCGGGTCACACCCGCAGGCCGATCAGGTGTCCGCCGATCTCTTCGCCGAGGTCGAGGCCCGCCCCCCGGTATTGGCCGATTCCGCGCCGCTGGCTGAACGGCTGCGGCCCGCCAGTCTCGACGACGTCATCGGACAAGAGCATCTGCTGGGGCCGGGTAAACCGCTGCGCGTGGCTTTTGAGTCGGGTCGGCCGCATTCGATGATTTTCTGGGGGCCGCCCGGCGTGGGTAAAACCACGTTGGCCCGGCTGATGGCGCACGCGTTTGAAGCCCACTTTATTGCGCTGTCAGCCGTGCTGGCGGGCGTGAAGGACATTCGCGAGGCGGTTCAGCTGGCCGGCGTCGAGCGCGAGCGCGGCCGGCGCACAATCGTCTTTGTTGATGAAGTGCATCGATTCAACAAAGCCCAGCAGGATGCCTTTCTGCCGCATGTTGAAAGTGGGCTGTTCATCTTCATTGGTGCAACGACTGAGAACCCATCCTTCGAAGTCAATAGTGCGCTGCTGTCGCGGGCACGCGTGTACGTGCTTCAGTCGATCGATGCGACGGCCATGAGTCGATTGTTTGACCGGGCGGTGCAGGGTTTTTCGTCATCGCTTCAGTTTGACGAGCAGGCGCGCGATCGTCTGATCGGATGGGCCGATGGTGATGCGCGTCGTCTGATCAACGCGGTGGAAATCGTGGGTGAGGCTGCGCTGGCATCGGGGCGCGAGCGGGTCGACGGAGCGTTTCTTGAGACTGCCCTGTCGCAGAATCTGCGTCGCTTTGATAAAGGTGGCGACGCGTTCTATGACCAGATCAGCGCGCTTCACAAGTCTGTTCGTGGCTCGGATCCTGACGCGGCTCTGTACTGGTTCTGTCGCATGCTCGATGGCGGAGCCGATGCACGTTACCTCGCGCGACGCATGCTGCGCATGGCCAGCGAAGACATCGGCCTGGCCGATCCGCGTGCGCTTGAAATCACGCTGAATGCAGCCGATGTGTACGAGCGCCTGGGCTCACCCGAGGGTGAGCTTGCGCTGGCGCAGGCACTGGTGTTTATGGCCTGTGCGGCCAAGTCCAATGCGGTTTATGTAGCCTACAACCAGGCGCGGGCATTCGTTCGTGAACAGGGTTCAGCGCCAGTGCCGCTGCACCTGCGCAATGCGCCCACGCGGCTGATGAAAGGCCTGGGTCATGGCCGCGATTATCGCTATGCCCATGATGAACCCGACGCCTATGCTGCCGGTGAGCACTACTTTCCTGATGGCATACAGGCACGCTTTTACCAGCCCACCGATCGGGGCATGGAGGCAAAAATTGCCGAAAAGCTCGCCTGGCTGCGCGAGCGCTCTGCCAAGGCCTCTGATCAGTCTTAGAGCAGCGTCAGCGCGGTAGCGAGCAGGGCTTGATTGCAGTGTTATGAAGTGGCGTTGCGTGCCATACCGCTGATCGCCTGCCGGTACACCTGCAGGGCTCTGAACAACACCATTTCTTTCCAGTCGTCATAGGGCGGGTAGAAATGATCGCGGATGGCGCGCTTGATCTGAGCCGTGCGCGGGTCGCTCAACAGATCAATCGTAGAGGTCAAGGGATTGATGTCGCCGGCATGGTGCAGCCAGTGGTCATCACGCAGCACCGTTGCGCCCTGGCTGGGCGAATACGTGCCGTACTCGAGCGCCACAAATGCGATGTCAGCATGAGCCAGTGCGCGTTCATAGCCGAACTCGGTCAGCCCCCACTTCTCTTGCGAACTTGAGGTGCCCAGCAAAGGCTCGGTAACGCTATCGCCCCACCACCGCCGGGCCCGTTGCACGCGGTCGCCGCCCGGTGCGTGATTGCAGATGGGTTCACCGTAGCCGTAAGGCCCCAGGCCGGTATGCATGTCGACAATAGCCACCTGACGCGCGCGGGACAGATATTCGGTCAGAATCTGTTCGCTGGTGCGGCGCGCCCAGGTGGGCACCTGACCACCGTAAAAAATACCATCGGCATGGGTGTACTGACCGCTTGAGCGCGCGACGCGCTCGGCATGGCCACCCGCCTGCTTTGCATAGTCGGCGATGGCGGCTTCGGATCGGGCCAGCGTCTGGGCATCCAGGCGGGAGGGGCAGTAGTGCGAATGAAGAGCTGAGTAGCCTGGGTTTTGCGGCAGTGGCTGTCCGAAGTCGACCCAGTTACGATTGAGATCGACGTTCTCTTCGGTGACCCGACGCAGCCAGGCCCAGCCATGTGGATTTACGCCGTGAATGAGTAGCAAGCCTGCTGGCTGCGGCTGTTGCGCCAGGGGCTGCGCGAGGGCTCCCCTGAGCACCGCAATCTGCGGGCCGCTACCGCAAAAGCCTTCCACACCGTGCGTGCCGCTGATGATCACCAGTACCGATTGGGCGTTGCGTGGCCCCAGCCAGGCGGTATCGCAGTAAAGCGCTTCGCCGTTGGGGGCCTTATTTGGATTGGCCCATTCGCGCAGCTCAGCGCCAGCGGCGCGGGCGGCCTCACGAAATTTGTGGCGCGCTTCGAAATAATCATGCGAGAAGACCGAAATATCCATGAGGAACCTCTGTGTCGAGCGGGGGCCGGCCGGTTGCGGCGATGCCGTGAGCATAGCGAATTGATACACTCGACGGCTTTCCTGCCAACCCCCGCGGGCTTATCACCATGCTAGACATTGCCTTACTGCGAAAGGACGCCGATGCGGTCGCCCGCCGGCTGGCCGATCGTGGCTATCAACTTGATATCGACGCCTTTCGCACAATCGAAGCCGAGCGCAAGTCGCTTCAGGTGCGCACTGAAACGCTGCAGTCCCAGCGCAATGCCTTGTCCAAGGCGATTGGGCAGGCGCGCGGGCGTGGTGAAGACACTTCGGCGCTGATGGCCGAGGTCGCCGGCATTGGCGCCGAGCTTGACCAGATTACGGGAGCCAATGAAGCGGTACAGGCTCGGCTCAATGACTGGCTGTTGCAGGTGCCCAATGTGCCGCACGAATCGGTACCGACTGGCCGCGACGCCGCTGAGAATATTGAGGTTCGGCGCTGGAGCCCGATTGGCACTGAGCCTCGGCCGCTGGGTTTCACGGCGCGTGACCATGTCGATTTGGGTGAACCCCTGGGGCTTGATTTTGCCGCTGGCACGCGGCTTTCCGGTGCCCGGTTTACCGTGATGCGGGGCGCCATTGCGCGACTGCACCGCGCACTGGCGCAATTCATGCTGGATGTGCAGACCACGCAAAATGGCTATACCGAGTGCTACACGCCCTACATCGTCAATCGCGAGACGCTGCAGGGGACAGGACAGCTGCCCAAGTTTGAGCAGGACCTGTTTGCCGCCAAGAAGGGTGGGCAGGAAGGTGAGGGCGAAGCGCTTTATCTCATCCCGACCTCAGAAGTGTCGCTGACCAATCTTGTGCGCGGCGACATCCTGGCCGCTGATGCGCTGCCCATGCGCCTGACCGCGCATACGCCGTGTTTCCGTTCAGAAGCCGGCTCGTATGGCAAGGACACCCGCGGCATGATTCGCCAGCACCAGTTCGACAAAGTTGAAATGGTGCAGATCACGACGGCCGAGCAGTCCTACGGCGCGCTCGAGCAGATGGTCGAACATGCTGAGGGCATTTTGCAGCGGCTGGGCCTGCCTTATCGGGTCATGCTGTTATGCACCGGCGATATGGGCTTTGGGGCCGCCAAAACCTATGACCTCGAAGTATGGCTGCCGGCGCAGGGCACGTATCGCGAGATCTCCTCGTGCTCCAACTGCGAGGCGTTTCAGGCCCGCCGCATGCAGACCCGTGTACGTAATGCCCAAGGCAAGACCGAGTTGGTGCACACGCTCAATGGATCGGGCCTGGCGGTCGGTCGTACCCTTGTGGCAGTGCTTGAAAATTACCAGCAGGCCGATGGCTCGATTCGGGTGCCGCCCGCTCTGGTGCCGTATATGGGTGGTGTGACTGAACTGCGCTGAGCTTTGCGCGCCCGGGTACCGTAAGCAGGCTGAGGTAATCATGCCGCGATAGTCATGCTGCGGTAGTCGTGCACTGGCGACTGGTTTCCCCGGTCCCGAGGCTCGCCTGCGGTGCGGCTGATGAGCGCGTAGGCGAGTTTGCTAGAATCGAAGACTCGATCGATGTGGCCTGAGTGAATTGCGGCTCAGGTATCAGCACCCCGGAAAGGTGGCAGAGTGGTCGAATGCGCCGGACTCGAAATCCGGTGTACGGTTATACCGTACCGTGGGTTCGAATCCCACCCTTTCCGCCAGATAGCCAGAGAATACGCGCCTTTCGGGCGCTTTCTTATTCCTACCCACCAAATCACCCACCACAAAGCTGGCGACTGTGCGCCTCGATCCGCGCGGTCTCTAAGTTAGGAACTGCGTGGCGGCCTTAGTCCTATCCAGCATCGACTCGATGCACGGCGAGGGGTGCCTTCAAAATCCAGCTAGCCGACCCCCACCCCCGGGGTACCCCCCAAAATCGCTAGATGGGACCCACTGTTCGGCTAGCACCCTGTTCCGCGCGAACGATCTCGGGTTTCTTTGTTCTGTGGTCTCGGCGACCGAGGCACGGAAGTGACTTCCTTCGAAAACGCCACGGGCTCGCTTTTAAAGGTGATCGAATCTTTCGATACCCGTTCGTCACCTCTTCGCTTGGCGATTCGGTGGTGCACCTGTGTGCGCGCCGACCGAATTTTGACCACCCGTGCCGATTGAATATTGACCAGGGGTGGAAGCCTTCCCCGAGTGGGTCGGCCTGTGGATAAGTCTACCTTTTTGTCCCTGGCAAGTCCTCCGTCTGAT
>JBIKMC010000146.1:0-8409 GCA_044359405.1 Burkholderiaceae bacterium
CCGCCACATGACGCACCAGTTCGACCATCACCGCCGGAGCGACACCATTGCGTAAGCCCAGCCGTGCATGGGTCTTGAGTTCGTCACCTTTGCCCTGAGCAGCCAATAGCGCCATTGTCATCAGGCTACGGTCTCGGGCAGCAATCGATTCATCCGCCCAAAGCGCCCCAAAGCACTGCTCTGTCATCAGGCGCTGAAAGGCCGCACTCGCCGCTCCGGTCTGTGCCAACGCGGCGTCAGTTCGTTCCTTGCCGAACATAGCGATTCGGGCCGCCACGCCCTGGTCAAATTGTTTGTCTGACACGTGGAACTCCTCTGTTGAGGCTATGCTTTGCCGCCGAGTGAATCAAGAAACTCCCGAAGATGCCGAGCGACCTGATCGGGCGCCTCAGCCAGAATCGAGTGTTTCAGACCATCCAGAATCACCAGCCGAGAATCGGGTAAGGCGGCAGCAATCTGGCGATTAAGTCGAGGGTTGCAGCCACCATCGTTTTCGCCCGTAAGGACCAGACACGGCGCATGGACCTCATGCAGCCAGGGCGCCATTTCAGTCCCCGCATAAATGCGAAATACATTGATGAAAACATCCGCTGGCGTCTCCAGTACCTGCCGTTTGCGCGCCTCGATCCGGTCAGGGTAAGAGGCGACGAAGGCGTCGGTAAACCATCGGGCCGTCAGTGTGTCCAGTACCGGACCAATGCCTTTGTCCAGCATCGCGTTGACAACGGCCCAAACCTTGGCACTGTCATCCTCGGTTCTGAAGGCAGCGGTGGACAGCAGCGTCACCGAAGCGACCCTGTCTGGGTAGCGCCGCGCGTAGGCGGGGCCGATCATGCCGCCCAGCGAATGACCCACGATGTGGATCCGCTCGAGCCCGGCACGAATTCGCACTCGCTCAAGATCAACGACCAGTTCGTCAAGTCCGAACGGGAGCAGCGTGCCTAAAGGGGAATCGCCATGACCCCTAAGGTCGTAATCCACGCAATGATAGCCGGCTCCGAGACTCGCCTCGATGGCGCGCCATGCGGTTCGACGCGATCCAATTCCGTGGACGAACACAATCGCAGGCCCTTCGCCCTGGCTCTCGTAAACACAGTCAACTGCTTCAGCCATACCGCCTCCCGATTCGAGATAAGCACAACAACAGGACCGACCCCATTGATCGCCCGCTTGTCTGGACTCAGGTTTGCGGCGGCGCGGGCTCGCTCGCCAGACGTCCATTGCTGCCCCAATTGGAGCGCTCGACATCATAAAAAACCACCTGGACACTTTGCGGTGTTCCGCCACAGCATCGAACAAAGGCCTCAGTCACTTCGCGAGTGAATGCGCTTTTCTGCTCGGTGCTACGCCCGGAATACATTTCGACACGAATAATTGGCATGTCAGCTTCCTTTCCTGAAATTGAAATTACATCAGTGCCGTGATTTCGAAACGCCTCAGGCTGCCTTGGCGCGACGGGCTGAGGGCAGATGAGGCAGCACGTCGGCAGCAAGGGCATGCATCATGTCGACGGTTTCCGCATGAGTCTGCCCGTAACCACATGTCATGATCAGTTCGTCGATACCGACCTCGTCGTAAACGGATAAACGATCGATCATTTCAGACGCCGTGCAAATCAGCAGGTTGCCGCGCAGCTCATCGAGTGTCTGCTTGCGAGGCAGGGGTTCAATCAGCCCATCTCGGACCACGCCGGGCCCCTTGATGTTGTCAAAACGCTGGTAGTAGCCGTAGGCCAGCTTGACCATCCGGTCGACATCGGCCTGATCACGCGCGAGAAACACCCCGCGCTGCAAGCCCAAACGATTTCCGGCAGCCTTGGGCCCTGCTTCGGCACGCCCGGTCTTGAACATGTCAACTTGTCGCACCAGATGGGCATGATCTGCCGCCAGAGGTGTGGTCATTGCGTTGTACCCTCTGCGCGCGACATGGTAGAGCGCCTCTGCGGTGCTGGCAGCCATGGTGATCGGGACGGGTCGGGAAGGCCTGGGCATAACGGTCATCGAGTCGAATCGATAGCGCTCGCTATTCCAGCTCACCTCCTTACGCGTGAGCAGCGCCTCCAGAACCTCCAAGGATTCATCGAACACCTGCCGAGTCTGCTCCAGCGGCACCCCCAGTCGAGACGTTTCATAAGGGTATGCGCCGCGTCCGACGCCAAGAATCAGCCGCTCATCGGTCATGAGAAATGCCTGCGCGACTTCGCCGGCAAACACACGCATGTCGCGAATGGGCAGTACCACCACCGCGGTCGTAATCTCGATTCGACGCGTCAGACAGGCAATCTTGACGGCCATCTGCAGAGGCGACGGAACCATGGTGATGTTGATGAGATGATGCTCAGGGACTGCGACTCCCCGATAGCCAAGCTTTTCGGCCACCACCGCCTGCTCGACCATGTCGGCATACAGCCGCTTCTCGGTATACGTTGGGTCGGGAAAATAGGTCGCAAGAAAATGCGTGAAATCCATGATTCCTCCGATTAACTGGGTTCACCGCGCCTTGAAACGCTACGGCCAAAATCCTGGCCAAGCGACTGCGCGGTCACATAAGCACCCCGAAAATAACCAAGCGGCTGTCCTCGGGACGAACGAACAAAGGTGACTTCGCCCACCACGATCGAGTGATCTCCAGCTTCGTGGACGGCATAACGACGACATATCAATTGCGCAAGCGCACCGGCAGCCACTGGCGGCCAACTCAGGCAGGTCGGCTCATCAACCAGAAGGGCGCGGCGATCGACATCCGACGAAAAAGATCGCGACAAGTGTTCCTGCGATTCGTTCAATATCGAGACCGCGAACCGATCACAGGCAGAAAACACCAGGTGACTGGCGGCGGTCCGAGCAATACAAAACGACACCAACGGCGGGCTCAGTGAAACCGAAACAAACGAGTTGGCGGTAAAGGCGCGAACGTCCCCCGATTCGTCGCGTGCCGCGACGATTGCCACGCCTGTCATATACAGCCCGAACACATCACGCAGTCGGCGCCCGTCCATTTGCGACGCGTGATGCCATCCTGGCACAGCCGTTGTGGATGCGGTCGGTGTCGTCATCTTGAGGCCTACGCAGATACGCCAGCAGTGCCGACTGCACGCACCCTGCGCCGGTACTTCAGATAGCGGTCTGCAATGATGATCGTCGAAGTCGCAAGAATCAGCAGTGCCGACACCGCAGCGATCGTAGGGTCGAGATTTTCCTGGATTCCACTCCACATCTGTTTCGGCAGTGTCGCGATGAGACGGCTGGTCAGAAACAGAGTGACTACCAACTCGTCAAACGAATGCACGAAGGCAAATAGCGCCCCCGACAAAATTCCAGGCATGATCTGAGGGCAGATCACCCAGATAACCGTCACTGGCACCGACGCACCAAGGCTGCGCGCAGCCTGTTCCTGACGAACATCGAAACGCGCCAGCGCGGCCGTCACCGTGACCAACACGTAGGGCAAACCGGTCATGGCGTGAGCCAGCACCAGCCCGGATACCGTATCAAACATGCCTAGAAATACCCAGGCCCTATGCATAGCCAGGCCTTCGATCACAGTGGGCACCATCATGGGTAGCATGACCAAAAGACGGACAAAGTTGGCATAGCGCCCCGAAAGCCGCCAGCACGCAATCGCGCAGGCTGTTCCCATCAGTACGGCAAGCAGCGTTGACAGGAATGCGACCAGCAGACTCTGCCCCGCAGCACTCATCCAGTCGGCACTGGAAAAGAAGTTTCGGTAGTACTGAAGCGACGGACCGTCCCGGGGCAAAGACAGATAGGGCTGATCAGTCAGCGACACCAGCAGCACGACAAGCATCGGCAGGATCAGAAAACCGACAACAGTCCAGGCCAGCCCAGCGACCAGGGACGGCAGCGCTCGCCCGACCCATCCACTCGCGGGTAGTGATGTTTGCAGTCTCGCCGGACTGCTCATGCCCCAAACACCTTACGCACGTCGATCAGGCGGCTCACCAATGCGAGCGTCAGCACCAGGAGTCCAAGCAGGGAGGTAGCCAACATCGTTGCATAACCCCAGCGCAGGGTGTCCTCGAACCCGACCTTGATGTACTCGGTGATCATGACGAGGCGCCCGCCGCCAAGAATCGCTGGCGTGATGTAAAAGCCCAGCGAAAACACAAACACCAGTACCGTTGCGGAGACAATACCCGGCTTGCACAGTGGCAGATACACACTGAAAAAACGCTGCCATGCCGTTGCCCCGAGCCCGCGTGCTGCGTCTGTGAACTGGCGCGGAATGCTGGCCATATTGGCGTACATGGGAAAGATTGCCACCGGCAGCATGTAGTGCACCATGCCGACTATGACGCCAAACTCGTTGCGAACCATGCGAAGAGGCTCGTCGATCATGCCCATGCCGATTAGCGCGCTGTTCAAGACCCCTTCAGTTCTGAGCAGCATCACCCAGGCGAACGCCCGGATCAACACGCTCAGCCAGAAGGTACTCAGAATGCAGACCAGCATCAGCGTTCGTGCTCGACCCTCCGCATGGGCCAGCGCATAGGCAACCAGGTAACCCAATATCACCGCGAGCACGGTCGTTATCAGGCACACCCTGAGGGTGTTCATCCAGATGCGGTGTATGACGGGGTTGGTGAAGAGCGCCTGATAATTCATCAGCCCGGGCTCAGGATCGGTGACGCTGAGCCACAGCACGTTCAGCAGCGGCAGCAAGAACAGCCCAACGAGTAGGGCGACGGCCGGTACCGTCAGCCAAGTGTAGATTCGGTTCAGTCCGCCGCCTGCGAGCATGTCTAATCCCGCACGACGATGCCGGCCTCGGCGGGCCAGCTAAGGTAAACCTCACCGGATGGCGGCACGTCCAGGTCAATCAGGGCTGCGGACACACTCGCAGTAATCGTCCCAAGCGCCCCGCAATCAACCTGAACATGCACCAGATCGCCCAGGAATTTGAGGTCTATAACCCGCCCCTTGACCGTGTTGGGTCCAACCGGAGCCTCCATCGAGACACGAATGCGTTCGGGACGAACAGCAAACGTGACTGAACCCCCTGCCCCGAGGTCTGCCTCGCATGCGACCTGCAGGACCCCTGCTGCTGTCTGTACCCGCAGACGATCGCCTTCCCTCGACACAAATCGCCCGGAAAAAAAGTTGCTTTCACCCAAAAAGCTGGCCACAAAACGCGTGAGTGGTCGCGAATAAAGTTTGCGAGGTGAGCCGATCTGTTGGACTCGCCCGTGGTTCAGAATCACGATGCGATCGGACATCGAAAGCGCTTCTTCCTGATCGTGGGTCACATAAATAAACGTGGTGCCCAGGCGCCGGTGCAGAGCGCGTAACTCCCACTGAACCTGAGCGCGAAGCGCCTTATCAAGGGCAGATAGCGGTTCATCGAGCAGCAGTATCGGAGGCTGAAACACAAGGGCGCGCGCCAACGCGACGCGCTGTTGCTGACCTCCGGACAGCTGACCCGGCAATCGACCACCGAGCTTGCCCAATTGCACCAGGTCGAGCATCGCAGACACCCGCCGCTTGATTTCATCAGCCGGGATGCCGCGTACCCATAGCGGAAAGCCAACATTCTTGGCCACCGTCATGTGCGGAAACAAGGCATAACCCTGGAAAACCATGCCGAACTGGCGTACCTCGGGCGTAAAGTAAGTGATGTCCCGCCCCTCGAGCAGGACCCGCCCCCTATCAGGCTGAACGAAACCTGCCAAGGCCATCAGCAGCGTGGTCTTCCCGGATCCTGACGGTCCAAGCAGGGTGACGAACTCGCCGCGGGCAATGCTCAGAGAAACATCCTCGATCGCAGCATGACCCGCATACAACTTGGTCAGCCCCTGTACCTCAAGCCACGAGGCTTCGTTCGCGTGGCCGCCCTCTGAAGGCACCTGCACTGACGAAACCGCAGAGTTGGATGTCACGTCAGGGCCAGACTCACGAGGTGGCATCAAGCCACATTTCGCGCGCAAGCGTATCGTTCGTGACTCCTTTACGCTCGCTTTCCGCCGCCCACCAATCGGGATTGAGTTCGGCCTGAATCGATCGGTGCTGTGGCTGCGTGGGATCAAAGCGCTTGAGATCGTCGGGCACCATCAACGAGGCTGCTGGATTAACCGGTGCGTTACCAATAACGCGCAGCAACTCGACCTGACGCTCGGGATCCTGATGATGCGCGATCAAACGCATCGCGGCATCCCGACCACCCGGGTTGTCCCTGACGACCGACAATACGTCGATATTCATGAGCCCCTGGTTGAACGTCCAGTTGAAGCGCCCATTGCTCTGCTTGAACAAAGATATCGCACGCGAGTGCCAGAGCAGCACCATGGTCACCTCACCATTCCTAAGAATGTCCTGACTCTGGGAGCCACTGGTCCAGAAGATGGTCTCGGATTTGATTTCCTTGATCTTCGCCATGGCCAGTTTGAGATCGATGGGATAGACGTTCTTGATCGAACGCCCGGCCGCCATCATGCAGGCCTCTAAGCCTCCCTCGGGTGTCTTGCGCATCCCGCGCCGCCCAGGAAATTTCTTGAGATCCCAGAAATCAGCCCAGGTGTTGGGATTGGTCGCGTATTTACTGCTGTCCCAGGAAAAAACGGTCGAATAAACGTAGAAAGCCGCCCCGGCCTTATACGCCCAGCCCGGAAAAATCTTGCTTTTGTCGACGATCGAGTAGTCGATGTCCTGCACAAGGCCCTCTGCGTCCAGTAACGCGGCCTTCTCGGCGTTGAAGTCGAGTAGATCCCAGACAATCTTGCCGGACTGACGCATCGCTCTGAGCTTGGCTGGCTGCGGACCGCTCCCGTCGAACACAACCTTGATACCGGTCGCCTTTTCGAAACTGTCCGTAAACGATTTCTTGTAGGCGGGGATCGACTCACCACCCCAGTTCACCAGTACCAGTTCTTTTGCCTGGGCGAGTGCGTCCTCAGCCAGTCCACCCAAGGGCAACGCGGACAACAGGGCTGCGCAGCGTAGAAATGTCCGCCGATTGATTTCGCCGGTCTCGAGCTTTTCCGCCAGCAGGTGCATACAGTCGGCGCCATAACTGGTTGCCGATGCTTCTTCGAGCTCAGGGTAGAGATCCTTTTCGTACAGTGTCCTGGTGATAGCCATCTCATACACTCCCTCTGAATTTGACCGAGTCGGGCATTACCGTTCAACGCGGACGGGAAACTGGATAGACTTCCAATGTGGCGCCGGCAGCCAGGCGGCAAAGGAAGCGTTTCGGCAACCGCGATTGCCTGATCGAATATATGTGAGGGATTCGCTCAATGGCAAGCGTTTTTTCATATACGTGAAATTTAAGAATGGAACGAATACGCGCTGAAGCAACGGGTCGCGGCCGCCCAACGGCCTCAAACGGGGTCGAGTCGGCCGTCGGCGAACGCCTCAGGACCTTGCGACGCGAGCGGTCTATGTCGCTACAGACCCTGGCGGAGTCAACCGGCCTGTCGATTGGTTATCTGAGTCAGCTCGAGCGGGGTATCTCGACGCCGACCTTACGGGCACTGACTGGGCTGGCTGACGCCTTGAGGGTCAGTACGGCCGACCTTATTCGGGGCGACATCGGAGCGCGACGTAAAACCGCGCCGATCATCACCCGCAGTGATGAACGAGCCAAGCTTAAGCTCTGGCGGTCAGGTATCCACAAGGCCATCATCGCCGGCGGCACACCTGAGCACGACGCCCGCTTCAGCTTTCTGATGATGACCCTGGAGCCGGGTGCCGATTCAGGCGAGGGCACCTATACGCACGGCGGCGAGGAGGCCGGCTACGTGCTCAGCGGACGCCTGTCATTGACGGTGGGCAGTGACTCATGGGTGCTCCGAAAGGGCGACAGTTTTCAGTTTTCGAGCCGCCTGCCCCATCGCTTTGAGAACAACTCAAGAACCACCACGATCATCATCATGGTGAACCTGCACCAGACAAGCCTCTAAACTCAGGTTCGACCGGGCACGCAGTCGGCCAACCGGCGTGCCACCTGGTCAGCCAGCGCCTTTGAGCGGGCCTCTACCATGACCCTCAGCAGTGGTTCGGTTCCAGAGGGTCGAATCAGGATACGGCCGTCAGCCCCCAGTTCGGCTTCGACTTCTTCCTGGGTTCGCAATAACGGGATGTGCGCCTGCCAGTCAAACCCACGCGACATCGGTACATTGATCAGCGTCTGCGGCAGCATGTGCAATTCGCTGCACAACTCAGGCAGACTGCGTCCGGTGCGCTGAATGGCGGCCAGAACCTGCAGGGCACTGATCGTGCCATCACCGGTGCTGTGATGCTCAAGACACAGCAGGTGACCCGAGCTCTCGCCACCAAAGAGCCAACCGCGCTCACGCAGCATTTCTAGCACGTATCGATCGCCAACCTTGGCACGCGCAAAGCCAATGCCCTCGCGCCGCAGAGCCTGCTCGAGCGCCAGATTGGACATGAG
>JBIKMC010000147.1:0-8405 GCA_044359405.1 Burkholderiaceae bacterium
CTATCCCGAGGAGGTCGACGCGCTGATTGTTCCCTGGCTGATGCAGCACACTCGGGCTGAGTTGCTGGCGCTGGGCGAGCAGTTTGGGTTCCCGGTAGGTCCGCTGCGAACGTATGAAGAAGTGGCCGCGACACCGCAATTCGCACATCGGGAGTTTTTCCGATCAGTGCGTCTGCCCGATGGCAGCGAGCTGACCGTACCGGGTGTGCCTTGGCGTACCCGCGCATTGTCCGTACGCGATGTGCCCCGGCTTGGACAGCACAATGAAAGCTCTTCGCCCGATGATGGCTGTTCCTCCAGTCAGGGGTGTGCGCCGCGGTCGGGTGCGGCGCAGGCTTCGCGCGAAGAGCGGGCCTCGCTTGAGCATAGGGCCAGATCTGAGCATCAGCCATCGCGCTCGGCGCAAACCGGTCTCGAGCAGCCTCTTGCGGGCCTGCGTGTGCTCGATTTCAGCTGGGTGTGGTCTGGGCCTCTGGTGACATCGATTCTTGCCGAGTTCGGCGCCGAGGTGATCAAGATCGAGCACGGTCAGCGTCTGGACAACTCGCGCCTGAGGGGGCGCCCCTCACGCGAAGACGGCTCAGTGGTCGAGGGCCCCAGTATTGAAATCGGGCCCTATTATCATCAAACCAACCATAACAAGCTCAGTATCACGGTCGACCTGAAGTCCCCCGAGGCGCGGCCGCTGCTCGAGCAGCTTGCGGCCATGAGTGATGTGGTGGTTGAAAACCTCAGTCCGGGTGCGTTGACGCGACAGGGTATGGGTTGGTCGCAGCTGAGTGCTCTCAATCCGCGTCTGGTCTACCTGTCGATGGCGGCGGCGGGCCAGGATGGTCCGGCCGCGGGCATGCGTGCCTACGCTCCCATCATGTCCAGCTTCTGTGGGTTTGAGGCTCTGGTGGGTTATGCCGATGAGGCCGCTATCGGGATGATGAACTTTGGCCTGGGTGACCCGAACGCGGCCATTCATGCCCTGGTGCCCCTGCTGGCTGCGATTGACATCGCGCGTCGCACGGGGCGTGGTCAGCACATTGATATGGCTCAGATCGAGGCCATCCTCAGTGTCAGTGCCGAGCCCATCACTGATTGGTTCATGAACCGGCGTCAGGCCAAGCCGCAGGGCAATCGTCATCCAATGATCGCGCCGCACGGTATTTTTCCGGCGCTGGGCAATGACCGCTGGGTATCCGTCGCGGCGCCCGATGATCGTGCCTGGGAAAGTCTTGTGTCATGCATGGGCAATCCCGAGTGGGCCCGCCTGCCGTCCTATCGCACTGCAGCGGGTCGGCTTGCAGGGGTGGCTGACATCGAGCGCGGACTGGCCGCATGGACGGCCAGACACGAGCGCGAGTGGCTGGTGTCGACACTCAGAGCCGCAGGCCTTGCCTGTTCGCCGGTTCAGGATGTGCGCGAGCAGTGGCACGATCCACATTTCAGCGCGCGTGGCGTGCGGCAGACGGTCACGCATCCCATCAGCGGCACCGAGCAGCTGTACCGCGCGCCCTGGCTGATGTCGCCCCCCAGACCCCTTATCCATTCCAGTGCGCCTCTGCTCGGAGAGCACAATGACCATGTCTTCGGTAAGCTGCTCGGGCTGTCGTCCGATCATATCGCGGCATTGAAGGCCAAGGGTGTCATCGCTTGAATCAAATGCTGTTTTGCGGTTCACTGCCGCTCAGGGCACCAGATCAGGTGCAAGTCGGAGGAGACTTTCATGAGTGAACAACAAGCCGTCGTATGGCCGCGTAGCGCCAAGACAGTCGAGGTGCGGGCGCTCGCGCCGCGCCTGCAGACCCTGGAGGGCAAGCGCATTGCCTTCCTGTGGGATTACCTGTTTCGCGGGGACGAGATCTGGTCCCTGCTCAAGACTGAGCTGGCGACCCGTTTCCCTGGCATGAGCTTTGTCGACTGGGACGAATTCGGTTCCACCCACGGCGAGGATGAGCACCGGGTGCTGGCTGAACTGCCGCAGCGGCTGAAGACGCACGGGGTTGATGCGGTCGTCTCCGGGATGGGTTGCTGAGGCAGTTGCACGCCCGCCGTGTTGCGGGTGAGCGCTGCTGTCGAGCAACTGGGCATTCCGACCTCGTCGCTGTGCTGCGAAGGGTTTCTGGGCCAGGCCCGAACCACAGCTGAGGGTCTGGGCTACCCGCACATGCCCTTGGCTAAAGTGCCTGGGCACGTGGATGTTCAGACCCCGGACGAACTGCGTTCAGGCGTTTTGGGCACCACGGTTGAAGACCTGATTCGCAATCTCACCGAGACGGTGGCCAGCGTAGTCAGAACGCCCGATCCCGGACCGCGCGATATTGTTTTCACGGGTGATTTCGACTCGGTGAACCGGTTCTTCGTTGAAAACGGTTGGAGCGATGGCCTGCCCGTCGTGCCGCCCACGTTTGAGCGAATTCAGGCCTTTCTTGACTTTGTCGACCGTGATCCTGACGAGGTTCTGGGCACGCTTCTGCCAGACAACCGTCAGGCGACGATCTGGAACGTGGCCGTCAATGGAGTGATTGCCGGCTGCCGGCCTGAGTACATGCCGATTCTGGTCGCGCTTGCAGAGGCCATGGTTGATGCACGCTACGGCGTTGAACATAGCGGCAACACCCCCGGAGCCGAGACGCAGATCATTCTTAACGGGCCTCTGGTTCGGCAGCTGGGTTTCAACTACGAGCAGGGCGCGCTGCGCGACGGCTTTCAGCCCAACACGGCCATTGGTCGATTCTGGCGACTGTATCTGCGCAATGTCGCCGGTTTCATGCTGCACCAGAATGACAAGGGTACGTTTGGCGGCACCTGGCATGTGGTCATGGCCGAGAACGAAGAGGTGCTGGGTCGAATCGGCTGGCCTGCGGTCGCGCAGGAGCGCGGTGTGGCCGTTGGCACGAATGCGATCACCATTTCGCGATACACGGGACGCAATGTCATCGTCTCGGTGTATGGCGATTCCCCAGAGAAAGCTTTGCCGTATCTGGCTGATTCGATGGTGTCGCACACCACCTGGGAGCTTATCTTCACGGTGGGTCTGGCCACGGGTACCTATCAACCGCTGCTGGTGCTCAGTCCGCTGATCGCAGGCATGATTGCGCGTGCGGGCATGAGCAAAAACGATGTGCGTCAATGGTTGTTTGAACATGCACGCATCCCTGCGCATCGCTTCGAAAACCTCATCACGCATTGGACCAATCTGGTTCCAGGGGGACGGCGTGGTCTGTTTGAGCTGGTTCGGCTGGGCAAGGCGCCCAAGGTGTTTGGTGAGTCTCGAGATCCCAATCGTCTGGTGCCCATAGTCTGCAAGCCCGAGGACATCATCCTTGCGGTCAGCGGTGACCCGTTGCGGTCCAATTGTTACTTCATGCCGCACAACGGCATGCTGGGCTACACCACCACGCGTGAGGTACGCCTGCCGGCAGACTGGAGCCGTAAGCTCCGCGAGCAGGGCTGATGAGGCGGTGAGCGCTTGACCACGCAGTTACCTTCGGTCTGGCTGCTCACCCCGGTGGGTCAGCAGGCGGGCGGCGGCTGGGTAGATGACTCGGTCGCCGCCCGTGTGCTTGAAAAGGGCCTGCAGGCACGTTCGCCGGAGGCGGGTCGGTTTCCCCGCCAGCGGGTTGAGGTGCTTAACACCACTGATGCCTTTGCCGACGTCAACGCGCGCTATCACGCCCGCGGCTGGACCGATGGATTGCCCGTGGTGCCGCCCACGCTGGCTGCCGTTCGTCACCAGCTCGCTCACTGCGCCTATTCGGCACAAACGGTGCTGGGTGAGGTCGAGCCCCTCAAGGGGGTGGCTACGGTGGAGAAAGTGGCCGCCAACGCGGTGATGGCGGGCTGCCTGCCGGAGCACTTTCCGGTGGTCGTGGCGGCGGTGCAGGCTTTGCTTGATCCGGTATTCAACCTGCGCGGTGTTCAGACCACCGATGAAAATGTTGCGCCCCTGTTGATCGTCAGTGGGCCATTGGTGGCAAAACTTGCCATCAATACCGGTTTTGGTCTGTTGGGGCCGGGTTGGCGGGCCAATGCCAGCATCGGTCGAGCCCTGCGTCTGGTCATGCAAAACCTGGGCGGTGGCTGGCCAGGCGCCGTGTCGTATGCGGGTCTGGGGCAGGCGGCGCGTTACAGCCTGTGCATTGCCGAAGATGAGGCTGGCAGCCCCTGGCCCGGACTGCATAGTGAGCTCGGCCTGGGGGCAAACGAGTCGGCGGTCACGCTGATGCGCGCCGAGACCCTGGTCAACATCACTGGGGGCCTCGAAGAGATTGCCAGTGTCATGGGTTCGGCGGCATCCGCCTTTGCCCGTCTGTGGAATGGCAAATCCCTGGTCATTCTGTCACCGGTGGTGGCTCGTGCACTCGCGTCAGAGGGTCTCAGCAAGGAGCAGGTCTGCGCGCGCCTGTGGGAAAGCGGACGAATGTCCAATGATGCCTGGCGCACATCCTGGCTGTATCGGACGGTGAACGATGAATCGCGATGGCCCGCCTGGGTCCTTGAGGCCGCCGCCAGCGGGCGCAGCATACCGGCGGCCGCCTGTGCGGCCGACATCACCCTCATTGTCGCCGGCGGTGATGTCCCGGTGCCGCAGCACGCCTGGTGTCCATCCTGGGGTTTTCCGCCGTGTCGCATCACACGTCGCGTGGAGTGGGTTGAATGACTGAACGTTTTGATCTGGCCGTGATCGGCGGCGGTGCGGCTGCGTATGGCGCGGCCGCTGAGGCTGCTGGGTTGGGTTTGGCTGTGCTCCACCTGGCGGGCGATCAATTGCCCGGCGGGCTGGTGGCTAATGTAGGCGAACTGACCGACTATCCCTCAGGCTCGCAGCCGCTGTCGGGTATGGCCCTCATTGAGTCCCTGGCGGCAGCTGCAGATCGGGCGGGCGTTCGCCGCGAGCTCATTCGGGTCGATGCGGTGACGGGTCAGGACCAGGCCTTTTCAGTGCAGGCCGCCGGGCGTGAATGGACGGCGGGTCAGGTCATTGCGGCAACCGGTGCGCGATTACGCGGTCTGGCGGTCGAGGGTGCTCAGCGCTTTGTCGATCGCGGCGTGTTGCAGTGTGCCTGGTGCAATGCGGGGCTGTTTCGTGGTCGAACCGTCGTTGTTGTCGGCGGGGGTGATGCCGCACTTCAGGAAGCCCTGCATCTGGCCCGTTACGCGGCGCGCGTCGTCATCGTCGTGCGGGGCGATCGACTTCGTGCGCGACAAAGTCTGGTCAGCCGGGCAGCTGACCAGGAGCACATCGAATTTCGCTGGGATACCGAAGTGCTGTCGATCGAGGGCATTGATGCGTTGCAGGCGATTCGGGTACGCGACCGATACGCGTCGGCGGATGAGCGCATCGAATGTGAGGCTGTGTTTCCGTACCTGGGCCTGGTCAGCGAAAGCGCGCTCGTGGCCCGTCTGGCTGATCTGGATGAGGCGGGTGCGGTGATCACGGACACGAACTTTCAGACCCGAACGCCCGGCCTGTTCGCGATCGGGGCGCTGCGCAGCGCTTACTGTGGCCGGCTGGTGAGCGCTCTGGGTGAGGCCAGTGCGGCAGCCATCGCGGCGGCTCGCCGCGTTGATTCCAACTCCTGAGGAGACTTTCATGCGTGACTATCTGGCCTGGAGAATGGCCTTCGGTGTCGCCACCCCGTCCACCAATACCGTGGTGCAGCCCGAGTATGACGACATGCGGCCACCGGGCGTGACCAATCATCTGGGGCGTATGGTGATCGCTGAGCGTCCGGTCAAAAGCTCGGAGGACTTCAACAAACTCGTCGAAGATATCGATAAGGCACTTGAGCCGGCCGTGGCAGGCGTGCTTGACGCGCAGCCCAATGCCTTTGTGCTGGGTATTTCAGCGCTGGCAGTCTGGGGGGGCAATATGGAGTGGGGCGAGCATCTGAAGGCCCGTATCCGCAAGGTGGCGGGACGCGACATCCCGGTGGCGCTTGCTTCCGATGCCGTCGTGGCAGCTCTGAAAGCGCATGGCATCAAGCGCCGTATTGCGGTCATGGAGCCTTACTACCCCTCGATTGAACCCCGGTTGCAGGGGGTGCTGGGTGCATTCGGCTACGAGATCGTGCGCTTCAATCATATGCGGGGCAGTAACCCGGCGCACTACTCCATTCTCACCGCCCAGGACATGATTCGGGGCATGCGGGCCATCGACGGTGATGACATCGAAGCCATCGTCCAGTTTGGTGCCAATCTACCCATGGGGCGACTGGCTGATGAGGCCGAGCGTTGGCTTGATAAGCCGGTTATCAGCGTCAACGCGGCCACGTATTGGCACGCGCTGCGCAGCAATGGCATTAACGACAAGGTGTATGGCTACACCTCGCTGTTATCCCGATTCTGAACCGTTTTCGCAGAGGTCTGCAGCCTGAACCGCCCCGCGCCCTGGTGGCGCGCGAGGCAGTCAGGCGGGCTGCAGGCTGGCGTGCGCAGCATCGATCAGACTGTGGTCAATGTAGGCTGAAGCCGTCATTGCTGCGCGTGTAGGCAGTTCGCGGATCAGACCGCTGACTTCAATCAGGGTCTGCACCGCCGCCTCACTGGCGCGCGCATCGCGCGGAAAAATTGCTTCGCTGGTGTATTCCAGCCAGGCACGCTGGGCGTAGCGGCGCTCAATACCGGTCTGTTCGCAGGCTACCCGGCAAGCGGTGTCCTGGTCCGCGTAAAACAGCTGATGCGCGCGGATGAAGGCGCGCAGGAAGCGGATGGCGACATCAGGATGACGCCCAGCCCATTCCCGACGCACGTCTAGCGAGGTGAACTGAAAATCCGGGAAAGTTTTGCGGGGATTTGCTAGGTCAACATAGCCGGCATCCACCGCGATGTAATTGAGCGGCGCACCCTGCAGGCCCGCGTCAATCTCGCCCGCGCGCAGTTTCTCCCAGCGCGACAGAATCGGGCCCACGGCCAACAGGGCGTAATCCTCGGGCGCATGAAGTCCCTGGTCCGATAACAGGCGCATCACCAGAGAAGAGCTTCCAGCTTTGATCGAAGATACGCCGATACGCCCCCCTTTCAGGTCACGCAGGCTGCGCAGGCCGGGCCGTCCGATGAATGAAAACGGCAGACGATTCACATTGCCGCCAATGATCTGAAGATCGCCGCCCTGTTCGCGGTTAAGCACGCTGTTTTCGGTGACGTTGAGCGCCAGATCGAAGTCACCGCCAGCCAGGCGAGCGCTGACCAGATCAATGCCCTCGATCAGTTCAAGGTCAATGGCGAGGCCCTCAGCCTCGAAATATCCCGCCGCCTGGGCCAGCCAGAGGGGCAGGTTGAAGTAGTTGCGCGATACGGCGCCGACTCTGAGTTGTTTCATGGGTTGAACGACGCGGTGTTTTCGTCCGCTTACCGGGTTGATGCAGGTGAATTGGCATGCTGAAGCGCGCCTGTGCACTTGTCAAAGCGGGCGCACCTGCGGATACTTGCCGCAGCGCCGGCGTGCACCTTGCAGCGCCCAGGCGTTCGGCCAACTCGAGCCAGCCATCCAGGAGGAGACATTGATGAATCCGATTAAGCGTAGATCCGTGTTGTCGCTCGCATCGACGGCAGGTCTGGCCGCCGCAGCGAGTCTGCAGCCCAGGGCAGCGCATGCCGCCGAGAAGTGGGACATGTTTGTGTTCCCGGGTGCGACCCACCCGATCACCATGCGCCTGAAGGAATTCGCGGATGAGGTGAAGAAGCGGACCGACGGCTACCTGACCATTACCGTGCGCCCCCAGGGCGAATTTCCCTTCAAGGCCACCGAGGTCGTGCGTGCAACGGGGCTTGGACAGGTTCAATTGGGTGAGGCGTATTCCGGATTCATCTCGGGTGCAGTGCCGATTTCGTCCATTGGCAATCTGCCTTTCCTGGTTCGTACCTCCGAAGAACTCACCAAGATTTACCCCATCATTTCCCGCTACGCGGAGCCTGAGTTTCAGAAGGCTGGTGTCAAAACTTTGTTTTACTTTGAATGGCCAGACCAGAACCTCTGGGGTCGTGGCCCGCAGATCAAGAAAATGGAAGACTTTGCCGGGCGTAAATTCAGAACCACCGATGTCAAGCAGGCGGAGATGCTGCGGCAGTTTGGTGCCGCCTCGGTATCGCTCACGCTGGCCGAAGTTCCGGCGGCGGTTGAGCGCGGTGTGGTTGAGGGTTTTCTCACGGCCGGCTTCAACGTCGTGGGCGCCAAGTGGTACGAGTTCGTCAAGTGGGGATTCACACCGGGCTTTCACGTTGGCGGACCTGACTATGTGCTGGTGAATCAGCAGGCTTACAACAAGCTTCCGGCCAATGTGCGTAAGGCGCTGGACGAAGTGGCTGTCGAGTGGGGACCACGTATGACCCGGCAGAACCTGGGCGACGAGGCTAAAGATCGCGAGTTCCTCACCAAGCAGGGCATTGACATCTATACGCCACCCAAAGCAGAG
>JBIKMC010000195.1:0-6584 GCA_044359405.1 Burkholderiaceae bacterium
GGCAGTGGAACCACATGATCGATGCGCTGGGCAAGCAGTATCAGTTCGACGTCAGCAACAACAGCTGGGGCGTGACAGCGCCGTTTGTCGACAGCTTCAACAGCACCAGTCTGGTATTTGCCTATGAGGCAATTCGCAGGGCCGTTGAGGACGGACGCGACGGTTTGGGCACGGTGATGGTGTTCAGCGCGGGCAACAGCAACAGCTTTGGTGCCAACACCAACTACAGCAACTTTGCGAATGCCCGAGAGGTCATCACGGTTGGTGCAACCGAGGCTGATGGATCACCGGCAGGGTTCTCAACGCCGGGCGCCAATGTGCTGGTGGGCGCTTACGGCTCGGGCGTGCTGACGACTGACCGCAGCGAGCCAGGCCTTGGGCTGAACACGGGTGGCAACTACACCCAGTTCAGCGGCACTTCGGCAGCAGCACCCGTGGTCTCGGGTGTCGTGGCCCTGATGCTTGAGGCCAATCCGGAACTTGGTTACCGCGATGTTCAGGAGATTCTCGCGCTCTCGGCGCGCAGGCCTGACAATCAGGATTGGAAGCACAACGGCGCGGTGCACTTGAACGGCGCTGGCCTTGGTTTCAACGACAACCTGGGCTTTGGCCTGCTCGATGCCTGGGCTGCCGTGCAACTTGCGCAGACCTGGGAGCGCACCAGTACAGCCAACAACGAGCTGGTGGTGGCGAATCGTGCCTTTGGTCTTCGGGACGCCATTCCCGACGGAACGGGCGCTTATGAGCGCGTATTCAGCCTCGACGGCAACGTGCGGGTCGGTCACATCGAATTGTCGGTCGACCTGCGCCATACCCGCATGGGAGATCTCACCATTGAGGTGGTCTCGCCCAGCGGTACGGTCTCCACGCTGATGAACCGGCCGACGGTCAATGCCGAGCAGCCCTTCGGGCTATCTGGCATTGACAGCGGTGTGCCCACCCACCTGTTGTGGGACTTCTCCAGTGTGCAGTTCATGGGTGAGAAGGCCGCTGGCGACTGGACAGTGCGCGTGCGTGATGTCCGCGCAGAAGAGACCGGCCAGATTGCGTCATTGTCCCTGCGGGCCTATGGCTGGCGTGACAGTGGCGACGACACGCTGGTGTTCAGCGATGCAGGCTTTGGTGTCAAGGCCACGCCTCGCACCATCGCCGACGAGGGTGGCATTGATTGGTTGAATGCTGCCATGGTCAGTGTCGATCTGGTGATCGACCTTGCCGAAGGCGCGCTCTCAGGTGCGGGCACCGAATATCCGTTTGCAGACTGGACTGTCATCGAACATGCGGTGGGTGGCATTGGCAGCGATCGTCTCGTGGGCAATGCGGCAGCCAATCATTTGCAAGGTCGCGCCGGAGACGACAGTTTCATCGCCGGCGGCGGAGATGACAGCATCGATGGCGGCTTGGGCTTCGACACGGTGACCTACGCGGGTACCGCAGCCGGTTATCGGGTGTCATACGATGCCTTTGAACGCAAGATCAGCGTGGCCGACGTCAACCCCAACGATGGCAATCTGGGCCTTGACCTGCTCGATGGGGTCGAAAAGATCATCTTCGGCGATCAGGAAATATCGGTTCAGTCGATCAGCGGTGGCCGGGCTCCGGTCATCAATCGAACCCTGTTTGAAACACCGGTTGAGGTGGACAAGGGCGACGACCTCTTGTACGAGCTGCCCCCCGACATCATTTTTGATCCTGACAAGATCGAGCCGATCACGCCGATGCCGCCGCCCGAGCCCGATCCGGTTCCGCCGACGCCACCATCCGAGGGTCAGCCGATTACGCCCACGCCGCCCGAAGAGCCTAAACCCAAGGATCCGGTTCTTGCAGGCGAAGAAGGCGAAATCCTGTTTGCACTCATTTACCTGAATGCCTATCAGGCCAAGAAGGGGACGGCTCTGGCCGAGGTACAGTTGGTGCTCGAGCCCGGCACCGACCCCGAGGGACTCACGCATGCATTCTCGGGTCTGACCATCAATGACCAGGCGGTCGATGCTTCGCTGTTGTCTTTCACGCTGAAAGACACCAAGGGGCAGAAGGCGATTTACGACATTCGCCTCACGGAGGCCGGGGCTCAGCAGTTTCCCAAGGTCGATTCGATCGACTTCACGCTGAAGTTCGATATCGATGACGTGGTGTACGAGTCCACCAAGGTTGATCTGGTCTCCAGCGAATTTGGTATCGCCAATGTGCTTGACCGCAAGCCCAGTACGCTCGGATCGCTTCGGATCGAGGCCAGCGGCGTCCAGGGCGAGGCGCTGCCGGATTGGCTGAGCTTCGATGATCAAAGCAAGACCTTCAAGGGCACACCGCCGGCCGATTTCCAGGGTCAGGTCAAGGTGCTGCTGAAGGCGTTTGACGAGCAGGGCCAGTCCACCGAGGGCGTGCTCACCTTCCAGTGGGGCGACAATCAGGCGCCGCAGGTTCAAGAGCCCAGCTCTGTCGAGCTCATTGAAGATCGGTCGACGCCATTGCCTCTGGGCATCACGGTTCCTGTTGACCCCGAAGGTACGGCAGTCAAGGTGAAGGTCACCGAGTTGCCGGCCTGGGGACGCGTGTTGCGGCCCAACGGCGAGACGCTGACCGTGGGTGCTGAAGTGGGCGCCGACGAAGTCGAAGAATGGGTGTACGAGACCGACAAGGATCGCAACGGCGATGCGGGCTTTGTGCGGTACATGGCGACCGATGCAGAGGGTGTGCAGGCCTCATCGTCGGTGCGGGTGTTCGTGACGCCCGACAATGATGCGCCACGATTTGGTCCCAATGCGGGCATCGTGGTCAGAGTGGCCGATGGCACGACGGCCCTCGAATTGTCGCGGCCGCAAGACCCCGAGTCTGCGATCGATACGGTATCGATCGTCGAGCTGCCGCAATTGGGCTCCGTATCCATCGGTACCCGCAAGCTCGCGGTCGGCGATACCCTAAACCTTGCTGACTTCAGCTCGGTGCGTTACGCCCTTAGCGAAAATGTCAACGGGCCCGTGGGGCGTCTTGTGCTTCGCGCCACCGACCCCCAGGGGCTCTCCAGTGACTGGACGCTCAGCATCGAGGCGCAAGGTGACCGAACCACCTCCAGCGGTACCACGGCTGCCGATGCGCTTTACGGGAGCATCTCCGATGACGTGCTCTACGGCCTTGCCGGTAATGACTCGCTGTTCGGAAATGCCGGTAACGACCGTTTGGTCGGCGGCGCGGGCGGTGATGTGCTCTTCGGGGGAACGGGGGGCGACTACCTTGATGGCGGCAGTGGCGACGATACGCTGGATGGTGGCGTCGGCGCCGACACGATGGCCGGTGGCCCAGGCAACGATCAGTATTTGATCGATGACGCGGGCGATCTTGTCGTTGAAGTACTTGCCAAGGGTGCAGGCGGAATCGACACCGCAATCGTGAGCCGCTCGTATACGGCGCCGACCAACGTGGAAAACCTCAGCGCCCAAGCTGGTATCGCCATCGATCTGACCGGCAATGAGCTGGCCAACCTACTGATCGGCAACGATGCGATCAACCAACTGGCGGGCGGTCTGGGTGAGGACACCTTGCTGGGCATGGGTGGCAACGACTCGCTCGACGGTGGCGCAGGCGTTGACCGCATGGCCGGTGGCGCAGGCGATGACCGGTATCAGGTCGATTCGCGCTTCGATACCATCATCGAGTTCAGTGGCGAGGGCGCCGATACGGTAGAGGCACGCAGCAACTACGTGCTGCCCGCCAACGTCGAGCATCTGGTCTTGCTTGAGGGCGGCGCGTATTCTGGCGGCGGCAATTCGCTGCCCAACCGCATTGTTGGCAATTCCGCCGACAACTTGTTGTCCGGCGGCCCGGGAGCCGACACCTTGGTGGGTGGCCTGGGTAATGACACCTACGTGCTCACCGACCTGCTCGACTCGATCGAAGATAGTGGCGGGTCGGATGCGATCCGTTCAGCGCTTTCGATCGACCTTCAGTCGTACGCCAGTGTGGAGCGCGTCGAGCTGATCGGCACAAGCCATGTGTCGGCTACGGGTAATGCATTGGCCAACGAGCTGGTTGGCAACGCCGGTGACAACTATCTTGAGGGCGGTCTGGGTATAGACACGCTGACGGGTGGTCAGGGCAGTGACGGCTTCTTCATGGGCTTCAACGGCCAAGGCAGTCTTGCAGACCTCATCACCGACTTTGATCCGCAGACTGACCTGCTCATGATTGATGTCGGAAGTTTTGGTGTGGACATTGTCAAAGCGGGCATTTCCCAGTCAGGCCTCGTGCCCTCGGGCGCTTTTGTCAAAGGGCCTGGCGCGGTCGCGGCCGATGCTGATGACCGAGTGCTCTTCGACACCTCGAGTCTGCTGGTGCGCTTCGATGCCGACGGTAACGGACCTGTAGCGCCGCTCGACGTGGCCCGACTGGCGGGCAGCTTCGTGCAGCAGTTGCAGTCGCAGCAGGTGTTTTTCTCCATCTGATGGCTTCGAGCTGACTGACAGATCATCATGGCTGACGCGCTTCGCTCGCTGAGCTATCCCTCTCTGGACGCAGTCGCCCTGGGCTCGGCGATACCGATCGGTATCGAGCCCTTGGAGTTTGCGGCCGACGGCCTCAGCCTGCTGGTGAAGGTGAGCTTCATCGATAGCGGCGCCGTCACATCGGGCGGCTCAGCCAGCACGCGGTCGGCTGTCTTTGTCTACGATGTTGGCGCCCAAAGTTATCGTGCGGATCTCGCCCAACTCATCGGCGATCAGCCGGCGCTTGCAGGCGCGCCCATCAATGTCGTCGACGCCCAGTTTGCCGACGGCGGCGATCGTGTGTTGGTGCACTACACGGTACCTGCGCGTGATGCGACCCCAGGGGCGGCACCACAGAGCCAACTTGCTGTCGTCGACCTTGCAGGAGCTCAGCCCAGCATTGCGCGCGCCGATCTGATCGCAGCAGTCCTTGGCCAAAGCGGCATTGACCTCTACGTTGAGGCGGTTCGTCTGTCGGCCGACGGGCGTTTTGTCGCGGTGCAGACCGCGTCGCCGTTGTTGCTCGATGATGTGCTCGACAACAATGATCGTTCAGACATTTATCTGATCGACACGCAGACTTTGACTGTGCGTCGGGTGAGCGACCTTGCCGGCATAGGGCCGCCGCAAGGCGATGCCTCGCTGCTGCACGACGTTCGCCTCGCCAGCGACGGTTCGGTACAGGTCTTGTTTGCCTCGACAGCCTCGTTCTCGAACCTCGATGACAATACGTTGCAAGACCTTTACCTCTGGCAGGCAAAGCCCGGTGCTGCGGCAGCGCTGACCCTGGTCAGTCGTCAGGGTGGCAAGGCCTTCGGCGCCGAGGCCGGACTCTTGGCCGACGGGCAAGTGCTGTTCGAGCGCCTGGTAGGCGACGAGGTGCGCCTGTATAGAACCACCCTGGCCGCCCCGAGCGACGCTGTTGCTGTCTCTGGGCTCGATAACTATTACTCGTCCGCCTTCGATTTGCAGGGACTGGCCGACGACGGCAGCTTGCTGCTGTTCAGCAGCGATCAGGGCCCCGGTCTCACCCAGGGCTCGCCGCTGCAGGCGTTCGCCCACGCGCCAAGTCTGGGTATTACTGCGCTGGTGTCCAGCGTCGCGCTGGGCGGCGCGCCGGCTGATGATCAAGTGTTGACGCCGCTGCTGTCGCCTGGAGGCGACCAGCTGGCCTTTGTGTCGCAGGCAGGCAATCTGGGTGGCGGAGACCTTCAGGGCGCAGCCGACGCCCTGTACCTCGGCGAGATCGAAAGCTATGGAATCGTGCGAAACCGTGCGCCCACAGGCTCCGACCGCACACTTACCTTGCTCGAAGATACGCCCTACACCTTCACCGCTGCTGATTTTGGTTTTACCGATGCAGATGTTGGCGACAGCTTGGGCGCTGTCCGAATCGACAGCTTGCCGCTGGCGTCCAAGGGACTGCTTAAACTCGGCACAAACCTGGTGACGGCGGGTCAGATCATTGAGGCTGCGCAGATCGCAAGCTTCAAGTTTGAGCCGGCCGCACAGGTGAATGGCCTTGCCGCGGCGAGTTTCAACTTCAGTGTGCGGGATGCGTCGCTGTTTGATGCGTCACCCAAGCGCATCAGTCTCGACATCACCGCCGCCAATGATGCGCCAACTGGTACGGTGACGATCAGTGGGACGGCCAGGCAGGGCGAGACGCTGACGGTCTCAAACAACCTGGCCGATGTGGATGGGTTGGGCACGATCAACTACCAGTGGCGTGCGGGCGGGGCGAGTATTGCGGGAGCGACGGGCAGCAGCTTCACGCTGACGCAGGCCGAGGTGGGCAAGGTCATCACGGTGGTGGCCAGCTACACCGACCAGCAGGGCACGGCCGAGGCGGTCACCTCGGCGGGCTCTGCGGCGGTGGCGAACATCAACGATGCGCCCGCCGGTGCGAACAAGACCATCACCACGCGCCAGAACACGGCTTATACCTTTGCAGCCACCGATTTTGGCTTCACGGATGTCGATACCGGTGATCGATTGGGGGCGGTGCGAATCGATACGCTGCCACTGGCTGCCAAGGGCCTGCTTAAACTCGGAACGACGCTGGTGACGACGGGCCAGATCATTGAGGCTGCGCAGATTCCCACC
>JBIKMC010000012.1:0-27233 GCA_044359405.1 Burkholderiaceae bacterium
GTGTGCGGCGATATTTTGCGCAACTGAGTGCCGCATCCCCAGGCCCATACCGCCCGACGGTCCGCTCTTGTTTAAAGCCTCATAACAACGCCAGCGCCTCAGCAGTACGTGCCGGCGAGCGTCAGCACCGTGCCGCCTGTGCCCAGCTTAAAGCGCGAAATGCCCGGCAACGCGTGCGTGTTGACGCCCCCCAGATCTAGCGCTGACACGCCCCGTTCGGCCAGATACTGCATCGCCCGCCACAGCAGCAGGTTGTGCGCATTGAGTTTGCGCCCGACCTCATCGGCCCAACCAATGTGATAGGTCGCAACACTTCCGTGGAGTAGAAAAAGCATCGCAGCTACGATCTCGCCCGCCACCTCAGCGCGGCTGATCGCAAAGGCCTTGGCCGGAGCCTGCGCCGAATCCATCCAGGCCTGTACAAACTCGGTAGGCAGCCCGCGAAAATTGCGCGTCGCACGCTGCTCACCTTCGCGCGCGAGCAACCACCGCACCTGAGGTGGGCTCGCGTTGACAAACACTTTCAGCGACGGCTCGGCCTCGGCTCGCACCAGCCGGTTTCGCCACTTGCCGTCCATAGCCGCGCGCAAATCATCGGCCGGCTGTGCCAGATCGATCGCGACGGTTGAATAACCTGTCATCACCCGTTTGAAGCCCGACAGCTCCTGCCGGACAGACTCGAGGGGTGCATCAGGCGCAAACAGCGTGACACGTAAGGCACGTGTTGGGATGCTGGCTCGAACTTGACGGTAAAAGAGCTGGCGCTTGCCCGCGTCCAGACCGGGGGAAAACACCGGCCCACGCGCGCACGAAGCCAGCGAGAGGTAGCCCGCGATTCGTCTAACCATGAACTGGGCTACGGCCACCGCCTGTCCGTTCTCGAAGGCCATCACCCGATGGATAGGCACCTCCAAGGCGCGCAAAGCCTCGCCATAAAGCCACGACTGCTGCATCGCGCCGCGCTGAGCTGCATGCAGCTGTTGCCAAAGTCCGGAAGGAACAGAGTCCCAGATGAGATCCATGCCGATATAATAAGTTTGATGGGATCCAAATGGGTCCTGGCGCGCCCTGCCCCGACCCACGCAGCGCCCGACGGGTCAAGATTGCACGGTCCATGCCGATACCCCCAGTACCACAGTTGAGTTTGACCAGGTCAGAAAAATCGGGGCGGAACGTCGTTCTGGGGCATGACATTCCCAAGCCCCGGTTGACGTTGATGGGGCTTATTCTCTGCGTCGCCTACCTCGGCCTGCCGGTCGTCATTCTTGGTAATTTACTCGACCTGATGTTTCAGCTTATGTTTGGCTGGTGCATCGGGGTGTGGTGTCTGTTTCCGTCTTAAGGGGTCGTCATGTTTTTCTTTATTGGCCTGGCGGTGGTGTTCGGTGCGGTGCTCGGTGGCTATGTGGCGGCCGGCGGCAAGATGGCGCCCATCATCAAGGCTGCCCCCTTTGAGTTCATCATCATCGCAGGTGCGGCGATCGGTGCCTCGCTGGTCGGCAACAGCTTTCCGGTGTTCAAGGCGGCCATGGGCGGCATCGGCAAGTGCATCTCGGGGCCCAAGTGGAAGCAGGAGGACTACCTCAACCTCATTGTGCTGGTCGGCAAGCTTTTGGCTGTCATGAAGAAAGAAGGGGTGGTAGCGCTTGAGGCCCACGTCGAGAACCCAGACTCCAGCCCGATTTTTGGCGAGTTTCCCAAGTTGGCCAAAGACCACTCCATCGTGCAGCTCATCTGTGATCCGCTGCGCCTGGCGGTCATCTCGCAGGGCAATCTCGATGCCGATGCGGTCGAAGACATCATGAAGACGGCTATCAAGACGCACCACCATGAGGCGATGCGGGCACCCGCCGCTCTTACGGTCATGGCCGGATCGATGCCTGCGCTAGGCATTGTTGCCTGCGTGCTGGGTGTGGTGAAGACCATGGGCGCCATCGATCAGCCGCCGGCCGTTCTGGGCGCCCTGATCGGCGCAGCGCTGGTGGGCACGATGCTGGGCGTGTTTCTGTCCTACGGCATGTTTGAGCCCTTTGCCAACCGCCTGGGCCAGATCCTCGACGAGGAGGGTCAGGTCTTTCACGTCATCATGAACATGATTGTTTCCAATCTGAAGGGTCAACCGCAGCCGGTGGTCATTGAGTCGGCCAGAGCCTGCATCAGTCATCACAACCAGCCTAGCTTCTCTGAGGTCTTTGACGCACTGCGAGGCGCCTGATGAGGCTCGCTGAGCGCCTCTCGCGAAACCGCTGATGGCTGACGACCCCAAAAAGCCCGAGGACGAGGCAGCCGCTAAAGCGGCTGAAGAGGCCAAGCCCGCCGACTCAGGCGAGGCGGCGGCAGCGGAGGCTCCTGCAGCCGAACGTCCTATTATCCGCAAGATTATCGTCGAAGAAGGTCACGGCGGTGCGCACGGCGGCGCCTGGAAGATCGCGCTGGCCGACATGATGACGGCTATGATGGCCTTCTTCCTGCTGATGTGGCTTTTGGGCGCTACCAATTCCAGCCAGCGCAAAAGCATCGCCGAATATTTCCGCCCGGCCTCGCACAGCCAGATCAAATTCGGCGAACTGGCGGGCTCAGATGGTTTGCTGGGCGGTCGCTCAATCATTGACCCAGACGGCTTTCAGTTCACGGCCAAGCAGACCTCCATTCTTGAGCGGCTGACACCGCAATCAAAGGGTGGCCCCAGCACCGACGACGGTTCCACGCAGGAACAACAAAACCGCGAGGGGCCCCAGGAAGACGCTCCCAAGAATGATCCGGCCCGAGGCAAGGAAAAAACCCAGGACGAAGAAAATTTCCAAAAGCTGCAACAGGAAATCAAAGAGAAAATCTCCGAGAACAAGCAGCTTGAGAACATCAAAGACCAGGTCCTGATCACCCGCGAGCCCGATGGCTTGCGTATCGAAATTATCGACAAAGCCGATTTTTCAATGTTCAGGCTGGGCACATCAGACCTTGAGCCTCGCGCGTCTCAGCTACTGTCGGAGGTCGCCAAAAGCCTTCAGGGCATGCCAAACAAGATCGCTATTCGCGGACATACCGACAGCGTTGCGTTCTCGGCAGCCAGCGGCCGAAACAACTGGACGCTGTCCACCGAGCGTGCCGACGCAACCCGTAAACTGATGGAAGGCTCTGGCATTACCTCAAACCGATTCGCTCGACTCGAGGGTGTCGCCGACACCGTACCTTTCCTACCTGACAACCCGGCCGATCCGCGCAACCGTCGCGTCAGCATCACGGTGCTAAACCAGTGAGGCGTATCGCCGTCTTCTGTGGTTCCAATCACGGGTCTTCGCCCGACTATGCGGCCGCGGCCCGCGCGCTGGGCGCCGGTATCGCCCGACGTGGCATCGGGCTGGTCTATGGGGGCACCCATATGGGCTTGATGGGAGTCCTCGCGGATGCTGCCCTGGCCGGTGGGGCCGATGTCACCGGCATCATTAATCGTCGGCTTTTTGAGCGGGGACATCTGCATCCCGCCTTGAGCCGGCACGAGATCGTTGCTGACATGCGAGCCCGCAAGGCACGCATGGCTGAACTCTCCGATGCGTTCATCGCCATGCCGGGCGGTCTGGGCACCCTGGAAGAGCTCTTCGAAGTGGCCACCCTGACCCAACTGAATGACCACCAGGGTTCACCAAGCAAGGCCTGCGGTGCGCTGAACGTCAACGGGTTTTTCAATCCCCTGCAGGCTTTTCTTGACCATGCGGTGGTCGAAGGGTTCATGAAGCCCGATCACGGTCGTATGATCGTCATGAGCGACACGATCGACAGCCTGCTCGACGGACTGGCACAATGGAAGGCTCCCTTGGTCAGCAAATGGCTTGAGCCTCGCGCGCACGATTCAGCGCAGCCCGTCAGCCGGCCCTGAACGGCCTTCCTGAGTCTGATTACTGCCTTATTAGTCTTAACCCGGTCCCTGTCGATCCATCATGTTGCGCTATCTGTCCTCACTAAGGTTTCGCCTGCCCCACTGGTTCGCCTTCATTCTGCCACTGGGTTTATTGGGCGGCTGCTTTGATCTTGAGCAGTCGATTTCAGTCGATAGCACGCGAGCTTCTTACACGGCCGAGTTTCGCCTCGATGCCAAGCTGGCTGCATTGGCCACCATGGGCGATGCCAGCAAAAAGCTATGTGATGACCTGTTCAGACAGGCCCGTGCAGACACGGCCAAAGGGGTTCAGGTCGAGACGTCCGAGACCAGCTCATCGGGTAATGTCGTCTGCAAGGTTCAGCTCAGCGCGCCTACGGTCGCTTTTGCGGGCTCCCTTGGGGGCAGTACCGAGTCCAAAATGGGACTCCTGAAGGTTGAGCGCATCGACGAGTCGACCTTTCGTATCGAGAATCGTCTGAACATGGGCGACGGCCGCGATCGCTCCCTCGATAGCCTGGGAGGGGCTGCGCTTGCCGAGAGTCTGTTTGCAGGGCGGGCCCTCAAGTGGACGGTCCAGGCGCCGCGGGTTCTAGAGTCGAACGGAACAATCGCCAGCGACGGTCGTTCTGTACAGTGGTCAGTGCCCGTCTCGTCCGCCATGAAAGCCCCGCAACAGTTTTACGCGGTCGTGGTGCTTGACATGCCCTGGTACGCCCGGGTTCTGGGCTTCATCTACGAACGTTGGCGCGCCTTAAAGGCTACCCTGCGCGGCTGGCTGGCAGACTGAGCCAGAGCGCAGACAGAAGATGGTGCCGGCTACCTGACTCGAACAGGTGACCTACCGCTTACAAGGCGGTTGCTCTACCAACTGAGCTAAGCCGGCATGTGCTGCAACAATGTTAACGCGCGAACACTACGACTACTTGATCCGCTTGAGATATGGACGACCCGGGGGCGGTTCATCGGGCGGTGTGTCGTCAGGCCCCTTTGATGTGGACGCCGCTTCCGGTGCCTTGCCGCTATCAGGCACGGGCACAGTCTTGTGCTGGCCGTCCTGCACGGCCCTCAGGCGCCGGGCTGCCGGTTTGGCACGTACGGGGGCGGGCGCCGCAGCCTCGCCTTCGCCGCCAGGCTTAGCCGCAGAGACGGCGTCCGGATCGACCTTGCCACGCACCCCGCCGCCGGAGCGCGGCGCGACTACGCGGGGGCCTTTGCTCGCCTTGCGAGGCAGTTCAGACGGCTCAGGAGCGACCGCCGCCCTGGACGAGCCAGTGTCTGGCACAGCAGCCAAGGTCGCACGCTTGCCCGACTGCACAGCGGAGCCGGCCGGAGAGGTCTCGGAAACCTCAAGCGCCGCGGTCGACTCGACTGGCCCAGCCGGCAACCCGGCCGCAGGCTTGGGCACATCGAACGCCATACCGTGTCCGGTTTCCTGCGCGTAGATGGCCGAAACGTTATCGATAGGGATAGACACGCTTCGCACGACCCCAGAAAACCGCGCCTCAAATTCAACCAGATCAGGTCCGATGCGCAGACGATTGGTCGCCTGCTCTGACACGTTCAAAACGATCTCGCCGTTGCGGACGTACTCACGCGGCACGATCGTATGTTCATCGACGATCACCGCGATGTAAGGGCGATAACCACTGTCACTGCACCACGCATGAATCGCGCGGATCAGATAGGGTTTGGTGGACAGTTCAGCCATGACTCTGCGGCAAATATAGCGCCCGAATTAGCTTCAACGACGCATGACCTTCTCGGAGGGCGTCAGGGCTTCAATGTAATGAGGGCGCGAAAAAATGCGCTCAGCGTAGCGCAGAAGCGGAGCCGCCGTCTTTGGCAGCTCAATGCCGTAGTGATCGAGGCGCCAGAGCAGGGGCGCGATGGCCACATCGAGCATTGAGAACTCCTCACCAAGCATGTGTTTATTCTTGATGAAGATGGGCGTCAGTTGCGTGAGCCGATCACGAATCTGCTGACGCGCCTTGTCCTGGTTTTTATGGGCATCCTTGGCCGGATCACGACGCTCAAGCGTCTGAACATGCACGAACAGCTCACGCTCAAAATTAAACAGGAACAAACGTGCCCGTGCACGCATGACCGGATCAGCAGGCATCAGTTGCGGATGAGGGAAGCGCTCATCGATGTATTCGTTGATGATGTTCGATTCGTACAGAATCAGATCGCGCTCGACGAGAATGGGCACCTGGCCATACGGATTCATGATCGAGATGTCTTCGGGTTTGTTGAAGAGATCAACATCACGAATCTCGAAATCCATACCTTTCTCAAACAGCACAAAACGGCAGCGCTGTGAAAAAGGGCAGGTAGTGCCGGAGTACAGGACCATCATGGCTTAGGGCTCCAGAAACAGTGGCCAGTCTGAAAACATCAACGGGCAGGTCGTCAATGCCGACCTGCCCGCCCGTCAGGCAGTCGCGGACTTACTTGACGTCTTTCCAGTACACCCGATTAAGGTGCCAGGCGAAAACGGTGAAGATCGACAAAAACAACAGTACCCACACACCCAATCGCGTGCGCTGGGCAGCCGTGGGATCTGACATGTAGGTAATGAACGCAACCAGATCAGCGACCTGCTTGTCGTAGTCGGCTGCGGAAAGCTGGCCGCCCTCGGGCTTGCCCAGCTTGATTGTTTTACCGGCATGCGGGTGGCCCCCGCCTTCAAGCTTTTCAGTGCGCTCAGAGCGCGCTCCGGAGGTGTCGAAGCTGACCACGGTGCGGGTAAACCCCGATGATGCATGGGTCTTCGGATCACGAACCTCACGAACGTCTTCAATCGTGGCACCCCGCGGGCCCTGCAAATCCCATAGGACGTGAGGCATTCCGACGTTCTCAAAGACCGCATTATTCCAGCCCGTGCTGCGGGTCGCGTCTCGGTAGTAGGCACGCAGGTAGGTATACAGCCAGTCCGAACCGGTTCCGTCGTGCGACGCACGCGCCCGGGCAATTAACGACAGGTCAGGCGGAAGCGCGCCAAACCATTCCTTGGCGTCAGCCGCGCGCAACGCGACCGTCATGGGCTCGCCAACCTTGGTCGCGGAGAACATGAGGTTGCGCCGGATCTGGTCTTCGGTGAGGCCAATATCACGAAGACGGTTGTAGCGCATCGCCGATGCGCCGTGGCAGTTGAGACAGTAGTTCACGAACAGCTTGGCGCCGTTCTGCAGGGCCGCCTGATCGGTCAGTTTTTCGACCGGAAACCGGTCAAGCGGATAAGCACCGCCCCCGGCAGCCTGAGCCGAACCGATCAACAGAGCAGAGAGCACCGAAACCGACAGGGACAGAAGTTTATTCATTTTGGATGCTCCGGCTCAGTGCGCAGCAAACGTGACGCGGTCGGGCACGGTCTTGAACTCACCCATGGCACTCCACCAAGGCATCAGCATGAAGAACGCGAAGTAGAGCAGGGTGCCGATTTTGGCGATCAGGTTCAGGGTTTCCTCAGGTGGCTTGACGCCCAGGTAGCCCAGCACGACGAACACCACAACGAACAAACCATAAACCCACTTGTGCCAACCGGGCCGATAACGAATGGAACGTACCGGACTGTTGTCGATCCAGGGCAATGCGAACAGCACCATGACCGCAGCACCCATGGCGACCACACCCCAGAACTTGGCCTCAACCACGAAAAAGCCCCCAACCAATGCCGCCACCGCGAGCACGGTGATCAGCTTGACGCTGGCCTGGCGTGCAGTAGCAACGACCAGCAACGCATACAGCAGCAGAAACGGGGTCATCCAGTAAGTGAGGAAATCTTCGGTGACAGCCCGCAGTACCGAGTAGTAGGGCGTGAAGTACCAGACAGGAGCAATGTGGGGCGGGGTCTTGAGCGGATCAGCCGGAATGAAGTTGTTGTACTCAAGGAAATATCCGCCGAACTCGGGCGCGAAAAATACAATGGCCGAGAACGCGATCAGAAAGACCGACACGCCCAGAATGTCATGCACCGTGTAATAAGGATGAAACGGGATGCCGTCCAGTGGACGCCCAGCCGCGTCTTTTTTGGCTTTGATGTCAACGCCATCGGGGTTGTTGGAGCCGACCTCATGCAGGGCCACGATGTGCGCAGCGACCAGGCCCAGCAGCACCAGCGGGATGGCGATCACATGGAAAGCAAAAAAGCGGTTGAGCGTAGCGTCGCCGACCACATAGTCGCCACGAATCCATACCGACAACTCAGGGCCAATAAAGGGAATGGCCGAGAATAGGTTGACGATGACCTGGGCTCCCCAGTAAGACATCTGCCCCCATGGGAGAAGATAGCCGAAGAAGGCCTCGGCCATCAGGCACAGGAAGATCAGGCAACCAAAGATCCAGATCAGTTCACGCGGTTTGCGATACGAGCCGTAAATGAGCCCGCGGAACATGTGCAGGTACACCACCACAAAGAATGCCGAGGCTCCCGTGGAATGCAGATACCGCACCAGCCATCCCCAGGGCACATCACGCATGATGTACTCGACCGAGGCGAAGGCCACCGGAATTCCGGCCGCGTTGAGCGACGCATCAGGCTTGTAATGCATCACCAGAAAAATGCCGGTGACAATCTGGATGACCAGCACCAGCATGGCCAGCGAACCGAAGAAATACCAGAAGTTGAAATTCTTGGGCGCGTAGTACTCAGACAGGTGCGCCTTCCAGGTTGCCGTCAGCGGAAAGCGCTGGTCGACCCAGCCCAGAAGACCGGACGTTTCAATCGGTTTTTGCTGCGCCATCTTGTTTGCTCCTCGCCGAAACTTGCGCGCGGGTGGTTTATTCAGGTCTGGGTATACGCGTATGCGCCGGGAAATCGCTGTTGCCTGTCTTCATACGCATCAATTGAAGGATGCCGACGCCTCGCCAGAGGGCCTGCTTGAATCAGGCCTTGTCGTCACCGATGAGAATGCGTGCGTCCGACAAATACTTATGCGGCGGCACCTCGAGGTTGTCGGGGGCGGGCTTGTTCTTGTAGACGCGCCCCGCCATATCGAAGGTTGACCCGTGGCAGGGGCACAGAAAACCGCCGGCCCAGTCGTCGGGAAGAGACGGCTGTGCCCCGGGCTGGAACTTGTCAGACGGCGAACACCCCAGATGGGAGCAGATTCCCACCACCACCAGGTACTCGGGCTTAATAGACCGATGTGCATTCTTGGCGTAATCGGGCGTGGGATACGCGGTGCGCAGCGAAGCGGGGTCAGCCACCTTATCTTCGGTGGACTTGAGGGTGGCCAGCATCTCGGGCGTGCGACGCAGGACCCACACCGGCTTGCCGCGCCACTCAACCCGCTTGAGTTCGCCCGGCGCCATGCCAGACACGTCAACCTCAACCGGCGCACCCGCGGCTTTGGCCTTCTCGGACGGGGCAAAGGTGCTGACGAAGGGAACAACAGTTGCCACGCCGCCAACACCCCCACAGGCGGCCGCAAGACCGATGGCCGTGCGCCGGGAGGAGTCAACAGAAGTGGGCGGGGGAAGGGCGGATTCGCTCATGACTGAAGGGATCGCTCGATTTGATAACCCGTTATTTTAGCTTATTGCGATGCCGCAATTAAAGCCCCTGAACCGAGCGCAGGCGATCCGCCCCAAAAAACAACGATCAGCCCGCTTTCTTGACCCAGGCCGAGCACCACCCAGCACCGGCAACCTGTTTGTTGCCAACGGCCGCGCACGCAGCCCATGCATCGGTAGCCTTACCCGCGTACAACTGGCAGTTGTTGCACTTGCGATCGGCCGCCCAGGTGGGGAACTTGGCCTTGTCAACCTTGCTGGCGTCGTGCTTGTAGCCCAGAGCCTGGGCGATCGGATCAGACTCCTCGAGCTTGGCGGGCTGAGCAACCAGGCTGCCAGACACACTGGCAAGTGCGGCTGCAGCGGGAAGAACCTTGATCACGAATTGGCGACGGGTGGTCATGACACGTTTCTCCTGAAGTGAAATCAATGCGCGGCCTCGGTGGTCAATGAGAGTGGCCTGACCGCAGCGCTGCGCATACTAGCGCCTGGACCTCATCGCGCGCCGGCAAAGCCGACCCGCCATATTGGTTATGCATGACCACAAGCACCCCTACTCGCGCTTTTGCCCGGGCACGGGTCTGCGACCCACCGTAATCAACAGTTCGACTTCGCGCGAGTGACGCAGAAAACGGAAACGCGCCTTAGTTCCCGGGGCCAGCTGAGAAATGGTGTTGAGCATGATGGCGGTGTTGGCGATGGGCTTGCCCTCAACCGATACCAGAATGTCGCCCACCTGCACGCCTGCCCGCTCGGCGGGGCTGTTGCGCAACACGCCCGTGATGATGGCGCCCTCGCGACGCGGCAGACGAAATGCATCGGCGAGCTCGGGCGTGATGTCCTGCGGCTCAACCCCGATATAGCCACGAGTGACCGCTCCGGTACGGATGATCTGCTCCATGACGTTACGGGCGGTGGATACGGGGATAGCAAAGCCGATGCCCAGGGAGCCCCCGGTGCGCGAATAAATGGCGGTATTGATGCCGATCAGCCTCCCCTGGCTATCGACCAGCGCGCCGCCCGAGTTACCCGGATTGATGGCGGCGTCGGTCTGAATGAAATTCTCGAAGGTGTTGATGCCCAGTTGCGTTCGCCCCAGGGCGCTGACAATGCCCATGGTGACCGTCTGACCCATACCGAATGGGTTGCCGATGGCCAGCACGACATCGCCCACCCGAGCGCTATCCGAATCGCCAAACTCGATGGCGGGTAGGGTTCGGCCGGCGATACGCAGGACCGCGAGGTCGGTCTCGGGATCGCTGCCCACCAGCCGGGCCCGCGCGCGGCTACCGTCGGCCATGAGCACCTCGATTTCTTCGGATGCCTCGACCACGTGGTGGTTGGTGAGCACGTATCCGTCGCGCGACACGATGACGCCCGAACCCAGGCTGCTGCTGGGGCGTTCGCCTGGGGACTCACCAGGTGGGCGCCGCGGATCGACGGACGGATGCCCGGGAGGCATGCGCACCGCTTTGGCGGTGTAGATGTTCACCACCGCGGGGATGGCGCGCTGGGCAGCCTCGCCGTATGACAAAATTGCGGAATGCCTGGGCGTGTCAGGGGCGGCTGGCGGAGCGCGAAATCCCGCAGAGACACCACCCAGCCGTGCAGGCAGCCACTCCGGCCTGAGCACCGACAGGGTGAACACCGTTGCCAGCAGTACGGTAACCGTCTGCGCGAAAACCAACCAGAGTTTTTTGACCATGAAACGCAGCTCAGACGAGCAGGGATCCAGACGCCCGGCGGCCATACAGGCATCCCGGTTGCAGGCCTGTATTGAAGACATTTTGGGCGCGAGCCGCTTCAAAGATTATTGCCCAAACGGCCTGCAGGTGGAAGGTAATCGACCCATCCGTCGTGTGGTCTGTGGTGTCACCGCAAGTCTTTCGCTGATTCGCGCAGCACACCAGGCTCATGCTGATGCATTGCTGGTGCATCACGGCTGGTTCTGGCGTGGCGAAGATGCGCGCATCCTGGGTCCGCGTCGCGCCCGCATGGCTGAACTGCTGGCCAGCGGCATGCACCTGTTTGCCTACCACCTGCCTCTGGACGTCCACCCAGAGCTGGGCAATAACGCTCAACTGGGCATCCGCCTTGGCTGGACAATCGACGGCCGCCTGGGCGACGACGGGCTGGTCTGCTGGCACGACTTGCCACAGGTTACGAGCGCTGCCAGCCTTGCCCGGCTGCTCGCGCGCCGACTGGGCCGCAAACCGCTGGCGGTGGGGACGCTCGAACGACCCGTGCGTCGCGTGGCCTGGTGCACAGGCGCCGCACAAGATTTTCTGCAAACCGCGATTGACGGCGGTGCCGACCTGTTTATCAGCGGCGAGATCTCCGAGCGCACCACCCATCTGGCCCGAGAAGCCGGCGTGGTTTACGTAGCGGCGGGCCACCACGCCACTGAACGATACGGCGTACAGGCGCTGGCGGCTGAGCTTGAACGCAGGCTCGGCGTCGGCCATCAGTTCATCGACGACGATAATCCGGTTTGAGAGCGGGTACGACACCCCAAAGCAAGCCGCCCGATGCTCAGTGGCTTGTCGATGCGCTGGAACAGTCAGAGCGCCCGCTCTCAGTGCCTTTTCTTCACGCCAAGATAGCCTGACTGAGCCCTCACCTGTCAGGATTTGCCGGACGTGGGCGATTCGGGCTGCCCGGTGGACGCGGCAGCGGCAACCGGCTCGCCCGACACGCCGCCGCCAGTCGGGGCGGCCTCGGACTTTGCGGCGCCTTCCTCGACGGTGTCGGACTCGTCGACCTCGGGGGCTCGGCTGTACGCCTTCAGAAAACCCGACAGAAAAATGCCCAGTTCATAGAGCAGGATGAGCGGTATGGCCAGCATGAACTGACTGAGCACATCTGGGGGCGTGAGGATGGCTGCGGCAATAAAGGCTCCGACAATCACGTAGCGACGAATCTGGCGCAACTGCTCGGTGGTCACCATGCCCAGCTTGACCAGCAGCATTTCGACCACCGGCACTTCAAAGGCAAGACCGAAGCCAAAGAATATGGCCAGGGTGAAATCCCAGTACTTCTGCAGATCCTGCATGACCTCCGCGCCAGTGCCTTCGGCAAACGCAAAGAAAAACTTGTAGGCCGCCGGGAGCACGAACAGGTAGGCAAAGCTGATGCCCACCACCAGAAAAAACACACTTGAAACGATCAGGGGCAGGGCAAATCGCTTCTCGTGCGAATACAGCCCAGGAGCCACGAAAGCCCAGGCCTGATACAAAACCCAAGGCAGCGCGAACAGCAACGCAGACAGGAACGCGACCTTGGTCAAGGTGAAAAACGCACCCTCACCCGCCAAAAACACCGGCCGGGCACCCGCTGGAAGAGCGTCATACAGGGGCAGCGACAGAAACCACAAGATGTCGCGTGAAAAGTAGAAACACACCCCGAAAAGAATCAGCACGACGATCAGCGATTTGATCAGGCGATCGCGCAACTCAACCAGATGCGAGATAAAGCTTTCTTCCTGGGCCATGTCTGCCTCAGCCGCGATAAAAGCGCCGCTTGGGGCGCTTGCGACGTAATTCCCGGTCGCGCTCAACACGGCGGTCACGGATGCGCTCACGCATGCGCCGATGCGCGTAGATACGGTCCCAGTCGGTGGCGGGCTCAATGGCCTTGTCGTCAAACGACTTGGCGATTGAATCGAACTCAGACTGAGCACCGTCAACCGCAGACCTAACCGATGACTCAACCTCACGCGCGGCAGAGCTCACCTCAGTCTGCAGCTTGCGCAGGTCTTCCAAATCCATCTGCTTGTTGATGTCGGCCTTGACATCAGACACATAGCGCTGCAGCTTGCCCATCCACTGGCCGACCTGACGGGCGACCCGGGGCAGACGCTCGGGGCCTAACACCACCAGCGCGACCAGGGCGGTAACCGCCATCTCGCTAAAGCCGAAATCGAACATTGGAAGCGTTAAGGCTCAGACAACTCGGGCTACGCACGCAAAGCTCTCGAAACGAATCGAGCGGCCTGATACAGCCGCTCGACCCCTTCGATGCGGGCGCTGGGCTGAGGTCAGTGCTTTTCTTTGGCCTCGACGTCAATGGTTTTGGCCGACGCCTGAGCAGCGGGAGCGCTACCGACCTGTGCCGCAGGCCCCGCTGAAGCGCCCTCGGGACTGTCACCCGATTTGGCCGCTCCGTCTTTCATGCCGTCCTTGAAACCTTTGACCGCGCCGCCCAGATCACCGCCGATGTTACGCAGCTTCTTCGTACCGAACACCAACATGATGATCACGAGCACAATCAACCAGTGCCAGATGCTCATCGCTCCCATCGTCTGCTCCTGATGACTGAGGCGCCTGGATCAGGCTAACCTCGATTGAACTACTCGGCTGCCGTTCCGGGAACGGCGCCGCCCGGGGTGCCCCGGACATGGACGTGAAGATGATACACCTCCTGCCCACCGGACTTTCCGTTATTGACTATGACACGAAAACCATCGCTAAGGCCCTCCTGTCGGGCCAGTTTGCCCACCGAGCCGAACAGATGGCCCAGCAACGCCTGATGGCTCAGATCGGCATCAAGCAGATTGACCAGATGCCGCTTGGGCACCATGAGAAAGTGCACCGGTGAGGCGGGATTGATGTCATGAAAGGCGAGGATGTGCTCGTCTTCAAACACTTTGCGGCTTGGAATTTCGCCGCGCACAATACGGCAAAAAATGCACGAATGGGTATCGCCGGACACTGTATTTCTCCCCGACAGACAAAATGAGTGCGTCAGCCCGGCGACGCTCAGTCGCCATTCTGCTCGCGGGCAACCGCCTTTCTGAGCGCTTTTTCTTCCAGGCCCGAGAGCCCCTCACGGCGGGCAAGTTCTGACAGCACCTGCGAAGGATGCAGGTCAAAGTGCGCCAGCATCACCAGACAATGAAACCAGAGATCAGCGGTCTCAGCCACGATGCGGGAAGAATCGCCATCCTTGGCAGCCATGACCGTCTCAGTGGCCTCCTCGCCGATCTTCTTGAGTACTGCATCAGGCGCCCGCGCAAGCAGACGCGCGACGTAGGATTTATCGGGGTCTAGGCCGCGGCGTGACTCAATGACTCGGGCCAGGCGATCAAGGATGTCGGCCCCACTTTCCGCGGCCGGTGAAGCTTGCACGTTCATCGGTAAATGAGCTCTGGGTCTTTCATGACGGGATCGACAGTCTGCCAGGCGCCGTCTTGCAGTCGCCGGAAAAAACAGGATTCGCGCCCAGTGTGGCAGGCAATGCCACCGGTCTGGTCAATTGCCAAGAGCAGCACATCGCCGTCGCAGTCAAGGCGGATCTCGCGCACCGACTGGGCATGGCCTGACTCTTCGCCTTTGCGCCAGAGACGCCCCCGCGAGCGCGACCAGTACACTGCCCGCCCGCTGGCGAAGGTCTCGGCGAGCGCCTGTCGATTCATCCAGGCCACCATCAGTACACGACCGCTACTGGCATCCTGAGCGATGGCGGGCACCAGACCATCGGCGCTCCAGGCAACCGCGTCCAGCCAGTTATCAGCTGACGTCTGCGGGTGTGGCTCGTCCACGTCCAAACCTTTCATCCGAGCCGCACAGCGATGCCGCGATCGGCCATGAACTGCTTGGCCTGACCGATGGTGTACTCGCCAAAGTGGAAGATACTGGCAGCCAAGACCGCATCGGCGCGCCCCTGAACCACGCCATCGGCAAGATGTTCGAGCGAGCCCACGCCACCGGAGGCGATGACGGGAATACCCACGGCATCAGACACCGCGCGGGTGAGCGGCAGGTCAAAGCCCTGCCGGGTTCCGTCACGATCCATGCTGGTGAGCAGAATTTCGCCGGCCCCCAGGCTCTCAATCTCACGGGCCCAATCAAGCACATCGCGCCCGGTGGGGCGGCGCCCGCCATGGGTATAGACCTGCCAACGCCCCGGGCCATCGGCCTTGGCATCGATAGCCACCACAATCGCCTGCGATCCGAAACGCGCGCTGGCCTCACCGATCAGCGCCGGATTCTGCAGCCCCGCCGTGTTGATGGAGATTTTGTCGGCGCCAGCATTGAGCAGCCGACGCACGTCATCCACCGCCCTGACACCACCTCCCACCGTGAGGGGGATGAAAACCTGCTCGGCCACCGACTCGATGACATGCAAAATGATGTCTCGCTCATCACTTGAGGCGGTGATGTCCAGAAAGGTGAGCTCATCAGCACCCTGCTCATCGTAGCGGCGGGCAATTTCGACCGGATCACCCGCATCGCGAAGTTCAAGGAAGCGCACCCCCTTGACCACGCGACCGGCGGTCACATCAAGGCAGGGAATGATGCGCTTGGTGAGCACGCGAATCAGCCATTGAGCTCATCAGCACGCGTCTGGGCAGCGGCCAGATCAATATGGCCTTCATAAAGGGCCCGGCCCAGGATCGCACCCTCAACGCCCTCGTCTTCAACCGCGCACAGCGCATCAATATCGGCGATGCCGGCTAAACCTCCGGAGGCGATCACCGGTACCTTCAAGGCTCGGGCAAGGCGCACTGTTGCTTCGATATTGACCCCGGTGAGCATGCCGTCGCGTCCGATATCGGTGTAGATGACAGCCTCAACCCCGTAGTCTTCGAATTTGCGGGCCAGATCGACGACATCATGCTTGGTGAGTTTGCTCCAGCCATCGGTGGCGACTCGCCCGTCCTTGGCATCGAGCCCGACGATGACCTGCCCGGGGAAAGCGCCGCAGGCATCGTGCAGAAAGCCGGGGTTCTTGACGGCCGCTGTTCCGATGATCACGTAGGACAGCCCGCCGTCGAGGTAGCGCTCGATGGTGTCAAGATCACGCAAACCGCCGCCCAGCTGGACCGGGATTCGGCCGGCGATCTCATCGATGATGGCGCGGATGACGCCGGCGTTGCGCGGCTGACCGGCAACCGCGCCGTTCAGATCGACCAGATGGAGCCGGCGAGCACCCTTGTCGAGCCAGTGGCGCGCCATGGCGACCGGGTCTTCGGAGAAGACCGTAGCGTCATCCATGTCACCTTGTCGAAGCCGCACGCAGCGGCCGTCCTTGAGGTCTATGGCGGGAATGAGCAGCATCGGAGTGCAAAAGTACGTGCGCCGTGCGGAGAGCGTGTAGCCTGCCGCCGCGACGAGCGCGGTTCAGGGATTCCAGCGGACGAAGTTCTCGTATAACTTGAGGCCGCAGGCGGCGCTTTTTTCGGGGTGAAACTGCGTAGCAAAGATGTTATCCCGCGCGACCACGCAGGTAAAGCGAACCCCGTGCTCGCTTTCCCCCATGGCCAGGCGCTCGTCACTGGGCTGCGCAAAATAACTGTGCACAAAGTAAAAGTAGGCGCCATCGGGCACGCCGTCAAACAGCTCATGCGCGCGCACTTGCCGCACCCGGTTCCAGCCCATGTGCGGCACCTTCAGACGGGCGCCATCGGCCTGATACATGGCCTGAGCCGGAAAGCGCACCACGCGCCCGGCGAACAGCCCCAGGCCGGGCGTATCGCCCTCTGCACTCCAGTCAAACAGCATCTGCTCGCCCACACAGACACCGAAGAACGGGCGCGTGGCAGCCGCACGCAGCACCGCTTCGCGCAAACCCGACTGATACAGATGCGTCATGCAATCCGGCATGGCTCCCTGCCCCGGAAACACCACCCGATCAGCCGCATCGATCTGCGCGGGATCGCCGGTGACGAGCACCTGTACACGCGGCCCAACATGCTCGAGCGCCTTAGCTACCGAGCGCAGATTGCCCATTCCGTAGTCGACCACCGCGATGCGCGTCATGTTGATCTCAAGGGCGATGCGATCCGGCACGCAGCCGCTACAGGGCCTCTTTGGTCGACGGCAGCAGACCCGCCGCGCGCGAATCGTGCTCGATCGCCATGCGCAGGGCCCTGGCGAACGCCTTGAAGATGGTTTCGCACTGGTGATGCGCGTTGTCTCCGCGCAGGTTATCGATATGCAGGGTGACCTGGGCGTGGTTGACAAAACCCTGGAAAAACTCGTGGGCCAGGTCAACATCAAAGGCGCCGATCATGGCGCGGCGAAACTCGACCTGCCAGATGAGGCCTGGCCTGCCGGACAGATCGACCACCACGCGGGACAAGGCTTCATCGAGTGGCACATAAGCATGGCCATAGCGGCGAATTCCGCGCTTGTCGCCCAAAGCTTTGGCAAATGCCTGCCCCAGCGTGATGCCGATGTCCTCGACCGTGTGATGCGCATCAATGTGCAGATCGCCCTTGGCCTCGACCTCGAGATCGATCAGCCCGTGGCGGGCGATCTGCTCAAGCATGTGGTCGAGAAAAGGCACGCCCGAGGCGAGACGCTGTCGGCCCGTGCCATCGAGACCGATGCTGACCCGGATCTGAGTCTCGGCGGTATTGCGACTGACTTCAGCGTTGCGCATGATTGCAAGAGCCAACAGGGCAGTTTTGAAAAGGTGAATTGGCCACAGCGCTAAACCGCCTTAGGCCGCTCGGACAGCACCAGCCGCAAGGCATCAACCAGCGCCGAATTCTCGGCTGGGGTACCCACCGTCAGCCGAAGGCAATTCGCCAAGAGCGGATGCATTCTACCGACGTCTTTGACCAGAATGCCGCATTCCCTGAGTCGTGCATGGGTGGCGGCGCTATCGGTAACACGAATCAGAATGAAATTCGCTCGGGAATCGAACACCTGCGTTACGGCAAGGCCCCGCAAGGCCTTGGTGAGCGAGGCGCGGGCCTGGCGCAACTGCGCGGCCTGCGCATCCAGCACATCGAGATGCTCCAGGGCGAACTCAGCGGCGATCTCGTTCAGAACGCCCACGTTGTAGGGCGGACGAACCTTGTCGAACTCAACCAGCCAGTGTGTCGCCGCCGCCATGTAGCCGAGGCGAAGACCCGCCAGACCCAGCTTGGACAGCGTCCGCATCACGATCAGGTTGGGCCACTGCGCCAGAGCCGACATCCAGGTGTCGAGCGCAAAGGGTTGATACGCCTCATCAAGCACGACCAGGCCAGGCGCCCGGCTCAGGATGGTCTCAATCGCCTCACGTGAAAAACAGTTACCCGTGGGATTGTTCGGGTAGGCTAAAAACACCACGGCTGGCTGATGCTCGTCGATCGCGGCGAGCATGGCCGGCAGATCGAGGTTGAAGTCATTGGCAAGCGGCACGCCAACAAAGCGCGAGCCCGCAAGCCGCGTGGACATCTCGTACATGACAAATGAAGGCACGGGCGCCAGCACACAGGCACCCGGTCTGGCGGTTGCGACCAGAATGAACGTGATGAGTTCATCTGAGCCATTGCCCAACAGCACATCAAAGCCCTCAGGTACGCCCAGATGCGACCGGATAGCTTGTTTGAGGCCCGTATAACTGGGCGCCGGATAGCGATTAATGAGTGCATCGGCCAAGCGCCGGCTGAGCTCTTCGCGCAGCGACAGCGGCAACCGGTAGGGGTTCTCCATCGCATCGAGCTTGATCAGCCCCTGCGCCGAGGGTACGTGATAGCTGGAGATGGCGAGAATCTCGGGCCGAATCAGATCAGCGACCGATCGTTTCGACGACGCACTCATGACGCCTCTTGAGGTTGGGGGTCAAACCGGTAGTCAGCACTGCGAGCATGGGCTTCAAGGCCTTCGCTTCGGGCCAGCCGCGCAGCCACCGGCGCAAGCTGTTGCGCGCCCTGTCTGGAGATCTCGATGACGCTGGAGCGCTTCTGAAAATCGTACACGCCCAAGGGTGAGGAAAAACGCGCGGTGCGCATAGTGGGCAGCACATGATTGGGGCCGGCGCAATAATCGCCCAGGGACTCACAGGACCAGGCGCCCAGGAACAAAGCACCGGCATGGCGAATACGCTCGGCCCAACGCGCCGGCTCTTCAGCCATGATTTCCAGGTGCTCGGCGGCAATGCGATTGGCGATCTCGCAGGCTTCAGCCATGTCTCGCACCTGAATCAGAGCGCCGCGATCGGCCAATGAGCGCTCGATGACCGCCCTTCGCGGCATGCCCGGCAACAACCTCACGATGGCCTGGCGAACCCGCGCCAGAAAGTTCGCGTCGGGGCACAGCAAAATGGCCTGCGCAAGCTCATCATGCTCGGCCTGGGAGAATAGGTCCATGGCGACCCATTCTGGGGGCACCGAGCCATCGGTGAGCACCAGAATCTCGCTGGGTCCGGCGATCATGTCGATGCCGACCACCCCGAAGACCCGGCGCTTGGCCTCGGCAACATAGGCATTGCCCGGACCCACAATCTTGTCGACCGCAGGCACTGTCTGCGTGCCCCAGGCGAGCGCGGCCACAGCCTGGGCGCCACCGATGGTGAACACTCGATGCACTCCGGCAATCGCGGCTGCGGCAAGTACCGCCGCATTGCGCACGCCATCGGGTGTGGGTACCACCATGACGAGCTCGCCCACGCCAGCCACCTGAGCGGGAAGCGCATTCATGAGCACTGACGACGGATAGGCAGCCTTGCCTCCGGGAACATAAAGGCCCACTTTGTCGATGGGCGTAATGCGCTGACCGAGTCGCGTACCATCGGCCTCGACGTAGCTCCAGGACTGAGCCTTTTGTTGCTCGTGGTAGCCGCGGATGCGATCGGCCGCGACTTCAAGCGCCTGTCGATCGGCGGGCGCCAGCGAAGCCAGGGCCTGCCGCAGTTCAGTGGCCGACAGTTCAAGCGCTGACGCCTCGGACACCGTCAGACGATCGAAACGACGCGTGTAATCCAGCAAAGCCTCATCGCCACGGCGACGCACATCGAGCAGAATTTGGCTGACCGCCGCGGCGATTGATGCGTCATCCTCGGCCTGATAAGAAAGCAAGGCATCAAGACGCGCCTGAAAATCAGGCTGATCTGAGCGCAGTTCGTGAATCACACCCCCCGCACTCATGCCCCACCCCGCTCGGGCCGAACAGTTGGGTTTGCCGACTGACGAACGGCGCTTTCAATGGCGGCGAGCAAAGGCTCAATGAGGATCGATTGGGTCTTGAGCGAGGCCTGATTGACCACTAGACGCGAGGAAATCGTCATGATTTCTTCAACCTCAACCAAATTGTTGGCACGCAACGTACCGCCGCTGCTGACCAGATCGACGATGGCGTCTGACAGGCCCACCAGTGGTGCGAGCTCCATAGAGCCGTAAAGTTTGATGAGGTCGACATGAACACCCTTGTGCGCGAAGTGATTGCGCGCACAGGCGACGTATTTAGTGGCCACCCGCAGACGCGCACCGGGCCGCACCGCCTGCGCGTAATCGAAGCCGCGCGGCGCAGCGACACACAATCGACAACGCGCGATGCCCAGATCAATCGGCTGGTAAAGCCCTTCGACTCCGGACTCGAGCAGCACGTCGCGCCCGGCGATACCCAGATCTGCACCGCCATAGCGCACGTAAGTGGGCACGTCGCTGGCACGCACAATGACCAGGCGCAGTTGCGGGTCGGTGGTGGGGACAATCAGCTTGCGTGAGCGCTCAAGGTCGATCTCAACGCGAATGCCTGCGGCCTCCAGCAGCGGCAGGGTTTCGTCAAAAATGCGCCCTTTCGAAAGCGCCAGGGTAATCATGAGGATCTCCCGACTGCAACCGAATGCTGAGGCTGCCGTGGATCCTGAGGCTGCTGCAGCCGAGCAGTGCCCTGAGCTTGTGCGCCCAGTCGCTCGATGCGCGCACCCAGTTCGCTCAGTCGCGCCTCCATCGCGCTGTAGCCGCGATCGAGGTGGTAAATACGGTCGATTATGGTTTCACCATCAGCCACCAGCGCTGCGATCACCAGACCGGCCGAAGCGCGTAAATCGGTTGCCATGACGGTCGCCCCTGAGAGCCGCGGCACGCCGCGCACCACCGCTGTGTTGCCCTCGATGCGGATGTCAGCACCCAGACGCTGAAGCTCAAGCACGTGCATGAACCGGTTTTCGAAAATGGTTTCGGTGATCACCGAGGTGCCTTCAGCGACCGTGGCTACCGCCATGAACTGCGCCTGCATGTCGGTGGCAAAACCAGGATACGGTGCTGTGCGCACACTGGCTGCCCGCGCTCGCGCCGTCATGCTCAACCGAATCACGTCGGGACCCTGCTCGATGGTGGCACCACATGCACGCAGCTTGTCGAGGGTGGCATCCATAATGCCCGGCTCGACTCCGCGCAGCACGATCTCGCCCCCGGCTGCCGCAGCTGCACAAAGAAAAGTACCGGCCTCAATTCGATCAGACATCACGCGATGACGCGCGCCCGACAGCGCTGAGCGCCCTTGAATACGGATACAGTCGGTACCGGCACCCTCAATCTGCGCCCCCATGGCACTCAACAGACGGGCCAGATCAACGACCTCGGGCTCGCGGGCCGCGTTTTCAATCAAGGTTTCACCCTCAGCCAGCGTGGCCGCCATCATGAGGTTTTCTGTACCTGTCACAGTCACCATATCGGTAACAATGCGAGCGCCGCGCAGACGGGCGGCGCGGGCAACCACGTAGCCGTGTTCAATGTCGAGCTGGGCACCCATGGCTTGAAGGCCCTTGATGTGCTGATCGACAGGCCGTGCACCAATCGCACATCCCCCTGGTAGAGAGACGCGCGCTTCACCCAGACGCGCGACCAGCGGCCCCAGCACGAGAATGGAGGCACGCATGGTCTTGACCAACTCATAGGGCGCCTCATGCGAATTCAGACCATGTGCCGAAAGGCTCAGCCCGTCAGCAGACTGCTCACAGACCACACCCAGTCTGCGCAATAAACGCAGCATCGTGGAAACGTCCTGCAGCCGCGGCACATTGGCCAGATGCAGTGGCTGCGAGGTCAGCAGCGATGCGCAAAGAATGGGCAAGGCCGCGTTCTTGGCGCCAGCAACCCGGGTTTCGCCGCGCAGGGGGAAACCGCCCTCGATTCGGAGTTTGTCCATGAGTGGTCCGAAAACCCCTTAAGGCTGTTTGTATTCTTCAGGCGTCAGCGTGCGCATGGACAAAGCATGGATTTGCTCGCGCATACGATCGCCGAGCGCCGCGTAGACCAGTTGATGACGCTGAACCAGGCGTTTGCCCACAAACAGCGGCGAGACGATCAGGGCCTCAAAGTGGCGGCCATCGCCGCTGACCTCGAGCCTATCGCAGGACAATCCGGCGGCAATGTAGCCGCGTACGTCTTCCGGGGTGACCATAAGCGATCAATCTCCTTGCATCACATCCTGAGCTTATAACCGGTGGCCAGCAACCGGATCGCCACCAGGGCCAGAAACACCAGCGCGACCAACGTGACCGTCAGACTAACCACGGGCGAAGTGTCGGAAACACCGAAGAACCCATGACGAAAGCCATCGACCATAAAAAAGAAAGGATTCAGGTGAGACACCGCTCGCCAGAACGGCGCAAGCACGTCGACCGAATAGAAGACCCCCGCCAAAAAGGTCAGCGGCATGATGATGAAATTCTGAAATAAGGCAATTTGATCGAACTTCTCAGCCCAGATTCCCGCGATAAGACCCAGTGTGCCAAGAATGGCGCTTCCCAGGAGCGCGAAGACGATGATCCAGAGGGGATGGGCATAAGCAAGATCGACAAATCCGAGGGTGAACACAAAAACCCCGAGGCCGACCGCAAGGCCGCGCATCATCGCCGCCAACACGTAGGCGCCGTAGATTTCCCAGTGCGACAAGGGCGGCAGCAGCACGAATACGATGTTGCCTGTGATCTTGCTTTGAATCAGGGATGACGAGGAGTTCGCGAACGAATTTTGCAGGACAGACATCATGACCAGACCCGGCACCAGAAACGCCGTGTAGCCCACACCGGCAAAGACCTGAACCCGCTCGCCCAGAGCCTGCGAAAAAATCAACAGATAAAGCAGCGCGGTGAGAACCGGCGCCGCGATGGTCTGCACGCTCACTTTGGCAAAGCGCAGCAGCTCTTTGTAAAGCAGGGTACGAAAACCTGTCATTCGATCCGCCATCGGCGCCTCATCGCCCACCGGTAATCGCCTGTATCTCATCGCATGCACCTCAGGCAGCCTTTTGCATGATGTGCACAAAAACATCCTCAAGATCGGCCTGCCGCAGCTCAAGCTCTTGAATTTGAGCCCCCGACTGTCTGATAGCCGCGAGAATTGACTCAAGCTCATCGTAGTGGTCAAGTCGCAGAACGTAGCCTGCCGATGCTGGCTGCGTACTGGTACACGGTTGCTGCTCAAGCCCGGCGTCAGCCTGAAGAACCCGATGTCTGAGTGACTCGGGCAGTTCAGCACCCGACAGCCTCAGCGCCAGCCTGGCCGCTGAAAACTGACGGATCAGGGCGCCTGTGTTTTCAAGAGCGACGACTGAGCCCGCCTTGAGCATGGCAATGCGACCACACAGCGCCTGCGCCTCTTCGAGGTAGTGTGTGGTGAGAACGATGGTATGCCCCTGCCGGTTGAGGCGCCCAATAAAGTCCCAGAGCGTGCGACGCAACTCCACGTCAACACCGGCCGTCGGCTCATCCAGAACGATGACCGGTGGCCGGTGCACGAGAGCCTGGGCCACCAGCACCCGCCGCTTCATGCCCCCAGACAGCGCGCGCATATTGGCATCGGCCTTGGCGCTCAGGTCCAGCTCGGCAAGAAGCTCATCAATCCACGCGTCGTTCTGCCGAACACCGTAGTATCCGGACGTAATGCGCAGGGTCTCCCGGACCGTGAAGAAAGGGTCAAACACCAACTCTTGGGGCACAACACCCAGCAAGCGGCGCGCGGCCCTGAAATCGCCCGAGACGTCGTGGCCCATAACCGCGACCGAACCCGAGCTGGGACGGGACAGACCGGCGATGATGGAAATGAGCGAGGTTTTTCCGGCACCATTGGGCCCCAGCAGACCAAAGAATTCTCCTTGACCAATGGTCAGGGACACCTCTTTTAGAGCCTGCAGCGATCCGTAGCGTTTGCTGACGGCGCGAACATCGATAGCCGGTGTCATCAGGCGCGCGCCACCGTATCGAACAGCAAACCGTCCAATCCGTATAGCGATGCCAGCTTTGCCAGGTTGTCGGGCACATGACTGAACCGGCAAGCCTGCGGCCGGCGCCGCGCCGCCAGCAAAACCGCCAGCACCGATGAGTCAAAACTGCGCAGATCGGACAGATCGATCACCGCACAGCTCTGCGCATCACCCTGCTGCAGACGCGCGAGTACCTGCATGGCCTGCCGGTGCATCAACTCGGCGGGGAAGCGAAAAACTTCAGAGCTCGTGGTACTCATGGTCGGGTCACGAGAGTGTTCAGCTACGCGGCGCGGATGCGAAGGATTTGTTCTTCTGCGACAGACTGCGAATGAGCCCGTCGAGACCGCCCGCGGAAATTTCTTGAGCAAACTGGTCACGGTAGGTTTGTACCACCCAGATGCCCAGCACGTTGACGTCATAAATCTTCCAGCCAGTGCCGTCGCGCTCAAGACGATAGTCGAGCTGAATGGGATCGCCTCGCTTGCCAACAATCTCGCTTCGCACGATGACCTCATTGGCGGCTGCGTCACCGCGGAATGGCTTGATACGTATAGTCTGATCGGTGATCTGGGACAGTGCGCCTGAGTACGTACGCAGCAAAAGAGCGCGGAATTCTTCCCTGAGCTGCTTCTGCTGCTCGGGATTGGCCTGTCGCCAGGCGCGGCCAACAGCCAGCGCCGTCATGCGCTCAAAGTTGACGTGCGGCATGATGGTGGCGTCAACAAAAGCCGAAATGCGCTGCAGGTCGCCCTCGCGGATGGCTTTGTCATCGCGAACCTTGTCCAGCACCTCGGTGCTGATACGCTGCACAAACTGATCGGGGTCGGTCGGACTGGCCAGCACTGGTGCGGCAAAACACGCGGCAACCGCGAAAAGCCACACGATCCGCCACATGCGATTCAAGGCGTCCTGCAGCCGTCCGCCCGTCAGCGAGAACGAAAATAAGGGGTGTGTGCTCATTCGTCGGTCTCCGGAGGATTGCCGTCGTAAACCAGGTTGACGCGGCGCTGAAGATAGCCATTTCGCACGAAGGTATAGCGGTCAAACGCGGCCGATTCCACCAGACGCTCAAGGCGCAACAGCGATGCCCTCGTATCGACGACACGAACTGTCTGAAGAGCAAGTCGCGCCTCCTCGCTATGGAGTTCGCGCAGCGGATCGCCCTTCTGATCAAGCACCAGCGCAAGCCCATCGCGCAGACTGGATGGCCCCAGGAGCGGCAGAACCAGGTAGGGGCCCGCGCCGACACCCCAGCGCCCCAGGGTCTGGCCAAAATCTTCGCGATGTCGCTCCAGCCCGAGCTCGCCCGCCACATCCACCAGACCGGCGATACCGACCGTGGTGTTGATCAGGAAACGAGCGACCTGGGTGGCCGCCTCAACCGGCTTGCCCTGCAGCAGACAGTTCAGACCACTCCAGGGATCCGACAGGTTTGAAAAAGCGTTTGCGATGGCCTGTCGCCAGGGCTCTGCGACGACATCGACATAGGTTTGAGCGACCGGCTTGAGCGCCGCCTGGTCAAGCGCATCATTGAAACGAAAGACCGCCCGATTGAAACCCTCAAAGGGGTCGAGCCTACTGGCCGACCGGGCCGTATCATCAGTAGCGGCACGGCCACCGTCGGTGGTCTGCGCGCCCATCGCAGGGGCGGACAGCAGCACGCCACCCACCTGATCGGCCCGCAAACCCGATTGCCCGGCAAAGCCAGCAACTGGCAGTAGCGACGCGAGGGCAATCAGCACAGCGCCCGCCCTGCGACGGCAGTCGATCATCACTTCTTGTCGCCCTCCGCGGCGCGGCCGTAGAGGACCTGACCAATGATGTTCTCAAGCACGACGGCGGACTGGGTAAGCGAAATCGTATCGCCAGACGCCAGCATCTTATTGTCGCCGCCGGGCTCAAGACCAATATACTGATCCCCCAGCAGGCCCGACGTCAGAATCTTGGCGGAGCTGTCTTTGGGAAACTGATAACGCGCATCAAGGTCAATGCGCACTCGCGCCTGGTAGGTCTTGTCATCAAACGTAATGGATGCAACACGCCCGACCACGACACCTGCGCTACGAACCGCCGCACGAGGCTTGAGCCCGCCGATGTTGTCAAACAGCGCATACGCCGGGTAGGTCTGTCCAAGACCAACGCTGGCACTCATATTGCCGGCCCTGACAGCCAGAAACACCAGGGCTCCAAAGCCCAGCAGAACAAACAACCCGACCAGTATGTCGACACTTCTTCGATACATGATTGCCTGCCTTGCGCCCGCTCAGGTGGTGCTGAACATCAGCGCGGTGAGAATGAAATCGAGGGCGAGAATAGCCAGCGAGGCCACCACCACCGTCGTTGTCGTGGCACGGGACACCCCCTCGGGCGTGGCCTGTGCTTCGTAGCCCACGTAAAGCGCGACGAACGCCACCGTGAAACCGAACACGATGCTCTTGATGACACCATTGCCCACATCGTCCAGCCAGTCGACACCGCTTTGCATCTGCCCCCAGAAAGCACCCGCGTCGACCCCGATCATCTCGACACCCACCACATAGCCACCCAGCACGCCCATGGCGGAAAAGAGCGCCGCCAGCAGGGGCAGACAAATGACCGCGGCAAAAAACCGCGGTGCGAGCACGCGGGCAACCGGGTCAACAGCCATCATCTCCATGGCGTCGATCTGCTCGCCCGCCTTCATGAGACCAACCTCAGCCGTCAGCGAGGTTCCGGCCCGCCCGGCAAATAGCAAAGCGGTGACCACCGGTCCGAGTTCACGGACAAGGGACAAGGTCACCAGCAAACCAAGCGCCTCTTCCGAACCGTACCGGCGAAGGGTGTAGTAGCCCTGAAGGCCCAACACGAAACCGATGAGAAGTCCCGACACCAGGATGATGGACAGGGAGTGATTGCCGATGAAGTGAACCTGGTCA
>JBIKMC010000148.1:0-8315 GCA_044359405.1 Burkholderiaceae bacterium
GCTGCGTGTTTTACTTGAGACGACCCAGGCGCGGCTCGGAGGTCTGGATATTCTGGTGTGCAATGCGGCGGTAAACCCGTGGTTTGGTCCGTCCATCGATATGCCCGATGAGGCCTTTGACCGGGTGATGAACACCAATGTGCGCAGCAACGTATGGCTGTGCAACATGGCCATTCCCCTGATGCTCAAGCGCGGATCAGGTTCCATCATCATCGTCTCGTCCATCGGCGGCTTTCAGGGCTCGGACACGCTGGGCGCGTATTGTTTGTCCAAGGCCGCTGATCTTCAGTTGGCCCGTAATCTGGCGGTCGAGTGGGGCGCCCGCGGCATTCGAGCCAATTGCATCGCCCCAGGCCTGGTGCGTACCGATTTCGCGCGTGCGCTCTGGGAAAATCCGGACATCCTTGCCAAGACGGTGCAGCATACGCCTATGCGCCGTATTGGCGAGCCCGATGAAATCGCCGGCGCTGCGGTCTTTTTGGCTTCGTCCGCCTCGTCTTTTATGACCGGGCAGGCACTGGTCATTGATGGGGGCCGACTCGCTGGTTTTCCGCGCATTGATTAAACAGGCACCCTGACATCGCTGGGGTGTATACAACCCTAAGGAGAGTTAGATGAAGCTTCGCAGAATGGGCAAGACCAACCTGCGCGTGTCACCCCTGTGTCTGGGCACCATGATGTTTGGTGACCAGACCGATGCGCGCGCGGCCGCCGATATCGTGGCCTCGGCCCGTGCGCATGGGGTCAATTTTGTCGACACCGCCGATGTGTACTCGCTTGGTGAGTGTGAGCGGGTCTTGGGACCCTTGCTGCGCCCCGATCGTGATCGTTGGGTCCTGGCTTCCAAGATCGGCAACAAAATGTCGGATGCGCCCAACGAAGGGCATTACTCGCGCAAGTGGATCATGCAGGAGCTTGAAGCAAGTCTGCGTCGTCTGCAGACGGACTACCTCGATATCTACTATCTGCATCGTGATTTCGAGCATGATGACCTCGAAGAACCTCTGCGTGCCATGGATGATCTTATTCGCGCCGGCAAGATTCGTTACTTCGGGTTGTCCAATTTTCGTGGCTGGCGCATTGCTGAAGTCGTGCGCCTGTGCGAGCGCATGGGCATTGCGGCGCCTGCCATCTGTCAGCCCTACTACAACCTGCTCAACCGCATGCCCGAGGTTGAGATACTGCCCGCCTGTCGAAATTATGGTCTCGGGGTGGCCCCTTACAGTCCGATTGCGCGCGGTGTGCTCACAGGCAAGTACCAGCCCGGTTCAGCGCCGCAGGCTGGCACTCGCGCCGCTCGCGGCGACAAGCGCATCATGGAGACCGAATGGCGCGAAGAGTCGCTGGTCATCGCGCAGAAGCTTCAGGAGCATGCGCGCTCGCGCGGCACTGGCCTGCTGCAGTTTGCGGTCGCCTGGGTACTGGCCAATCGTACGGTCAGCTCGGTGATTGCGGGCCCACGCACTCTTGAGCAGTGGGAAGCCTACTACGCCGCCTTGGACTTTGACTGGACGGCGGCCGACGAGGCTGCGGTTGACGCGCTGGTAACGCCTGGGCACCCCTCCACGCCCGGCTACAACGACCCGTCGTATCCGTTTTTCGGACGCTAGGACGATATCGCTGGCAGCAGTCCCATGCCTTGCAGCGCCTGAGACAGCGCGGGGGCATTTTCAAAGCGAAGCCCCCGCCATCCGTGGCGGGTGGCCGCTTCGACGTTGACCGGCATATCATCAACAAAGACGGGGGCGGTCTCAAGCTGGAAGCGGGCTTGCGCCTGTTTGAACAGGGCGGCGTCGGGTTTCATGCACTGTACGTGCGCCGAGAAGATGCCATCGCTGAAATGCCTGAAGAATCGCTCTCGTGCGGTCAGTATGTCAGCGTAGGGCGCTGGCATATTGGACAGAAAGAACAGACGGTGTCCGCTTTGGGCCAGCGACTGAAGAATGTTGACGGTATCGGTCAGGGCGTGCAGGTGATCGGGGATGCCGTCAATGACCCGTCGAACCTGCGCGACACTGAGCACCGTCCGCGATGCAATACGTTGGGCCAGTTCGTCGGGCTGTATCAGGCCCAGATCAAACCGGGCCCAGTCGGAAGCCGGGTTGAAACTTTGAAAAATCTCACCGCCCAGCGTTTTGGCCGCTGACTGATCCAGCGACAACTCGGGCAGCAGGCTTTGTAGGAGTCGGGGAGGCTGCCAGTTGAGCAGCACGCCGCCTAAGTCAAACACGACATCCTGAGTCATGGTTGCGCTGATGATCTTGGCTGGCTGAGCGGTCTGGTTACGCGCTTGACCGCGCTGACTTGAGCTCATGGCGCCGCCGGTTGCGTTGCAGGGTCAGATACGACCGAGTAGGAGATACTCCATCAGCGCTTTCTGCGTATGCAGGCGGTTTTCAGCCTCGTCCCAGACGACCGATTGGGGACCGTCGATGACCTCGGCGGTGACTTCCTCGCCCCGATGCGCCGGTAGACAGTGCATGAACACGGCGTCTGAGGCGGCGACTGACATCATCTCGGAATCAACGCACCAGTCGGCAAATGCCGTGCGACGGGCGTCGTTTTCGGTTTCAAAGCCCATGCTGGTCCAGACATCGGTGGTGACCAGATGTGCGCCGCGACAGGCCTCAAGCGGGTCGGTGAACTGCTCGAAGTGGTCGGTTCCGAAGAGACCGGCGCGCTCGGGCTCGACCTCATAACCAGGCGGTGTCGAAACGTGGACGTTGAAATCGAGCAGCTCGGCGGCCTGCAGCCAGGTGTTGCACACGTTGTTGGAATCACCGATCCAGGCCACCGTCTTACCCTGAATGGGGCCGCGATGCTCGATGAACGTGAAGATATCGGCCAGAATCTGGCAGGGGTGATATTCGTTGGTGAGTCCGTTGATGACCGGCACCCGAGAGTGCGCGGCAAAGCGCTCGATGATGCTTTGATCGTAGGTGCGGATCATGACCAGGTCACACATGCGCGAGATAACCTGGGCAGCATCCTCAACCGGCTCGCCGCGACCCAGTTGTGAGTCTCGGGTGTTCAGGTAGATGGCCGAGCCGCCCAGCTGCTGCATGCCGGCCTCAAAGGACAGTCGCGTGCGGGTGCTGGCTTTCTCAAAAATCATCACCAGCGTGCGATCAGCCAGCGGATGATAGGTTTCGTAGCGCTTGAACCGATCGCGGATGATGCGGCTGCGCGCGAAGAGATATTCCATCTCGTCGCGCGAGAAGTCTTTGAGCTGCAGAAAATGATTGACGCCAGCCATGGCCTGTCCTGGTGGGGGTGGGCTCAGGGCCGCTTGGCGACATGGGCCTGAATGAGCGGAACGAGACGCTCGAGCAGGTAGTCCGCATGCTCGCGTTTGAAAATGAGCGGTGGAAGCAGTCGCACCACGCGATCGGCGGTGACGTTGAGCACCAGGCCAGCCTCAAGGGCCTGACCCACCAGGGCGCCGCAGGGGCGGTCGAGTTCGATGCCAATCATCAAACCATGACCGCGGATTTCAAACAGACCCGGATTACCTTTGAGGCGGCTCGCAACCTGCTCGATGAGGTAGGAGCCCACCGAGGCCGCATTGGCGAGCAGGTCTTCGGCTTCCATGGCCAGAATGGTTTCGATGCCGGCTCGCATCGCGAGTGGGTTACCGCCGAAGGTGGTGCCGTGATTGCCTGGCTGGAACACGCTGGCGGCAACGCCATGGGCCACCACCGCTCCGATGGGTACGCCAGACCCCAGCCCCTTGGCCAGCGGCATGACGTCGGGCACCACTTGGGCCCACTGATGGGCAAACCATTTGCCCGTGCGGCCCATGCCACACTGCACCTCGTCGATCATGAGAAGCCATTTGCGCTCATCGCACAGGCGACGCAGCGCCTGCAGGTAATCGATGTGCGCTGGGTTAATGCCGCCCTCACCCTGGATGGCCTCGATGAAGACGGCCACAATGTCAGGTTGCTGATCGGCCGCAGCGCGCACCGCGGCAAGGTCGTTGAGCGGCACCCTGACGAAGCCTTCGACCAGGGGTTCAAAGCCCTTCTGGACTTTTTCGTTGCCGGTTGCCGATAGCGTGGCGATCGAGCGGCCGTGGAAGGATTTGTCGTAAACGATGATGCGGGGCAGGGCGATGCCTTTGTCGTGTCCGTACTTGCGAGCAATCTTGATGGCGGCCTCGTTGGCCTCAAGCCCCGAATTGCAGAAGAACACGTTGGTCATGCCGCTGCGTTCGACCAGCAGACGCGCCAGCTGGTCGCGCAGGGGGTGAACGAACAGGTTGGAGACGTGAATGACCCGCGCGATCTGCTCGCGCAGCGCCGTAACCAGCCGGGGGTGATTGTGACCCAGCGTGTTGACGGCGATCCCAGCCAGACAGTCGAGGTAACGCTTGCCATTGCTGTCGTACAACCAGACGCCGTCGCCGTGGGTAAATGCCACCGGCTGTTGCGAGTAGGTATTCATCAGCGGCGAGGTGCTTGCCATCATGTGCTCCTGCGCGAAAACGTGCTCCTGCGCGATAAGGGCGCGTCAGCCCGCCCGAGCGTAGACGCGCCTGCCTGCTTAAGCCTTGACGCGACTGCGGTATTCGCCCGTGCGCGTGTCGATTTCAATGCGGTCGCCGATCTCGACGAAGGCGGGCACTGACACCTCATAACCGGTGGGCTTAATGCGGGCAGGCTTCATGACCTTACCCGAGGTGTCACCCTTGACGGCCGGCTCGGTGTACTCCACTTCGCGCACGACGTTGTTGGGCATTTCGACCGAAATGGCGCGACCGTCGTAGAAAACGACCTCGCAGGCCATGCCGTCATCGATGTAGTTGAGCGCATCGCCCATGGAATCAGCCTCAACCTCAAACTGGTTGTACTCGGTATCCATGAAGACGTACATGGGATCGGCAAAGTACGAATAGGTGACTTCGCGTCGATCAAGTACCAAAACGTCAAACTTCTCGTCGGCCTTGAAGACGGTTTCCATGGCCGACCCGTTGAGAAGATTTTTCATCTTCATCTTGACGACGGCGGCGTTGCGCCCCGACTTGTTGTACTCGGCCCTTTGAACCACCATCGGGTCTTTGCCGATCATGATGACATTGCCGGTTCTGAGTTCCTGCGCGATTTTCATGGAAAGCCTCGGCCTTTGAGGGCGGAAAACCCTCAATCATAGCCGATCAAGGCAATATCGCGCCAGTTGGGTGGCCAGATCATCCTGTTGTGACAGGTGGTCCCGCCAGCGCTGAAAATACTCCGGCAAGGCGTCGAGCCTGCTTGAGAATGCGGCCCATGCGGGCTCAAGCTGGCCGCGACCGTTCCAGGCCTCGGTCATGGTCTTCAGCGCGTGCGCAGTCCCGCCGGCTGCAGGGGCGACCACCGCCCGCATACGCTCGATGAAAGCCTGTACTTTGGGCCAGTGCGCATCGTCCGCCTGCCGGTAAGCCTGCCAGATGAACGGAGCGCCAGCCCAGTGCGCGCGCACCCAGGAGTCCTCGCCGCGCACCAGATTCAGATCGCAGGACCACAGCAGGCGGTCGTAGTCGGGTTGTGCCAGAAAGGGTAGGCGCATGAGACTTAGCGCCCCCAGGGATGCCCGTTCGCCGGGTTGGAGCGCCCGGTGCAGAACCGCCTCGATCGCCTGGTCGGCGACGCCGGTCGGAACCACCACCAGCCAAGGCTGGTCGGAGCCGGCGATGGCGGAAAGCCAGGCCGCGACCGGTGCTTCTGGGTAGCAGAACAGACTGGTCAGGCGGCAACCGCTTTCAAGGACTATGCCCTGCCGCCGCAGCCATACGTCGCGCTCGTGCCCGCGACGGAATCGATCGACCTGTTCGATCAGACCGCGTTCGCGCAGCAGCCCGCCGGTACCCTCCGCAAAACCCGGGTAGAAAAAATGCTCGACGGCGCCATCATCGGGCTTGATCGACCTGAGTCGATGACAGCCCTCGACCCAGCGCTCAGCGCTCAGGTACTCGAGATTGATCCAGATCGGGCGACGGGGTGCGCCGGCCAGTCGGGCGCGCAGCCACGGCGGTGGCCGGCTGCCGAAGGCGCTGATCACGATTTCTGGCACGTCGTCCGACTGCGTCTGAGGGGGCCAGGGTCGCACCTGCACACCATCCAGGGCTTGGGCCGATGCTGAATCGGTCCGCAGGCGGGGCTCCACGGCGGCCAGAGTCTGCGGACGGTCGATGAACAGGGTCACGGCGATCGGGTGCTCGGCCGCGAGTTGGCGTGCCAGGCGCCAGCACACGCCCGCATCGCCAAAGTTGTCGACCACCGTGCAGAAGATCCAGCAGCGTCGCGGGCTCATGAATCCTTCTTGTCACCAGCCCCGAACAGCGAATCAAGGGTGCTGCGTGCGTCACCGCCGGCCGTGCTGCGCGAGCGCTCGAAGGGATATTCCTCTTCGATGCGGTCCTCGAAGAAGCTGGCGGGGTTGGGAGCTGCGAGCAGCCGCCGCCAGACTTCTGTGGGTACGTTTTTGAAGCGGCGCAGCTCGCCGCCGTGAAACTCGATCTCGAGGACACGGGCGCCGCTGTCGTAAGCGGCCGCCTTCAGGCGCGCCGACTTCAAAGATCGCTTTTCCATCAAGCCTCCTTGGGTGTTGTGCCCCATGTCAAGCAATGACCATCATGATGGCTGTTTCACGGCTGGCCAAGGCCAGGTCACCGTTAGAATCGTCGCATGAAACAGAACGAACTCAAGCGTGAAGCGGCTGAGGCCGCGGTCGAGCATCTCGTCGAGGGAGCGATTGTCGGCGTCGGCAGTGGTTCCACGGTGGGTTTTTTCATCGAAGCGTTGGGACGACGGCGCGAGCGCTTCCCGCGAGCGGTGTCCAGCTCCGAGCGCACCAGCGTGCTGCTGCGGGCGCAGGGCATCGAGGTGCTCGATCTCAATCAGGTCGTCACCCGTGGCGAGCGTGTGCCCGTTTATGTCGACGGGGCCGACGAGATCAACGTGTCGCTGCAAATGATCAAGGGTGGGGGCGGTGCACTTACCCGCGAGAAGATCGTGGCTGCAGCCAGCGAGCGCTTCGTCTGTATCGTCGATGAGTCCAAGTGGGTCGATCGCCTGGGCCGATTTCCACTACCCGTCGAAGTCATTCCCATGGCCGGTGGGCTGGTCGGCGCACGCCTGATCGCGCTGGGCGGAACGCCGCGGGTAAGGGCAGGCTTCGTGACCGATAACGGCAACATGATCCTCGACGTATCGGGGCTCGACATCGCCGATGCCGCCTCGCTCGAACTCGAGATCAATCAGTGGCCGGGTGTTGTCACCGTGGGGCTGTTTGCGCGGCGACCCGCGTCGGTTGCGCTGGTGGCGAGCAGCTCGGGTGTGGTGACGCGTAAGCCAACTCAATGAGGTGATCAGTGGTCGCTCGAGAACAGTCGCTCAGACCCCAGCCCGATGACAGGCTGACTTTTCTTAAAGGTTTCTTCCGACGGCCGGCCGATGTCGGCTCGGTGGTGCCCAGCTCCAGCCACCTTGAGCGACGCCTTGTCCGCGTTGCTCAGCTGGAGAATGCCCAATCGGTGGTTGAGCTTGGACCCGGAACGGGTGGCACCACCCGGGCGCTGCTGCAGGCCCTGCCGGCCCCGGCCCGCCTGCTGGCGATTGAGCTCGATCCGCAATTTGCCGGGCATGTGGCGCAGTTGGATGACCGTCGCCTGGTGGTGCATCAGGGCAGCGCTCAACAGCTGGTTGATGCCCTGTGTGCCCACCACATCCCGGCGCCCGATTGCATTATTTCCGGGATTCCGTTCTCGACCATGCCCGTCGCGGTCGGGCGCGCTGTCGTGGAGGCTGTGTGCGAGGCGCTTCGACCCGGCGGCGTATTCGTAGCGTACCAATTGCGCGATGCGGTGGCGCGAATCGCCAGGCCGGTGCTGGGCGAACCCGAATTGGTCGAGATGGAGTGGTTCAATATTCCGCCCATGCGCGTTTATCGCTGGCGGGTTGGCGCTCGTTGAGAGAGCCGAGACCGTTCCTGCAAAGCGCCCCGCAGACTCAGTTACAAGCGCTGTGGTTTTTTAGGCCTGCGGCGGGACGTACCCCGCCGGCTTATCGCCACCATCACCAAAAAAGTATTTTTCCATTTGGGTGGCCAGATATTTTCGGGCCCGGGCATCGGCCAGATTGAGACGGTTTTCGTTGACCAGCATGGTCTGGTGCCGCACCCATCCCTGCCAGGCTTCTTTGGAGACACTTTCCCAGAGACGCTTGCCCAGCTCGCCAGGGTAGGGCGGAAAGTCGAGGCCCTCGGCCTCGCGTTGCAGCTTCGAACAAAAAACGGTACGTGCCATTGCCACTCCTGGGCTGATTTTTCAGCCGCCT
>JBIKMC010000013.1:0-26966 GCA_044359405.1 Burkholderiaceae bacterium
GAAGCCTGTCCGCAGGACAGGCCGCAGGCGTATGAGCGCACGGGCGCTTACCGCCTCGCGCCCAAGCCCGGACAAACGGCTCAGCGCACGGGCGCTTACCGCCTCGCGCCCAAGCCCCCCGACAAGCGGCTCAGCGCACGGGCGCTTACCGCCTCGCGCCTGAAAATCGACGACGAGTCCACAGACAGCCCAGCACACGCCCGCTTACCACCCGGTAGCACCAGGATTTGACGACGTGCCGCCGCCCTGATGAGATCGCGGATTCAGCCAAAAGCCGCAGGAACCAACTGTGCCATTGCCCCCAAGTGCCGGCAGCGCCGGCCGACAAGAAATCCACCACCGCAGCATCGACATGCGAGGGTACCTTCGCCCGGACGGTCTTTATGACATCGAAGGGCGAGTGTGCGACACCAAGACACGTGACTTCGCGCCTCCGACGGGCGTAACCGTCAGGGCTGGTGATTTCATTCACGACATCTGGGTGAGGATGACGGTCGATACAGATCTCGTTGTGCATGAGGTTGCGTCATCCAGCGACAGTACTCCCTACCCGATTTGTGGCGAAGGCGGCCTCAATCTGCAGCGCATTGTGGGCTTGCGGATTGCCGCGGGCTGGAGTGGTGAGGTCAAGCGTCGCCTGGGCGGCAAGCAGGCCTGTACACACCTGATGGAACTGTTGATCCCCATGGGAACTGCGGCCTTTCAGACGATCGCCGAGGTGCGGCTTGCCCGGCCCGATTCGTTTGACGCCAAGGGACGTCCGCACCGGCTTGACAGTTGTACTGCGTTCTCAGCCGAGCGGGGGGTGGTAGCGCAGCGCTGGCCCGACTTTTACGCTGGACAGCAATCGGCGACCGATCGCGAGCATGATGTGTTTTTTGTGAAGCGTTAGGCCCGCTCAGGCGATCTTCTTCACGGCGTTGAAAAGACAATAAGACAAGGAGACTCTTGATTATGAACGGCATCGATCGTCTGCATCAGGACAACGCGCGTTACCTCTGGCACCCCATGGCGCATCCGCAGGCCATGCGCAAGCAGCCGCCCGACATCATTGTCAGAGGCGAGGGGTGCTGGATCTGGGACGTGCATGGTCAACGCCTTCTCGACAGCGTTGGGGGCTTGTGGAGCAGCAATCTGGGCCACAGTAACCGCGTGGTGCGCGACGCCATCGTGGCACAGCTCGATGAGCTCCCCTACTACAACGTATTCCGGGGAACGACCCACCCTAGGGCGATCGAAATATCGCGTCGATTGGTCGAGCTTATGGCGCCTGACGGGGTCGCAGCGGTAGCGTTCTCAAACGGAGGGTCAGACGCCGTTGAGAGTGCGTTGAAGATTGCGCGACAGTACTTCAAGCTGAAGGGCCAGGCAGACCGTACCAAGTTCATCAGTCTGCGACAGGGGTATCACGGGGTTCACTTTGGGGGCATGAGCGTCAACGGCAACAGTAATTTCCGTCGCGCCTATGAGCCCATGCTGGGTGGCTGTATCCAGGTCGATACCCCCTGGCTTTACCGTAACCCCTATACCGATGACCCGCTGGAACTGGGCCGCATATGTGCCGGCATCCTAGAGCGAGAGATCGTGGCTCAGGGCGCCGACACGGTGGCAGCGTTTATCGCCGAGCCGGTGCAGGGGGCTGGTGGTGTGATCGTTCCGCCACCCAACTACTGGCCATTGGTGCGCGAGATCTGCGATCGGCATGGGGTGCTGCTGATTGCCGATGAAGTGGTGACGGGCTTTGGTCGCGGCGGTCAGATGTTTGGCACGCGCCTCTGGGACGTCAAGGCAGACCTATGGTGTCTCGCCAAAGGTATTACCTCGGGCTATGTGCCCATGGGAGCGACGGCCATCGCGGCTGATGTGGCCGACGCGTTTTACTCCGACACAACAGGCATGGCAGCGCTCGCCCACGGCTACACCTACAGCGCTCACCCGGTTGCGGCGGCTGCAGCCCTGGCCGCTCTTGACCAGGTGGAGGCCCTCGATCTTCCCGGCAATGCGGCCCGTATGGGTGAGCGCCTGATGGCCGGTCTGGCCGACTTCACCCAGCGCTTTGATCTGGTGGGCAATGTGCGCGGCATCGGTCTGATGGTCGGGCTTGAGATGGTGAGCGACAAGACCCGCAAGACGCCTTTTGCGCGTAACAGCGAGATTCCGGCCCTGGTGGGTCGAGCTGCATATGAGGCGGGCCTGATGGTGCGAATTTCCGGAGCCAACCTGATTCTTTCGCCGCCGCTCGTCATCAATGCGCAGGAGATTGATTTCATCGTCGACGCCTTGGCCAAGGCCTTTGCCAAGGTGCAGTCAGAGCGCAAGGCTTGAACGCAGGCCGGATGGGGGATGCACGAATGCCCTGCATTCTCATTGTCGGAACGCTCGACACCAAGCATGAGGAAATCGCCTTTCTGCGTGATCAGGTCGATCTCGCTGGAGGTCGTTGTCAACTGATGGATGTGGGCGTGCTGGGTCGCGCGCCTATACGTGCCGACATCACGGCCGAACAGGTAGCGCAGGCGGCGGGTTTTACGCTGGCTCAGGTGGCTGACAGTGGCGATGAGAATCTGGCCATGCAGCGCATGGCAAAGGGTGCGGCGCTGCAGGCGGCCCGGGCGCACGCCGATGGTCAGATTGAGGGTCTGATCGCCCTGGGCGGCACCATGGGTACCGATCTGGCGCTCGATGTGGCGCTGGCTCTGCCGCTGGGCGTGCCTAAGCTGGTGCTCTCCACGGTTGCGTTCTCGCCGCTGCTGCCGGCGGATCGCCTACCCGCTGATCTCATGATGATGCTGTGGGCGGGTGGCCTTTTCGGCCTGAATAGCCTGTGCCGTTCGAGTCTTGCCCAGGCAGCGGGAGCCGTGATGGGTGCCTGTCGCCAGGCGCAGGCGCCACGTTTTGATCGACCGGTGGTGGGCATGACGTCGCTTGGATCCAGTGTGCTGCGTTACATGCTGGCGCTCAAGCCGGCCCTTGATCGCCGCGGCTTTGAGCTCGCCGTTTTTCACACGACGGGAATGGGTGGGCGTGCCTTCGAGATGCTGGCTGCACAGGGACGCTTTGCGTGTGTGATGGATTTCAGTCTGCAGGAGTTGGTCAATCAGTTGGGTGGGTCGGTGGTGACGGCCGGGGCTGATCGCCTGACCGGGGCGGGGCGTTCGGCGACGCCGCAAATTGTTGCACCAGGCGCGACCGACATGGTTGACTTCCCGGCGGGTTCGGCCGCCCCGGCGCGCTTCTCAGGCCGACCGGTGCATGCTCATAACCGTCTGATTGCATCGGTCAGTATTGACGCCGACATGCGTCGAGAGGTCGCCGTCGCCATGATGGAGCGCCTGGGGCAGGCGCGCGGTCCATCGCACCTGGTGTTGCCGTTGAAAGGCATCGAGGGATGGGACCGCGAGGGAGAGCCCATGCATGATCCTGAAGGTCTTGCCGCCTTCTTCGAGGTCTGCAGGCAGCAGCGGACGGCTCAGATCATGGGCCGCACACAGGTGACTGAGCTTGATGCACACATCAATGATGAGGCCTTCGTCGAGCATGTTCTGGCGATCTTTGATCGCTGGCTTGAAGTCGGATTGATCGCGCGGGCTCCGGGGAAAAGCCAGTGAGTTCACGCGCGCTTATTTTGGACTTTGGGGGAGTCATCAGCCAGACACTGTTTGAAACCCATGCCCAGACCGAGCAGGCGCTTGGTTTGCCAGCGGGGACGCTTAAGTGGCGCGGTCCCTTCGATCCGGCCAGTGACGCCCTTTGGTGCGAGATGCAGGCCGGCCGTATCAGTGAGCGCGATTACTGGTTGACGCGAAGTCGCGAGGTCGGTGCGCTGTTGGGCGAGCGGTGGGACAGCATGCAGACGCTGGTGAAGCGCGCACGCGGCGATGATCCCGATCAGGTCGTGCGTCCGCAGGCGCTTGCGGCCATCCGGTCCGCGCAGCGAGCCGGGATTCGATTGGCGATCCTATCCAATGAACTCGACCTTTTTTACGGCGAGCAGTTTCGGACCCGTCTTTCGCTGATCAGCGCGTTTGAGGTCATTGTCGATGCCAGTCACACGGGCATTCTTAAACCCGATCCGCGCGCGTATCAGCATTGCCTGTCAGCCATGAATCTGGCTGCCGCTGACTGTGTCTTTGTCGACGATCAGCGTCGCAACATCAAGGGCGCCCATGCGGTGGGCCTGCCGGCAGTGCAGTTCGACGTCCTTAAGCCGGGTGAAAGCTTTGCCCAGGCGCTCGCGATGCTGGGTGTGTTCGCATGACCGAGAAAGATGCTTTGACCGCCTCCGCGAGGGGCGGAACTGTGCCTGGTGAGGCAACCTCTGGCGACGAACATGGCCGTGGCAGGCCCGATAGCGCCTGGCGGGTATTTCTTATTTTTCTGCAACTCGGGCTTACTTCGTTTGGCGGACCGGTTGCGCACATCGGCTACTTTCGCGAGGCGTTCGTGCGCGAGCGTCGCTGGCTCAGTGAGTCGGCGTACGCCGATCTCGTTGCCATGTGTCAGTTTCTGCCGGGACCCGCCAGCAGTCAGGTCGGTATGGCGCTGGGGCTCATGCGCGCCGGTTGGTCGGGTGCCCTGGCCGCGTGGGTAGGCTTTACCGCACCGTCGGCGATTGCCCTGACACTGTTCGCCCTGGGCGTTGCGCGCTGGGGCGAATCAGCCAACGGCTTGTTGCATGGGTTGAAGCTGGTCGCTGTGGCAGTGGTGCTGCAGGCCTTCTGGGGCATGGCCAAAACGCTGTGCCCAGACCGGGTCAGGGTCAGCATGATGGCGGTCGTTGCGGTCTGTATGTTGGTCATCGGGCAGGTGTGGGTGCAGTTGCTCGTCATTGCCGCGGCTGCACTGATCGGGTGGCGCCTTATCAAGCTGCCGGCACTCCAATCGGACGACGTGGGCGCGAGGGTGGTTGTGGGCCTTGCAACCGGTGCGGTTTTGCTTGGTCTGTTCACGGCGCTGCTGGTCTTGCTGCCACTGGCCAGCGCTTTGACTGAATCGCCCGCCCTTGAGCGGGTCACTGCCTTTTATCGAGCGGGCTCGCTGGTATTTGGCGGCGGTCACGTGGTTCTGCCACTGCTGCAGACCGAGGTGGTGGCCACGGGTTGGGTCGGGGCTGATGAGTTCCTGGCGGGTTACGGCGCGGCGCAGGCGGTGCCTGGGCCGCTATTCACTCTGGCCGCTTACCTCGGAGCGCTTGCCGGTGGCTTCAACCATCCTGCCATGGGAGCGGCCGTCGCCATCATGGCGATCTTCCTGCCGGCTTTCCTCCTGGTCGCCGGGACGCTGCCTTTCTGGCTGCGCTTAAGGGGTAGTCCTGGGGCGCGAGCGGCCTTGGCGGGTACAAATGCCGCAGTCGTCGGACTGCTGCTGGCGGCGGCCTACGATCCGGTCTGGACATCCGCCGTTCACAGCGCCGCGGATGCTGCCGCCGTATTGCTGGCTTTTGTGGCCCTGGTGTACTGGCGGCTACCTCCCTGGTTGGTCGTGCTCGTTGGCGGGGTCTCGCTGGCCATGATCGGTGTGCTTGCTTAGCCGATCCCGGTGCGGGGGGATGATCGGTGCATCGGCGCGCCCACGCTAAGCTCTAGGGCGTTCGGGTTTACAGACGATTTTGCGGACGAGTGTTTGACCGGATCGAAGTCCAGTGTCTGGCTGGCTTTGACCGCGTACCGCCTCCATCGGCCATCCAACTTCAAACGGAGCTTCACGCTCATGACCTGGTCTATTGTTGCCCGCGATCCGGCGACGGGCGCGTTTGGTGTTGCGGTCGCGACCCGTTTTTTTGCGGTCGGCGCCTTGTGCTCTCATGCGCATGGCGGTGTTGGTGCGCTGGCGACCCAGGCGCTGATCAATCCCCTGTATGGGCCTCGCGGGCTGCGCATGCTGCGCGACGGCGCGCCGGCCGGTGTGGTGGTGCGTGCATTGACTGACGCCGACCCAGGCGCTCAAAGCCGGCAACTGCATGTTCAGGATGCGCATGGCGCTATTTCGGCGCACACGGGGGCCGACTGCATTCCCTGGTGCGGGCACCTCATGCGTAACGGCTTTTCAGTCGCTGGCAACATGCTGGCCGGCCCTCAGGTCATCGAAGAAACAGCATTAACCTACGATTCATCCAGTCGCCTGCCCTTTGCGCAGAGACTCATCGCGGCCTTGATGGCTGGCGAGGCGGCGGGCGGCGACAAGCGCGGCAAGCAGTCGGCCGCCCTGCGTATTCACACCACCGAGGAGTACCCCGCGCTTGATCTGCGGGTTGACGACCATGTCGATCCGCTGGCCGAATTGTCTCGCCTCGAAGCGGTCAGCCGAGAGCGCTTTGTGCATTTCGCGCAGTTCTTCGCCACCCAGAACCGGCCGGGCGGCATTTGGGATCGAGCCGTGATTGAGGCTGAAATCGCGCGCCTGAGCGCAGGGGCGGCAGCTTGAGCGAACTCCTTCGCGTCGACGACTTGCGCGTGGCGTTTGACACGCCGAGAGGCCGGGCGCGTGCGGTCGACGGCGTGAGCTTCTCGGTGTCTCGCGGTGAGACCGTCTGCGTGGTCGGTGAGTCGGGGTGCGGCAAGAGCGTGAGCGCCTTGGCGACCATGGGGCTGGTGGCCTCACCGCCGGGACACGTGAGTGGTTCGATCCGGTTTGAGGGCCGCGAGCTCATCGGAATGTCAAAAGCGCAGCTTTCGGATCTGCGCGGCGATCGCATGGCCATGATTTTTCAGGAGCCTATGACGTCGTTGAATCCCGCTCTGAGGGTCGGCGATCAGCTGGCCGAGGTACTTGTCCGCCACCGACAACTGACGCGTGCTAGGGCTCGGGAGCAGGCCCGTGAGATGCTTGAACGGGTTCGGATCCCGGCGGCGCATGAACGTATCGAAGACTACCCCCATCGTTTGTCCGGAGGTATGCGACAGCGTGTCATGATCGCCATGGCTCTGCTGTGTTCGCCGGCCCTGCTGATCGCGGATGAACCCACCACAGCGCTGGACGTCACGATTCAGGCGCAGGTGCTGTCGCTGATGCGCAGCCTCAGCCGCGAGACAGGCACCGCCGTTCTGCTCATTACGCACGATCTTGGCGTCGTGGCCGAAATGGCTGATCGGGTGGTGGTCATGTACGCTGGGCAGGTCGTTGAAAGTGCCCCGGTGGCGTCTCTGTTTGAGATGCCGCAGCATCCCTACACCATCGGGCTGATGGGAGCCAGGCCCTCACTGAGTGCCCGTCGTGAGCGTCTGACGGCCATCGCTGGCATGGTTCCGCCGGCCACCGCCTTGCCTGAAGCTTGCCGTTTTGCGGGGCGTTGCCCGTTTGCCGACGCGCAGTGCCACCAGCAGTCGCCTGACCTGCTCGAGGTAGCTGCCGGCCATGCCTCACGCTGCTGGAAGGCGCCACTTCAGCAGTTGGCGCAGAGTCTCCCCGCGCTACCGTCCGAGCGCAGCACGCTGGCCATGCAGGCGCCACAGGCGATACAGGCGGCTAGGGCTCTGGCTTCAACGCAGGCCACAGGGATCGTCCGATGACAGCAACATCGGTCGCCTTGCGCGCTCAATCTCTGGTTAAGCATTTTCCGGTACGGCAGGGCCTCTTGGGTGGTGTTCGTGCTGCGGTACGGGCGGTTGATGGGGTGTCGTTCGATCTGGCTGCGGGGACCACCTTTGCCATCGTTGGCGAGTCGGGTTGTGGAAAGTCCACGCTAGCCCGACTGCTGATGCGCCTGATCGAACCCGACCATGGCCGTATCGAATTGAATGGTGAAGATTTCGGACGGCTATCGGCAGCGGCTTTGCGCAAAGCCCGTGCGCGCATACAGATGATTTTTCAGGATCCATATGGATCCCTGAACCCACGCATGGTGGTGGGTGACATTCTGCAAGAGCCCCTGCTGCTGCATCGTGAGCTGTCTGCTTCTCAACGCAGCGAAGAAGTTACCCGTCTGCTTGAAGGCGTGGGCCTCGCACGCGAGGCGGCGCGGCGCTGGCCGCATGAATTTTCCGGCGGGCAACGTCAACGTCTGGCGATCGCCCGTGCACTGGCGGCCGGCCCTCAAGTTCTGGTTTGTGACGAGCCGGTATCGGCTCTGGATGTGTCAATTCAGGCCCAGATCCTCAATCTGCTGGCTGAACTGCAGCGATCGCTGTCGCTCAGTTATGTGTTCATCTCGCATGATCTGGCGGTGGTTCGTCAGGTTGCGCATCAGATCGGCGTGATGTACCTGGGCCAGCTCGTTGAGGTCGGGCCGGCTGACCGAGTCTTTGAGAGGCCCCGTCATCCCTACACCCAGGCGCTGCTGGCTGCGGTACCGGTACCCGATCCGGCTCGGCGATTGGATCGCGCGGTGCTGTCAGGCGACGTGCCCAGCCCGATCAATCCCCCAACGGGATGTCGGTTTCATACGCGTTGTGCACATGTCACCGATCAGTGTCGACGCGAACAGCCACCGCTGGCCGCTCAGGGCGGTGACGGTGTCGCCGTGGCCTGCTGGCATTGGGCTGCAATCGTGGGCAGCAGCCAGGCTCAAAGTCCGAGTCCAGCGCCTGTAAGTCCGGCGCTGGCTCGTCTGCAGGCAGCCTTTTCTGCGCCGTCATCATCATGAACCCAACACCACACCGCTTTGAGCGTTTCAAACCTTTTGGAGGTCTATCCATGAAAAAGTCCCTGAGTGCATCCCTGCTCGGTCTGGCGAGCGCACTGCTATTGGCAAGCGCCGCACAGGCGCAGACCACCCTGCGCATTGGCCTGGCCGAAGATCCCGACGAGCTCGATCCAACCAAGGCCCGCACTTACGTCGGGCGCATCGTCTTTGCGTCGCTGTGCGACAAGCTCTTCGATATCGATGACAAGCTCAATCTGGTGCCCCAGCTTGCTTTGAGCCATGAAACGGCCCCAGATGGCAAGTCGGTGACCATCAAGCTGCGGCCCAATGTGAAGTTTCATGACGGCGAGCCCATGGATGCGGCTGCGGTTAAGTTCTCGCTGGACCGCCACCTGAATCTGCAGGGTTCATTTCGCCGCGCCGAAATTGCCCAGATCGATCAGGTCGATGTGGTCGACCCCCTCACGGTACGCCTGGTACTGAAGACGCCTTTTGCGCCTTTGATGGCGCAGCTGACCGATCGAGCCGGCATGATGGTGTCGCCCAAGGCCGCCGGCGCGCTGGGTGAGCGATTCGGCACGGCACCGGTCTGCGCAGGTCCTTATCGGTTCGTTGAACGTGTGGCGCAGGATCGCATCGTGGTCGAGCGCTTTGCAGACTACTGGGACAAGAGCCGTGTGCACATCGACCGGATCATTTATCGGCCGATTCAGGACTCCACCGTACGTCTGGCCAACTTGAAGTCGGGTCAGCTCGATCTGCTCGAGCGTCTGCTGGCCACCGATGTGGCCGAGGTTCGCAAAGACAATCGGCTGCGGCTGGCAACCGGCACTGAGCTGGGTTACCAGGGCATCACCATGAACATCAGCAATGGTGACAAGGCCAACAATCCACTGGCCAAAGATGCCCGTATTCGGCGTGCGCTCGATTTGGCTATTGATCGAGATGCCATCAATCAGGTGGTGTTCAATGGTTTGCAGACCGTGAACAACCAGTGGGTCAGCCCCAGCAATCCCTACTATCAGGCCAAATTCCAGACGCCTAAACGCGATGTCGCCCGAGCCAAAGCCTTGATTCGCGAGGCAGGGGCGGCGACGCCCATTGTGCTTGACTTCATGGTGCCCAATAACCCGGAAACCCGCGCGGTGGCCGAGGTGATGCAGTCGATGGCGGCCGAGGCGGGCTTCGATCTGAAGATTCGCGTCACTGAGTTCGCAACATCGCTTAACGAGGCCGAGAAGGGCAATTTCCAGCTCTACATGCTCGCCTGGAGCGGACGCACCGACCCCGATGGCAACATCTTCTCCTTTGCCTCGTGCAAAGGACCGCTGAACTACGGCCGTTACTGCGATCAGGGCATCGATGATCTGCTGAACAAAGCACGGGCTTCTACGGGTGTGGCTGATCGTAAGGCGCTATATGAGCAGGTGGCGCAGAAGTGGCTGTCCGAGGGCTCGGTGCTGTATCTGTATCACCGAGCCCTGCTGTTTGCTCACGGTACGCGACTTGAAGGGTTCAAGGTGATGCCCGATGGTCTTATCCGGGTCACAGACCTGAAACTCAAGTGATTCGTCAGACCTCATGTTGAGTTTTTTACCCAGGCGCCTGCTGCAGCTGATCCCGACGCTTTTTTTTGTGTCGGTGATCATCTTCCTGCTGCAGCAGTTGCTGCCCGGAGACCCCGCGCTGGTCATGGCGGGCGAAGAGAAAGATCCGGCGGTGATCGAGCAGATCCGCCAGCAGTATCGGCTGGATCAGCCTTTACCCGTCCAGTATGGCTACTGGATCATGGGTGTGCTGCAGGGCGATCTGGGCGAGTCCATGCGCATCAAGCAGCCGGTGGCGACGCTGATCGCCGACAAGCTTCCGGTGACCTTGCAGCTGGCCTGTATGGCGATGGTGTTCGCCTTGCTGATCGGTATTCCTGCAGGCGTTTTGTCGGCTGTCAAGCGCGGCAGCGTCTGGGACACTGGCGCCAATGTGTTCGCGTTGTGGGGGCTGTCCACGCCCAATTTTTGGCTGGGCATCATGCTGATCTTTTTTTTCTCGGTTCAGCTGGGCTGGTTACCAGCGTCGGGTTTTGTCAGTCCGTTTGAGGATCTTTCGCAGTCATTGGCTACCACGGTGATGCCCGCTTTTGTGCTCGGCAACGCCATCGCCGCAGTGCTGATGCGCCATACCCGCTCAGCCATGCTGCAGGCCATGAGCGCTGATTATGTTCGAACTGCGCGGGCGAAGGGGTTGCGCGAGTGGGCGGTGGTGGTTCGTCATGCGCTGCGCAATGCGCTCACCCCCGTGATCACGCTGGGCGCTCTTGAGTTCGGCACCTTGCTCTCGGGGGCTGTCCTTACTGAGCAGGTGTTCTCAGTACCCGGTTTTGGCAAGCTCATTGTCGATGCGGTGTTCAACCGAGACTATGCGGTGGTGCAGGGTGTGGTGCTGGTGACTGCCACGGTTTATATCCTGCTCAATCTCATCGCTGACGTGCTCTACGTCCTGGCCAATCCGAGGTTGCGTGCATGAGCGCGGTACTTGCGTGGTGGCGTGGTGACAGCCCGTCTCGCGTTGCGCTGCGGGTCGTCGCATCGCGGCCGACTGCCGTATTTGGCGCAGTGGTGCTCTTGCTGGTCATGGTGCTGGCCATCGGTGCACCCTGGATCGCTCCTTTTGATCCCTTGAAGACCAGCTGGTCCCTGGTGCGAAAGGCTCCCAGCGCTTTGAATTGGTTTGGTACCGATGAAGTGGGTCGCGATCTGTTGTCGCGCGTCATTTGGGGTGCTCGAGCCTCGCTGTCGGCAGGCGTTATTGCGGTGTCTATCGCCGTATCGTTGGGCGTTCCTCTGGGCATGCTGGCCGGATATGTGGGCGGTTGGTTTGATGCGCTGGTGGGACGCCTGACCGATGCCATGCTGGCGATACCATTTCTCATTCTGGCGATTGCACTGGCGGCCTTCCTCGGCCCCAGCCTGGGTAATGCCATGATTGCCATCGGCATTTCGGCGACGCCCATTTTTGTGCGGCTCGCCCGCGGTCAGGTGCTGGCCGCGCGGGCCGAGGACTGGGTCGAGGCCGCGCGCGCGGTGGGTAACTCACCGGCGCGAATTCTTCTGCGCCATATCTTTCCGAATATTCTGCCCCCGGTCTTAGTGCAGGCCACCCTGGCCATTGCGGCAGCGATCATTGCCGAGGCCAGTTTGTCTTTCCTGGGCCTGGGTCAGCAGCCACCTTCGCCCAGTTGGGGGTCTATGCTGAATACAGCACAGCGTTTTCTGACTCAGGCACCCTGGATGGCCATCTTCCCGGGGTTGGCCATCTTTTTGACAGTTCTTGCCTTTAATCTGTTTGGAGACGGGCTGCGTGATGCCCTCGACCCCAAGCGATGAAAGAACTATCCATCATTTTGACCGCAGTGATCTCGCCCCTGGGTTTAGCGCTATTGCTGCTCTTGCTGGCGTTTGTCTTGGGCTTACGCAAAAGTAGGTTCGTACCGTGGCTGGTGTTGCTGTCGTCGACCTGGCTGTGCATGTGGTCGCTACCGGTTCCTGCCAACTGGATCAGTCTGCAGGTCTCTGCAGGCAGTGAGCCGATGGATGCCGTTGCCCTGCGGTCTCTGCCCAAGGCGCCCGCCATCGTTTTGCTCGGGGGTGGGGTCAGCCCTGCGACTACGCAACGTCCCATCCCTGATCTCGGTGATGCGTCGGATCGAGTCTGGCAGGCCGCGCGGCTTTATCACGCCGGTCGCGCGCCGCTGATCTTTGCCAGTGGCGGTGCTGATGCACGGATCAGCCTGACCAGCGAGGCGCAGGCCATGAAGGTTCTACTGCTCGACCTGGGCGTACCCGCGTCGGCCATCGTGCTGGAAGAGGTCAGTCGCAATACACGCGAGAATGCAACTGAGACGGCGCGGCTGCTCAAGGCGCGCAATATTGATCGCGTGCTGTTGGTTACATCGGCCAGTCATATGCGTCGTTCGCGCGCGCACTTCGAAGCGGTGGGTCTGGCTGTGATTCCGGTACCAGCCGATCACGATACCCTTGACTACGCAGGATTGCGCCGCTGGCTACCGGCTGCCGAGGCCCTCGAACTGAGTGCGCGCAGTCTCAAGGAGTGGGTCGGTCAGCGGGTCTGGTGACCGTCAATAGCCTGGGGGGCGGATCAGCGCGTTTGATGGTCGCTTGCGTCAGCGGCATAGCGGGCGTCAAAACCCAGATGCCTTGACAGCGCCGCAGCGGTGTCTGCCACCAGGGGGCCGAGTTGTGCCTGTCGTTGTGGGCCCATACGCTCCGGCGGCCCCGACACGCTGATGGCCGCAAAAACCCGGCCGGAGGCATTACGAATGGGGGCGGCCACGCATCGTATCCAAAGCTGCAACTCTTCGTTGTCATAGGCGAAACCCCGTTTGCGAATGCGCGCATATTCGCGCTCGAGGGCATTAAGGCTGGTGATGGTGTTAGCCGTGTAGGCCTGAAGTCCGGGCGCTGCGATTTTGCGGATGAGATCGGTGGGTAGCCAGGCGCCCACCGCCTTGCCTACGCCGGTGCAGTGAATGGGTGCGATCTCTACATGGCTGGCCAGGCTCTTGCGCGGTTCATCGAGGTCTTCGCGTTCGATGACCACAACGCTTTGGCCGTTGAACACGCCCAGATGGACCGAACACCCGCTGAGTCTGGCCAGCTGGTCGACGAAGGTTTGAGCTTCGCGGTGCAGGTCCATGTTGGCCAGCGACAGGCTGCCCAACTCATACAGGCTGATACCCAGCATGTAGTCGCCGCCCTTGGCATCCTGCTCGATGAAACCGATGTCGCGCAGGGCTGCCAGGATACGGTGCACGGTCGGACGGGGTAGCCCGGTACCGGTGGCGATCTGCGCCACGCTAAGACGTCGCGAGCTGCTTGAAAACGAACGTAGCACATCGACCATGCGCTGATAAGACTGGATGCGGTTTTTATCGTCACGGGCCTGTGCCGTGCGCGCACTGGCAGTCACTGACGCAGGGGGCTTGCGGGCTGTGGTCGCCATGTTGCCGGTGCGGAGGCTAGCTCACCGATGCGGCGATAGCCTGTTGACGCGGACGAACAGTGCGCCAGAGCACCACCGCCCAGATCGCAGCGGCCGTGATCCCCAGACCGGCAGCAATGGGCCTTTCGAAAAAGCCCAAAAAGTTACCGTCGGCGATAACCATTGAAGTGAGGAAGTTGCGTTCGACCATGGGGCCCAGCACCAGACCCAGAATGATTGGGCCAATGGGGATGCCGATCCGGTCAAGCAGCCAGGCAATGACACCGAACAGCAGCATCACGCCGATATCAAAGCTTGAGTTGTTGATGGCATAGGCGCCCAGAATGCAGAACAACAGAATGATGGCGCTGAGTTGGTGTCGGGGGATGCGCAGCAGCGGCGTGGCCATGCGGATGGCCAGCCAGCCCAGGGGTAGTAGCAACAGATTGGCCAGAATGAAGACCAGATAGATCGCATAAAGCGTAGGTGCCTGAGCCTCAAAGAGTTGCGGGCCTGGATTGAGCCCCTTCATGATGAGTACGCCGACCGCTATGGCCGTGACCGCATCGCCCGGAATGCCGAATACCAGAGCAGGCACCCAGGCCCCGCTGAGGGCCGCATTATTGGCGGCGCCGGCCTCGATGACGCCCTCAGGATGGCCGGTCCCAAAGGCCTGCGGTGTGGCGGAGAATCGCTTGGCCATGGCGTAAGAGACCCAGGCTGCGAGATCGCCACCTGCACCGGGTAACACGCCGATGAGGGTGCCAACCACCGAGCCTCGCACGACGCTGCGTCGATACTGAACGATGAGGCGCATGACCCCGCTGAAAATGTTTCCGACGGCCTGCGGGACAGTGCTGACGGTCCTGCCCGAGCGCGACTCCAGGCCCTTGAGAATTTCACAGACAGCGAACATACCGATCATGATGGGAATGAAGTCGAGCCCGCCCATCAGGGTGGTGAAGCCCAGCGTGAAGCGCGGCGTACCCGTGACGCCGTCCATGCCGACGGTGGCAATGAACAGACCCAGCAGCAGTGCAATCATGCCGCGCAGCAAATCGCTGGACGAAACCAGCGCAGCGCATGAAAGACCAATAAGAGCGAGCCAGAAATATTCGAAACTTGAAAAGCGAAGCGCAAAGGAGGCCAGAACCGGGGCAAGCACGATCAGTACCGCGGCGCCGGCCAGTCCGCCGATGATCGAGGAGATCAGACTGCTGCCAAGCGCCTGCGCCGCCAGACCGCGCCGGGTCATGGCATAGGTTTCGTCGGTGTAGGCAGCCGAGGCGGGCGTGCCTGGCATGCGAATCAGGCAGCCCGGAATATCGCCTGCGGTGATCGCCATGGCCGTGCAGGCGACGATGGCCGACACCGCCGCCAGCGGGCTCATGAAGAAGGTAACGGGTACGAGCAAGGCGGTGGCCATGGTGGCGGTCAGGCCCGGAATCGCGCCGACAAAAAGTCCAAATACTGAGGCCAACAGGATGACTGTTAGCAGCTGCACATCGGCCAGCATGCCCAGGGCGGTGGCCAAATGGGTCGCGAAGTGTTCCATCAACGCAGCAGTTCAAGCAGTCCGGGTGGAATTTGCACCTTGAGCAGTACGGCAAAGCCATACCAGGCAGCCGTCGTGCTGGCAGCGACAACCAGTACAGAGCGCACAGACGGCTCGCCGACCAGATACAGATAGCCGAGCAGGAAAACAGGCACCAGAATGAGGAAACCCACGGTGTTCATGGCCCAGGCAATACAGGCAAGACCCGCAAGCACCCAGACGATGGCAGCCCAGTTGGGGGTGTCGCGACCTGACGTGCCCGCCCGGGCAGCGCTGGCCTCATGGCCGCGTTCCCGATCATCGCCTACCGACGGATCAGCTTTGACACGACGGATATGACGTGCCAGGGCGCGCGCAGCCATGAGCACACCGCTGGCGCTGAGCAAGTAACCCACCAGTTGCGGGAAAAATCCCGGCCCGTACGCCTGGGCCGGGATCTTGGGAAACCGGGCTGACTCAAACGCGATGTAAAGGCCAGCCGCGGCAAGCGCGACCCCCAGCAGTACATCGATCCGCAGAGGGTGGTGCGAACTCACTTGGCCAGACCTGCAGCCTTGGCTGCGACCCCGAAGCGGGCCTCAGCGTCGGTCAGGTACTTGTTGAAGCCGGCCGGATCAGCGTAGGTAACGCCGAACTTGCGTGCGTCCATGAGCTTTTTGAACTCCGGATCATTCACGACTTTATTGAGCGCGGCGCCCAGCCGGGTGACGGCTTCCTGCGGCATACCTTTAGGCCCCGCGATTCCACGCCACGCCCCCATGCTCCAGTCTGTGCCGATGGCCTCTTTAACCGTGGGTACGTTGGGGTAAGCCGGGTCACGGGCAGTACCCATCAGGGCGATCGTGCGTACCCGTTTGGCATCAACCATGGACTGTGCTTCGGGCAGCGTTGTGACCACGACGGCGATGGCACTCGAAGCCAGCAGTTGCAGAGCCGGAGCTGAGCCCTCAGTGGGAACCCAGGGCATGGCGGTCATGGGTTGCTGGATGCTGGTCAGGAAACCGGCTGCCGACAGGTGGGCCAGACCGCCCAGGTTTGCCCCTGAGGCCTTGAGCGCGCCCGGTTTTGCCTTGATCTGCGCCACCAGATCAGCCATGTCTTTCGGGCCGTCGTCCGCACGAACATGCACACCCACCGGGTCAGTGTTGTAGAGCGCAAGCGCGGTGTAATCGGCGTGCGTGATCTGCGCTGTGCCCAGCGTTTTGTAAAGCGACAACTCGGTCGTGATCACGCCAATGGTGTACCCATCAGGCTTGGCATTGGCGATTTCGGTATGGCCCACGATGCCACCGCCACCCGTACGATTGACCACATTAACCGGTTGCTTGAGTTCTTTCTCGAGCAGGGTTGCCACGAAGCGTCCAGTGGCGTCGGTGCCACCGCCGGCTGCCCATGGAACGATCAGGTTGATGGGACGGTCGGGGTAGGCGGCCAGCGCGGGCGCGCTGAACATCGCCGTGAGCGCCAATGGGGCCAGCGCGGACAGGCTTTTGCGACGAATTACATTGATAGGGCTGGGACGCTTCATGAGTCTCCTCCTGGTTCTGGTCATGAAAGATTTTTGAAACTGTCCGGATTCCGGAATGGTTGACCGGATAACGGAACGCTGAAAAAATCCTATGCGTCGCAGGTGTCAGTGTCAAGCATGCGTCGAAATTGCAGTTCCGAAGCTTTCATTCCTCGAAACAACCGTCAATCAAGGACTGATCCATGAGTGCAAAAGCCCCCAACATGCGCAGCGTTCTGCGCGGTGTCATGCCACCGATCGCCATGCCCTTCGACCGTAAAGGTCAGCTGGTCAAAAACGGCATGCGTGAGCAGATCGATCTGATCATCAAGGCGGGTGCCAGTGGCATCGTCGCTGGGGGCAGCACGGGTGAGGGGCATACACTGTCTGACGCTGAATTCGTCGCGGCCATGACCGATGCCTATGAGGCGAATGCCGGACGGGTACCGTTTCTTGCCGGGTTGATCGTCAACAGCACCATTCAGGCGATCAACCGCATTCGTATGCTGGATGGCATGAAAATCACGGCACTACAGGTCACCCCAGTTCACTACTTGTTCAAGCCCGACGAGAAGGCCACCATCGAACACTTCCGCACTATTTGGGAAGAAACCCGTATTCCCATCCTGATCTACAACGTCATCCCCTGGAATTACCTCAGCGTCGACATGATGCTCAACATCATGGATGCGGTACCTGGCGTGGTGGGCATGAAGCAAAGTAGCGGCGACCTCAAGTCGCTGTCCGACCTTTTACTGCGCGTCAAGTCACGCAACGTGGTCATGAGCGGGATTGACGCCTTGCTGTATCCAGGTTTTGCGATCGGCATGCACGGCGCGATTTCAGCCCTGTGCAGCGCGGTTCCGGGTGCTGTCGTCAAGTTGGGCAAACTCGTCGAGAAAAATCGTCATGACGAGGCGCGCGCGCTGCACTTTCATCTAAACCGTCTGTGGAACGAGATGCCGCACGAAATTTTGCCGGCCTGCGTCAAGTATGTGCAACACCTGCAGGGTGTCACGCTGTATCACCCGCGTGCGCCCATGGTGGGGCCTGATGCGGCCATGCAAAAGCGCATCAAAGCAGCTTTGAAGCCCGTTTTGGCTGCCTGAAATCGTTCATAATCGGCGCTCCAAGGGCATGCGCATTCCGGAGCGGCGATGAAAATTCTGGTTCTGCACGGCATCAATCTCAATATGTTCGGCAAGCGAGATCCGGCCCAGTACGGCACGGTCACGCTGGCGCAGATCGATGCCAGTCTGCAGGCGCTGGGGTCTGAGCTCGGTGCCCGGGTCGACAGCTTCCAGACCAATCATGAAGGTGCCATGGTCGAGCGTATCCACCAGGCCCATCAGGACGGCACTGAGGCGGTGCTGATCAACGCCGGCGCCTGGACGCATTACAGCTATGGCATTCGCGACGCGCTTGCCATCCTGAAGTGCCCAATCATTGAGGTGCACATGTCCAATGTGCATGCTCGTGAAGCCTTCCGTCATGAGTCCGTGTTTGCCGAAGTGGTGCGTGGATCGATTTGCGGTTTTGGCGCTGACAGTTATCGACTGGCTCTGCGCGCGGCGGTATCAGCGCTGCGGGGTGATGGGGCCGGCGCCTGACAGGTCGTTTGATTCAGTCCAGAGGTCAACCGCGTGAGCATTCCTTCCGGTGTCTTTGATCTTCTCAACCGACTATCCCTCAGGCTGAGCCTCAGTGAGCTGATTGGCCTTGACGAAAGTGGCGCCACGGGCCTTGAACTGGCCTCTGGTGCTCTGATCGGCCTGCGCTACGATGCCACCGGTGATGCCCTGGTCTTGTTCGCCGATGTCGGCCAGCCACCTGATTCGCAAGCGGTGTTCGCGCAAATGCTCAGGGCCAACCTCAATGCTCAGCTCACCGGTGGTGCGGCGCTTGCGCTGGCCGATGACGCGTCTGGTGCCGAGCGCATCGCACTCTGTCGCACTCTTCCGTGGCGAGCCCTTGACGAAGAACTGCTGTTTCAAGCGCTCGATCGATTTGCGATGGCTCTTGAAGACTGGCGTGGTCTGATGGCGCAATGGCGTGAGTCCAACGCGGCTGACGATCAAGGTGGGGAGCAGGACGAGTACGCGGCGCCATCGACGCTGCGCAATCAGGCGATTCGGGGTTGAGCATGGCTGATCAGTCAGCGTTTGACATCGTATGCGAGCTGCTTGCCCAAGAGGGCATTGAGACGGTACCGCAGGTTCATGTTGAGCTACAAAATCGGCTTGTCGCCGATGGCCGTGGCTGGTTCTATACCGATGAGGTCGATATTGATCCCCGCGATGTAGCGGGTTGGCTTGAGCATCTGAGGCAGCGGACCGATGACTTTTTCGCTGCTGGTTTTTCCGGCTCTGGATTGAGCTCGGTGGTGTTCAGTCTGGTGGTTCGGCAAGGGCCGGCCATGGTGGTCGTCGAGGTGGCCTGGGGGTCTTTCGAAGATCCGGAGCGGCGTGCTGCCCGTGCGTCGTCCCTCATCAGCCTCACCAACAGCCTGCTTGATGAGGCAGCTGCTCTGCGACAGGCCGGGCGTCTACCTGCTACTCGCTACCTTGTTGCGGTAGAAGCCGATCTGGCTGATCTTCAGGCCTGGGCCTGGTGCTCGGTGGGGCCCCAGGCCAGCGCCAGCGAAATTGCCTGGCACGATGGCGGCTTGTTCGATGCCCTTCAGGCATTGTGGGCGCTAGATCCTGGCCCGGACGATCCTGCGTCCAGTGCGGGAGCCACCTCATGAGCTCGCGCATTGACAGTCAGCGCACGGGTTCGTTCAAGCCCATTGAGCCTGATGCCCAACAACAACCCGTTGAGATTCACGGGCAGGGCAACTCGTCTGAGCGGCCGGGCAGCGGCGCACTGATCGGTGTGCGTCAAGTGGCTGCACCGCTGTTGCAGCCGGGTCAGGTCCCTGTCCATGCTGCCCCCACGGCCGAATCAGTCTGGCGGCGCGATCACGGTGTTCTCACTGAGCAAGGTCTGCGGGCAACCGCCGGGGCGCCGAAAGAGCGCCGCAGTTTTTTGGGTCTGTTTCGCTTCGGCGGGCAGCGCTCGCAAGAATATCGACGGGTTCTGCGCTCGGTTGCGGCGTTTTCCCAGGCCGCCCACGACGATACGCAATCGGTGACGGGTGCTTCGGTCGACGCGGCTATTGCGCAACTTGATCAGGTGAGTGTCGACGCGCGTGCCTATGTCGAAGGCCGTGGCGTCTTGTCGCGTAAGTCGCATATGCGGCAACTGCTCACCGATGTCGAACAGGAAAAGGCTGCGCTCGAGCAGTTGAAATGGACCATCGAGCAAGGCCTGGGGCTGCCGCCGAATATCTCGCTGCGCGATCTGCTGCCGTATCTGCGCCGGGGGGTTGCGCCCGACGTCGCTATCCAGTGCTGTCGCGATGGTACTGACTCCTTTCATGTTACCGAGCTGGCCTCCGATAACGCCGCTTTTGTGGGAGTCGCTTCCTGGATGCTGGCGCGCTCGCACGAACATTTAAACTGGCATGACGATGGTGCGCTTCTCAAGATTGCGAGCGTGCTGGTCGACTTTGGCGTGTCACGCGGCGATCTGGACGCTCTCGACCGAGTCCTTGGGCAGCCCAGTAACCTGGACGAGGTGACCGAGCGTATCGACCTGGTGGAGCACGTCCTGGGTGCTTTGCCTGATGACGACTCGGTGCCGCCCGGCGCCATCGCACAGCTTCTGGGGGTTATACAAAGCGCTGCGCCCTCTTTGCTCCAGAGCGTCGATGCGGCTGCCGTGCAAGCGCTTCTTACGGGACTTCTTCCGGTAATGCTTGAGCATCCCGATTTGCCGGCTTATATCGAATCGGGTCTCTCGGTGGGGATGTCGCTGCAAAATGCAATCGACTGGGCCCGTCAGCCTCAGGGGCAAACTCCTCCCAATCTGCAGGGCGCTCTGGCCTACCAGCGCGCCCGGGTCGCAGCCTTTGGCACGGCAGACGGCGCCAGTCGCGCGCGCTGGCAAGCGTTGGGCCTGCGCCTACAAACAGACGATGCGTTTCGAAGCCGGGTTCGTGATCTGACCCTGGGTCTGAGTCCTGGTCTGCAGCGGTCTTTGCCGCTGGCTCAGGCGGTGCTATTTGCCGAGCATGCTTACTCCAACGATCAAATTCGCGTCTGGCTGGACTCGGGTACTGGGGTCAGCGATGTGCTTCTGACCGCGCCGCTTCAGGCCGATCAGGTACAGGGCCCGACTCGAAAGTTGGGGTCGGGTGCTTTTAACACGGTGTTGGCCGTGCGTTATGGCGACGATGCGGCGTCCGCGCGCGAATATGCATTCAAGCCACTACAGGCCTCTGACAAGACAGGCATTTCGCTGCGGTGCGCGGGCGTGCGCAAGGGCGACCCGCAGGTATTGGCGCGCAATATGGCATCGGCCGAGCTGGCGCGTCGTCTGGGTATGGCGGGTCTCATTCCTGATAGCCGTCCAGGCTTTTATCGGAATAGCCAGGGCGAGTTGCAGTTGGGCGTGGTGATGGGGCTGGCGAACTCTGAGCTGGCCGATAAGAAAACGCGGTTGCGCGAAGAGGATATCTCTGATTCAAGTGACGCGGCGGGGGTGTATCTGCAAGCCACCGCGCAATTGGGTGGGGCTCACGCCATGATGTATCCCGGCTTTGAATTCAAACGGATCAGACAGAAACAGGCCGCCTTTGACGAGCTTCGCAAGCGCTATCCCAACCTGACCCAAGAGAGCGATCTTCAGATCCGCGAAGTCAACGGGGCAAGGCGCCTGTTTGCCACGGTGTCGCGATACCTCGTCCCTGATCCGGCCCAGGCTGACCCCGCCCTGCAGGAAGCCGTGATGGGTCTGCAACTGCTTGACTACCTGCTGCTACAGGTTGATAGACACCTGAGCAATTTCATGATCCAGCGTGACGCTACCGGTGCTACCCGGGGGGTGGTGGGCTTCGATAATGACCAGTGCCTGGGTACTGCCGCACATCCAAACCAGCTCTTGGGTCTTGCCCCCAGGCTTGCTAATGGCAAGATGGGGCCCGCGCATTTCTTGGGACGACCGCCCCTGTTGTCCGAGCAGCAGATTCAGGCGCTACAAAACTTCGATGCACAAGACTACCGGCTGTGGCTTGAAATCGCCGGATTCAGCCCGGCGGTCATTGCCGCGTTTGACTATCGCCTGAGTACGCTTCGTAGCGAAGCTCAGGCTGCGGCTGCACTGGGCGCTCCCGCCGCTCGGGCGGACGGTCTGCGAAAGGTCACCGCTTTCGACGAGGCGTCGCGTGATTGGCTGTTGGGGCATGGACGATCTCTCGCGCAGCCCGGGTGGTTGTACGACAACCCGCTGTGGCGCTTGAAGCGGACGACGGCCTTTGAAAAGCGAGCCATGGTCGATTACCTCAGGCTTTAGAGTCACCCGCCGCTCGGTCTGGACGTACGTCCAGCGCTCGGTCACAATCGGCGCTCCAACAAGCTGCGCGCTGTCGGCAGCGATCAAGAACTTTCCACCCAGGAGGACCCTTTCATGACTCGATTCGTGCGTCGTCGCCTGCTGCAGGCGACTGGTGTGTTGTCCCTGAGTTCAATGCTGGGTACAGCCTGGGCCCAGGCTGGCGGTTCCCTGGCGCAGGTCAAGGCGCGCGGGGCGCTACGCGTGGGCGTTACGCAGGCGCCGCCCTGGTACTCCAAAGACCCCAAGTCGGGTGAGTGGACGACCGGTTTGGGCGTTTCAATGGGCAAGGCCATGGCCAGTTCGCTGGGAGTTCGCTTTGAGGCCGTTGAGGTCACCTGGGGAACGGCAGTCGCCGCCATTCAGGCGGGAAAGGTCGACATCATGTTCATGCTCGATGCCACGCCCGAGCGCGCACAGGCCGTTGACTTCCCGCAGGCGCCGCTCCTGTGGTATTCGCTGGCCGTTCTGGCGCGCGATGACTTGGCCGTTAAAACCTGGGCCGATCTCAATAAGCCGACAGTTCGCATCGCTGTGCCACAGGCCAGCAGCATGGATAAGTTTCTGTCCGAGAACGTGGCCCAGGCGGCTATCCAACGCTTTCCGGGTAATGCCGAGGCCATTGCCGCCTTCCAGGCCAATCGGGTGGATGCGGTGTGCCTCTTTCACCCGCCGCTATTGGCTGCCCGGCAACGACTGGGCACCGGCAAAATCGTTGTTCCCACGCCAGCGCGCTCGCAGGCTTCCAGTGCAGCGGTACGCAAGGACGACGACAAAAGCTTCGTCAATTGGGTTGACCAGCAACTGGCCTCCTACTACAGCAGCGGCCAGACTCAGCGCTGGTACGAAGAGTTTCTGACCGGCTTCGGCCTTGATCCCAAGGCTTCACCCCCCGTCATGAAAGAGAGGCTGCAGTAAGCGGGCGACCTTGCACGTTTGGGATTTCGGCCCGGTCTGGGCCAATCTGCCTCTGCTTGTGCAGGGGCTGCTCAACACCCTCAAGCTCACGGTGGCTGCGCTGAGTTTCGGCGTACCACTGGGGCTTGCGCTGGCCCTTGCCCGATTAGCTCCGATGCGGGCCCTGCGTTGGCCGGCGGGCTTCGTTATTGAAGTCTTTCGCACCACGCCGCCGCTGGTGCAGCTGTTCTGGTTTTTTTTCGCACTTCCCATTCTGGTGAAGGTTGAGATGACGCCATACCTGGCGGCGGTGCTGACCTTTTCCATCCAATCAGCGGCATTTTTTGCCGAGGTTTTTCGGGCCGGCATCGTGTCGATTGAGCGCGGGCAGTGGGAGGCAGCGCGGGCGATCGGCATGCGGGCCGAGCAGGTACTGCGCCGGGTGGTGCTGCCGCAGGCCGTGCGTCGCATGGTGCCAGCGTTTTTTGAGCGCGCCATTGAGCTGATGAAAACCACAACCTTGGTGGCTACCGTGTCCTACGCGGATCTGCTCTTTCAGGCCAACGAAGTCTCGCAGAAAACGTTTCGGCCATTGGAAGTCTTTACGGTCACGGCACTCCTGTATTTCGCGGTGATCTTTGCAGCCAGTCGCGTTCTGGCCTGGCTTGAAGCGCGACTGAACGCCAGTGGCGATAGCACCTTCAGGGGGGCACGCCGATGATGTCGGTTTGCAGCGGGTTCGCGGATGGCGGCGCGGATGGCGGCGCGGATGGTTTGGTGCTCGGGTTTGCCGGTGGGTTGTATTCGGCATGAATTACCGCTGGAACTTCGCGACCGTTCTGGACAACCTCGATGTGCTGATGGTGGGTGCCTATGGCACCTTGCGACTGTTTGCGATCTGTCTGGTGGTGGCACTGGTCGCGGGACTGGTGGTTGGTCTGGGGCGCTATGCCCGTTCGCCGCTGGTGTATTGGCCCGCCACCGCCTTTGTCGAGTTTTTTCGCAATACGCCGGTGCTGGTGCTGATACTGTGGTTTTATTTCGCCGCACCCTTGTTGATGCCGGTTGAGATCAGTCCGATGATGGCGGCGGCGCTGGGTATATCGCTGAACTCAGCGGCTTTTTCAGCCGAGATTTGGCGTGGTGGTATTCAATCGATTGACCCGGGCCAGTGGGAAGCGGCCAAGGCCCTGGGCATGAGTCGGGCAGGTGCGCTCAGGCGCATCATTTTGCCGCAGGCGGTACGCCGCATGCTGCCCGCGCTGACCAATCGCGGCATCGAGATTTTCAAGATGACCACGCTGGCCTCCGCGGTTGCCTATGTTGAATTGGTGCAGCAGGGCAAACTGCTGTCCTCCATCCATTTCAACCCCATTGAAACCTACACAGTGATCGCCGTGGTGTTCTTCTTCTGCCTGTTGCCTCTGGTGCAGTTGACTTACCTGCTCGAGCGCCGCATGGGACGCGTTGACCGATGAATTCCAGCCATTCGACACCGCTGCTCAAGGTGCAGGGCCTGCACAAGTCCTTCGGTTCGCTTGAGGTCTTGCGCGGCATCGATCTCACGGTTGAGCCCGGCGAACGTATTGCGATTCTGGGTGCGTCGGGTTCCGGCAAGAGCACGCTGCTTCGCTGCCTCAACTTCATGGAGACACCGACTGCCGGTGTCATTTCCCTGGCCGGCCAGGCTGTCGGCCGCGAGCGTGGCGCCGATGCCCAGGGGCGGCAGCAGCGTGTGTATGAAGAACGCGAGCTCGTGGCTTTGCGTCAGCGGGTTGGCATGGTGTTTCAACAGTTCAATCTGTTTCCGCACATGACGGTGCTGGGCAATGTCATGGAAGGCCTGCGCACCGTGCGCGGCTGGCCGTCTGCACTTGCCCGCGATCGCGCCCTGTCTGAGCTGGCTCGCGTGGGGCTGGCTGACAAGGCCGACGAGTATCCGGCCCGTTTGTCGGGCGGACAAAAGCAGCGTGTGGCGATTGCTCGTGCTTTGGCGATGGATCCTGAGCTCATGCTGTTTGATGAGCCGACGTCGGCACTCGACCCCGAGCTGGTGGGTGAGGTGCTGCGGGTGATCCGGCAGTTGGCCGATGACGGACGTACGCTGATTCTGGTCACGCACGAAATCGGCTTTGCGTTTCATGTGGCCACGCGGGTGGTCTTTCTGGCCGACGGCCTCATTCATGAACAGGGGCCGCCGGCACAGGTGCTGCGCGAGCCGCGTATGCCCAAGACCCAGGCCTTTCTATCGCGTTATCGTGAGTTTGATTTCTGAGGATTGCCATGACCGATGCCAGCCGAAGCGCGCAGGGTTACCAGGACGATGCCCGCAATGAACAGGTTCTGGTCTATGTCAACGGCGACTTTGTGCCGCGCGATCAGGCGCGCGTGTCGGTCTTTGATAGTGGTTTTGTTCTGGGCGACGGAGTCTGGGAGGGCTTGCGCCTGGTACGCGGCACGCTGATCAGCTTAGAGGCGCATCTGGACCGGTTGGAGGAGGGCGCCCGCTCGATTGATCTTGACATTGGTATGACCCGGGCTGAATTGGTGCAAGCGATTGAGCAGACGCTGGCGTGCAACGATATGCACGATGGTGCTCATCTTCGACTGATGGTCACCCGCGGCGTCAAGCGCACCGTCAACCAGGATCCGCGCTTCATCCTTGGCGAGGCTACGGTCGTCATCGTGGCCGAGTACAAGAAACCACGCCCGGAGGTCAAGGCGCGCGGACTATCGCTTTTTACCTCGACTTTTCGCACCAGCGGGCCTGATGTGTTCGATCTGCGGTTGAATTCGCATAGCCGCCTCAACCTGATTCAGGCGCTCATCCAGGCGATTCATGCGGGTGCAGACGAGGCCCTGATGCTCGATCCGCGAGGCTTTGTAGCCAGCTGCAACTCGACCAATTTTTTTATTGTCCGACGCGGCGAATTGTGGACCTCGACCGGTGGCTGGTCCTTCAAGGGCATCACGCAGAAAAATGTCATTGATGCCTGGCGGGCCGCCGGCGGCATCGCGCATGAGTGTGACTTCACCCTGGCGCAGGTGTACTCGGCCGATGAGGCCTTCGTGACGGGTACGCTGGGCGGTGTCACACCAGTCACGCGTATCGACGGACGGCTGATCGGAAACGGCCAGCCCGGCCCCTGTACCCAGCGCGCCAGCCAGCTTTACATGGCCCGCGTCATGCCTGATTAGGTCGCAGCGAAGATCCTTGTGCGTTCGCGCTGGATAGCCTAGGCGACACACTGACTGACGTGCCTTCATGGTTATTGGCGGCCCCGTTGAGGCAGCCCGCTAAAGTTCGAGCATGCTAAAAGTCCGTTCCTCCTCTGTTCGCGCATGAGCCAAGCCCGCTCACCGTCTCGCCGCTTTTTTCTGGGAACCGCCGTCATGACTGTCGCCAGTTCGGGTGTGGTGGACACCGCCCAGGCTTTGCCCAATTGTTCGCCGTTGCTTCAGCACAGTTTTCCCCGGTTGCAGGACGAGGTGCTGCAGTCTGTCTGCGCCTACGCTGGCAAGGTGCTGCTGGTGGTGAATACCGCCAGCTACTGCGGCTATACACCGCAGTACGAGGGTCTTGAGGCGCTGCACAAGCGCTTTTCGCGACGCGGTCTGGTCATTCTTGGTTTTCCGTCGAATGATTTTGGCCGACAGGAGCCCGGCACGGCCGAGCAGATTGGCCAGGTGTGTTTCAACACCTACGGCGTGGGTTTCCCCATGTTTGCCAAGGTGAATGTCGTCGGGGCGCAGGCCAATCCTTTCCATCAGGCGCTGGCGGCTGCAACCGGTGACGCGCCCCGCTGGAATTTTCATAAGTACCTGATCGACCGGCAGGGCAAGAGCGTGCTCAGCTTTGCGAGTTCGGTAGCCCCTGAGTCGCGCACCCTGGTGTCCGCCATCGAAAAAGCGCTGGGTTGAACCCTCGTTGTTGCCGCTTTAATGACAGAATAGCGGTGTCCTACAACAATGGATGGGGCCAGACCCCGTTCGCT
>JBIKMC010000149.1:0-8233 GCA_044359405.1 Burkholderiaceae bacterium
GGGTCTTTTCAAGATTGACGATGTGAATCTTGTTGCGATGGCCGTAAATGTAAGGGGCCATCTTGGGGTTCCAGAAGCGCGTCTGGTGGCCAAAATGCACACCCGCTTCCAGCATTTGCCGCATAGTTGCTGACATGTCAAAGCTCCAATGAGGGTTGTCACCAGTGCATTGCCACTGCCACGGTTCCGTTGGATACCGCAGCTTTACCCGCAGCCGACCCGCGCCCAACGCCCACGGTCAAGAACCTGAAAAGGGCATGTGCGCACGACTGAGAGCACCCATCAGAGACAATGCACGCGTTTGAGATCCGTGCTCTGATGCGACACTCAGAGCAACGCCAAGCGGGTGCCTCTGAGAGCCAGACCATCTGAAGCGGGATCTGTGCTAGCTCTAGCTTCGAGCTAACCTATAATCCTAGCATGACTATCATCATCAAATCCGCAGACGAAATTGAAGCCATGCGAATTGCTGGGCGCCTGGCCAGCGAGGTGCTTGACTTCATTCAACCCCACGTCAAACCTGGCGTCACCACCGAACAGATCGACCGCCTGTGCCATGCGTACATGGTTGATGAGCAGGGCACCGTGCCGGCGCCGCTGAACTACGCCCCCCCGGGTTACAAGCCCTTCCCCAAGTCAATCTGCACGTCGGTCAACCATCAGGTCTGCCACGGAATCCCAGGGCCGCGCGCGCTCAAGCCAGGCGACATCGTCAACGTCGATATCACCGTTATCAAAGACGGGTTTCACGGGGACACCAGTCGAATGTTCATTGTGGGTGAAGGGTCGATCGCGGCAAGACGCCTGTGTGAGGCGACGTTTAACGCGATGTGGCTTGGAATTCAGCAGGTACGCCCCGGTGCCACGTTGGGCGATATCGGACACGCCATCCAACGCTATGCCGAGGGGCTGGGGTTTTCCATCGTTCGCGAATTCTGCGGCCACGGTATTGGACGCCGGTTCCACGAAGAGCCACAGATCCTTCACTACGGTAGGCCCGGCACCGGTGAACGACTTGAGCCCGGCATGATCTTTACGATAGAACCGATGATCAATGCCGGCCGTCGCGAGATCCGCGAGTTAGGCGATGGCTGGACGATCGTCACGAAAGATCACAGTCTATCGGCCCAGTGGGAACACACCGTTCTGGTGACCGATAGCGGTTATGACGTGCTCACAGTCTCCGCGGGTACGCCACCGCCCCCGGCCCAGAGCTGAGCCAGCTCGCGTCGCGACAGGGGTGCCATTGCCATGCACGCACCAGATCCGCAGCGGCCGTCCACTGAAAAGCCGCTGCCCGACCGCCCGGGCGACAAGCTTGACCAGATCCGACAGTGGCATCGTGCCGCCTCAGCGCGGGCACTCGAAGATTTTAACCGGGCCCAGAATCCTGACCGTCTTCTGGCCCGCCTGACGCGCGTCACCGACGCCACGCTGAAGTCGCTGTGGCGATGCTGTGCAATGCCTGCGAGCGCCAGCCTTGCCGCGGTGGGCGGCTATGGACGTGGCGAGTTATTTCCGTATTCCGACGTCGACCTACTCATTCTGGTCAACGAGCCCGAAGCCTCCGCGCCAGCGATTGAAGCACTGGTCGGCGCCTGCTGGGACTGCGGTCTGGCCATCGGGCATAGTGTTCGCACCCTTGATGACTGCCTTAACGAGGCCGACGCCGACATCACCGTGCTGACCAGCCTGCTCGAGCTTCGCCCTCTATGCGGCGCGCGCAAGCCGTTGACTCATCTGACCCGAAGCCTGAGCGCTCGGCTCGATCCGGTGGCGTTTACCCGCGGCAAGCTGCTCGAGATGCGCCAGCGCCACCTGCGCTATGAAGACACACCCTATAGCCTTGAACCCAACACCAAAGAGAGCCCTGGTGGACTGCGCGATCTTCAGGTGCTTGTCTGGATCGCCCGCGCGTCAGGTCTTGGGCGTTCCTGGCAGGAGCTTCAGCAGGGTGGACTGATCACCCCCACAGAGCGTCGCCTGTTGTCGCACAATGAGCGGGTTCTAAAGCGGATTCGCGCTTGCCTGCATGCCACAGCCGGTCGCCGTGAGGACCGTCTGGTATTCGATCTGCAGGCCCAGGTGGCGCGCGCGATGGGTCTTGGTGCCGATGACGCCCGCACGGCCTCTGAGGCCCTGATGCAGCGTTACTACTGGGCAGCCAAGGCGGTCAGCCAGCTCACCAGCATACTGCTGCAGAATTTGCAGGCGCGCCTGTCCAATCCGGGTGCGGCAGAGCCGCAAGCGCTGGACGATGAATTCTGCATGCGCGGTGATCTGCTGGAGGCCCGGGACCCTGCCCTGTTTCAAAACCAGCCGGCCGCCATCATGCGTGCCTTTCTGCACTTGTGCCGCAGGCCCGAGCTGCACGGCATGACGGCAACCACCTTGCGCCAGCTGTGGCATGCGCGTACTTGCATCGATGCGGGCTTTCGCCGAGACCCAGCGCACCGCGCCCTTTTTCTGGAGATACTGCGTCAGCCGCACGGAGTTACCCGCGCCCTGCGGCGCATGAATCAATGGTCCGTGCTCGGACGATACTTGCCGGTGTTTCGCCGCATCGTCGGGCGCATGCAGCACGACCTTTTTCATGTCTACACGGTCGATCAGCACATTCTCATGGTGGTTCGAAACCTGCGCCGCTTTGGCATGGCCGAGTTCGCTCATGAGTATCCCTTTTGCAGCCAACTGATGGCCAGCGTCCCCAAACCCTGGCTGCTGGTGATCGCGGCGCTGTTTCACGATATTGCGAAAGGCCGGGGCGGCGACCATTCACAGTTGGGGCGGCGCGATGCTCGACGTTTCTGTCGTGACCACGGACTAAGCAGCGATGAGCAGTCACTGATTGAATTTCTGGTCGAGCATCACCTGACAATGTCCACGGTGGCGCAGAAGCAGGACCTGTCGGACCCCGAGGTGATTGCTCAATTTGCCCGTCTGGTACGCGACGAAGACCGTCTGATTGCCCTATACCTGCTCACCGTGGCTGATATTCGAGGAACCAGCCCCAAGGTGTGGAACGCATGGAAGGCCAAGCTGCTCGAGGAGTTGTTCCGTGCCACCAAGCGTCATCTTGCGGGTGACCGCCCCGCCGATGCCGAGCGCCTTGACCTGCATCGCGCCGAGGCGGTTCGCCTACTGAATTTACGCACCGTGCCGCCGGAGCGTTATCGCGATTTCTGGGCCGGCATGGGCATCTCCTACTTTCTGCGTACTGATCCAGTCGATATTGCCTGGCACGCACGCGTTCTTGCGTCACCCGGCAACCAGGGCGAGCAGCCCCTCGTGAGGTGCCGCACATCCGCCATTGGCGAGGGGTTCCAGGTCGCCGTCTACATGCGCGATCAGCCCGACCTGTTCGCACGTATCTGCGCCTACTTCGACCGCAAGAATCTGTCGGTGCTTGACGCACAGATTCACACCAGCCCTGACGGGCGGGTGCTGGACAGCTTTCTGGTGGTTGATCCGGGCGGGCAATCAAGCTACCGCGATATTTTGCAGATCGTCGAGAACGAACTCGCGCAGGTGCTGGCAGCGGGTGGCGCCCTGCCTGCACCCGTGCGCGGGCGAATTTCGCGCAGATCCCGGCATTTTCCGGTTCAGCCGGCGGTTGATCTTCGACCCGACGAACGCGGCCGGCGTTACCTGTTGGCGGTCACCGCAAACGACCGTACGGGCCTTCTCTACACCATTGCCAATGTTCTCTCGCGCCACGGTCTTACCCTGCACACCGCACGCATCATGACCCTGGGTGAGCGGGTTGAGGATGTGTTCGTGATCGATGGCGCAGCCCTGTCCAGTCCCCGCGGTCAGTTAGCGTTTGAAACCGAGCTACTGAGCGCACTGCAGAGCGCCTAGTTGGTGCCCTGTTAACCCGATGACGACACGCGTTTGGATTCGTCATCCATGAACTGCACGAGCACTCGCATCGCCTTGCCCATGGCATTGCGCAATACGGCCAGGATGGCGTCCATGGTCAGGGGCTCGTCGCCAAGGCCCGCAGCCGCATTGGCAACCACGCACAAACTTGCGTATGAAAGTCCGCGTTCGCGCGCCAGCGCCGCCTCAGGCATGCCCGTCATACCAACGACGGTACAGCCATCTCGGGCCATACGACGAATCTCGGCCGCAGTCTCCAGACGTGGCCCATTGGTACACCCGTAGGTGCCGCCGAACACCACCGGCTCTGACACCCGAGCAGCCGCGCGCTTCAGACCCTCGCGCAAGCTTAGATCGTAGGGCTGGGTGAAGTCGACATGAACCACCCGGCCATCATCCCCTTCGAAAAAGCTTCGGGATCTGCCTTCGGTGTAATCAATGAGCTGATCCGGTAAAACCAGGCTACCCGCCGCGCAATCGGGCGCGATACCGCCCACTGCGGCAAGCGCAACAACATGCGTGACCCCAAGCGCGTCGAGACTGGCGATGTTCGCACGGTAGTTGATGCGATGCGGAGGCAACACATGGCCATCACCATGCCGGGCCAGAAAGGCTACCCGTTGCGATCCGAACTTGCCGACACGCACAGGCGCCGAGCTGCTGCCCCAAGGCGTTTCAACGACCTGGCTGGTATCAACGATGAGCCCGGGAAGATCGCCCAGACCACTGCCGCCGATGATGCCCAGCATGTTAAAGACTGTGACCTATCGCGACTGCAGGCCGCGCAGGTACTCAGAAAAAGCAGCCCCGACCTCGGCATGCTGAAGACCCAGCTCGACCGAGGCCTGCAGGTATCCGAGCTTTGAGCCGCAGTCATAGCGCCGCCCCTGATAGCGGTAGGCCAGCATACGCTCGGCCTGACACAGTGCATTCAGAGCATCGGTAAGCTGGATCTCACCTTTCGCACCAGGACGCAGGCGCGCCAAGAACTCAAACACACGCGCCGTCAGCACATACCGCCCCACCACAGCCAGTGTGGACGGCGCTAGGTCAGGTGCGGGCTTTTCGACGATTGCGGTGATGGCTTCGACGCGGCCATCCTGGCGAATGGATGAAGAAGATGCAGCGGTGGAGACGATTCCGTACGAGCCGGTCTCCGAGCGCGCAACATCCTGCACCGCAATGACGCTGGACCCCGTTGCAGCATAGGCCTGAACCATCTGCGCCAGAACGCCCGCCTGCCCCTCGTCGACCCTCATCAGGTCGTCGGCCAGAAGCACGGCGAAGGGCTCATCGCCGACCAGATCACGGGCAAGCCCGACGGCATGGCCAAGACCCAGCGGCTCAGATTGTCGAATGTAAATGCAGTTGATGTCTTTAGGGGTCGTTGCCCAGACTGTCTCCAAAAGATCGGTTTTGCCGCGGCTGGCAAGCTCCGCTTCAAGTTCGTAGGCCTTATCAAAATGATCTTCGATCGACCGCTTGCCGCGACCCGTCACAAAAATCATGTCGGTGATGCCTGCGGCGGCAGCTTCCTCCACGGCGTACTGAATCAGGGGCTTGTCGACAACTGGCAGCATCTCTTTTGGCTGCGCCTTGGTCGCCGGCAAAAACCGGGTTCCCAGCCCGGCCACGGGGAAGACGGCCTTGCGCACGGGACGTCGAATCGTGTCAGATGCCATGAACAACTCCCCTCAATTAAAGACGCGCAGCGCTGCCGCCGAGCCCGCCGTCAAGCCGGCCGCATCGAGTTCACGGTAGCGATGCGCCAGCTGAAGCCCGATCTGATCGACGGCTCGCTCGCTCAAGTCGCGCCCTGTGTCATCCACCAGTTTTCCGTCCAGATGCTGGGCGGCGATACGGGCACAGTCGGCCATAGCGCTCCAAGGCCTGAGCGACTCGGGCACGCGCGGCACGTCCAGTAGCAGACTGAGCCGATTCGGCTGATCGGAAAGCGCCACCGAAAAGACAATCTGCCCCTGCCCCGTCAGGCGCGCATAGCGGTTATTGCCGCGCTCGCTGATAGCCAGGGGCGCTGCCAGCCCCGCCAGTTGGGCCGGCGAAAGAGCCTGCTCGGTTAGCACGTTAAGCCCCACCTGGGCGTCCAGGCGCATGCACTCGGCGTCAAGCACCCGGGCACGCGACAGCACACCGGCCATGTCGGGAGCGACGACTCGACAGCCCAGCCGTTCGCTCAACTGGCGGACCCGGGTCACAAAATCGGAAAACTCCATGGCGTTCAGCGGCCCCGCTCGGTTCGCCATCAGAACACCCATGCGTAAGGCACGGTACTGTTGGCCTGGAACAAGACCCTGCCAAGGCGGCTCGACCGGTGATAGGGTGTCTTTGGGATCGGGATGCCCACCGGTGGACACGCGCGGAGCCACTGGCTGCTCAATGACTGACGAGCAGGCCTCAATCAGGACCGGCTTTGCGCCCACACGCCGAAAATCCTGCACCAACAACATGACTCGGTCGGCTTCGAGAGCCTGAGGTGATCTCAGCACCAGAACGCAGTCGGTTCGCTCTGACAGTGTTGCCGGCGCCGCCTTCCCGTGCGCCCCAGCACGCTGCGCCGCCCGGCCGCTCCCGAGATCAGCCAATGGCTCGGTTCGCTCGCGCGCACGGCCAGGGGAAGTCTCTTTCACCTCAACGGCGACAGGCGGAGTTTGGGCGGGCGTGGGCCTCGACTGTCCGGGATCGGCCCCGGACTGCACGGGATTGGGCTTCGCATGAACAGGATTGACAGACTCCCGCTCAAACAGGGACCCGAGCGAAGGCTCAGCGCGTCCGTTCGGTAATGCCCCGCTTGAAGGCAAAATCGATTCGCCGAGAGCTGGCTCATCGCGGGACTGTCGTCGCGCGTCGGAGGATTCGGGTGAGACCGTCGGTGCGTGCGCCTTGGACAGGTCTGCGTGTGCTCCCGGCTCAGCCACGGGCGCTGGAAGGCTCGCGTCAGCCAAGGCGCCCGATACGTTCGCACCGGTATGCGCCGTCGAACGGGTATCCGTTCGACCGACCTGGTCGGATGCCGCCCACCCCTCGGACGCCAGCCCCGCGAACTGTGCGGGCAGTGGCTCAGGATCGACCGGAAGGTGCGCCCCTGATGCTGCGCGCGACTCGCCCGCGTTTGCCTTAGCCACGGCGCGGCCTTGCGGCTTGGATGTGTCCGTCGTCGCTTGACGCGCTCTGCGAATGCGATACGACCGCCAAAGGTCAAACAGCAGCACCGCACCCAGCATTAGAGCGATCAGCAGCAGAACACTGGCCAGCAGGCTACTCATGGTGCGCGCGTTCAGGCGGCCTCTGCCATGCGGGCCGCCGACTCGAGGTCGACGGCAACAATACGGGAGACCCCTCGCTCCTGCATGGTGACGCCAATGAGTTGCTCGGCAATCTCCATGGCAATCTTGTTGTGCGTGATGAACAGAAACTGGGTTTGCGTTGACATCGCCCGCACCATATCGCCGTAGCGCTCGGTATTCGTGTCGTCGAGCGGGGCGTCAACCTCATCGAGCAGGCAGAAGGGCGCCGGGTTCAGTTGGAACATGGCAAACACCAGGGCGATTGCCGTGAGCGCCTTTTCGCCCCCCGACAGCAGGTGAATCGACGAATTGCGCTTTCCCGGAGGTTGCGCCAAAACTTGCACACCCGCGTCAAGAATCTCTTCACCGGTGAGGATGAGACGCGCCTCGCCCCCGCCAAACAAGCGTGGAAACAACTCGCCGAAGTGACGGTTGACGGTGTCATAGGTTTCACGCAGCAGCTCACGGGTTTCGCGGTCAATGCGTCGAATGGCGTCTTCAAGCGTCTGAATCGCCTCATTCAAATCATTGCACTGCGACTGCAGATAGCCCTGGCGCTCGCGCGTCTGGTTCAGCTCATCGAGTGCAGCCAGGTTCACCGGGCCCAGGGCCTCAATGGCATTACCCAGTCGAGTCAGTTCGCCTTGCAGCCAGTTGGGCCTGGGAGCCGGACTGAACTGTTCGCGCAAGGCCTGCTCGCCGGCCTCGTCGACTCCGGCCTCAGTCAGCTGCTGCGCCAACTGCTCTGCATTGATTCGGGCAGCCTGCTCTCGCAGTTGCAGATCGGTGAGCCGCTGGCGCAAGGGTTCCTGATCACGCTCGACGGCCAGGCGCGACTCTTCGCGAGAGCGCAAGGCCAAGGTCAGCTCATCAAGCCTGCTGCGTGCGCTGGACAGGGCCTGCTCGGCCTGCGTACGCTTCGCCAAAGCCTGCTCGAGCAGCTCACGGGATTGCGCATCTGACAAGGTTTCAAGCTGCGCCAAGAGCGTCTGCCGCTCACCATAGGCTTGCTCAGCACTCAGCCGCCCCTGCGCCAGGCTGTCCCG
>JBIKMC010000150.1:0-8230 GCA_044359405.1 Burkholderiaceae bacterium
CACGCCATTGCGGTCAAGGATCAGGCCGCGGGTGGGTGGCGCTGGCACCAGAGCGATACGATTGTCTTCGGCCTGAGCACGAAAGTCGTCGTAGCGCTCCACCTGCAGGTAGTAAAAGCGCCAGCCGAGCAGGGCAAAGCACAGGGTCACGCCCAGTATCGCCAGCGCCAGCCGGCGGCGCAGGCGCGACTGCTCCAACTTGACCTGGGCCAGATCAATCATGAGGGCACACCCTGCAGGCCACAGGCTTCAGAGCGGGCGGGTTTCATCGCGCTCACCGGCACGCCTTTGCGGCGCCAGCAACAGCCACTCCAGGACGGGCCACAGGGCAACGCCGATGATGCTGCTCGAGAAGAATTCCCAACCGGGGAACTCAGCGCCCAGCACCATGCGGACCAGCATCACGCTGGCCTGCGCCGCCAACAGCAGCGGCAGCACATGCAACATGCGGCCTGGCAATCCAAACCAAGGCACGCGCCGGTGCATGGCGATGGCGCCGTAGGCCAGCAGGCTGTAGGCCAAAGCATGCTCGCCGAGCAAGGCCCCGTTGTGAACATCCATCAGCAGTCCGAGCAGGAAGGCCACGCCGATGCCCACCAGGCGCGGCTGCCGAACGCACCAGAACACCAGGACCAGCGCCACGAAATCCGGGGCCCACAAGGCCTCGCCCCAGGGCAGCAGATTGAGGATAAAGGCCAGGCCCAGACTAAAGGCAATGAAGGCCCGGCTGGCCGGTAGCAACACGGTTGTCTGAGGGCGGGTGGACATGGCAGTACTCAGCGCACCGAGCGCGTGCGCGGACGCTCGGGCTCGGGCATCGGCACGGGCTCTCGCGGCGGATCAAACAGCACCAGCAAAAGCCGCGTCCGCTCGACACCCGCCGCAGGATCAACCCTCGCCACCGCGAATGACGCGCTGAAACGCGCAAGCTCGCCCACGCGGCCCACCGGAAGCCCGGCGGGAAAAACGCCATCCAGGCCTGAGGTAAACACCTCGTCCCCCTGCTGCACATCGCTGGCTGCAGGCAAATACCGCAGCTCGAGCCCACCCGCACGCCCAGCGCCATAAGCGACCGCCCGCAGACCATTGCGACGCAACTCGACCGCAAGTGTGGCATCGCGATCCGTCAGCAGCATGACCTCGCTGGTGAGCGGCATCACCCGGGCGACCTGACCAATAACACCCTGCGCATCAATCACCGGCTGCCCGGCCCTGACCCCATGGCGAATCCCGCGATCAATCACCAGACGCCGGCTGAAGGGGTCACGCGTTTCGTAAAGGACTTCGGCGGCCACCGCACCGCCGGAGGACTGCTCGCGCATGCCCAGCAGTCGCCGCAGGCGGGCATTTTCTTCCGATAGATGCTGCGCCTGCTGCACTTCGCGCGCGCCGTCAACCCGTTCGCGACGCAGCCGATCGACCTCGTCATTGAGCGTATGCAGGTCGGCGAAGTAAGCCGATAAAGCCTGGGCAGACTCCTGCGGAACCAGCATCGCGCGCTGAACCGGGTACAGCACCGTCCCGATGATGCGCCGCAGACCGTCGAGCGCATGCAGGCGCGCGTCGGCTATCAGCAGCGCAATGGCGAGCAGGGAAAACAGCGCCAAGCGCACATCGGCCGAGACGCCTTGACGAAAAAAAGGCGGCGGTGTGCTGTCCATCGGTCAGGCTACGCTGGCGCCGTTCGTGGCCGCCAGCTCTGGGGCGGGCTTTCTGAGCCTACTCGTTGGTGAAAATCTGGCTGAGCTTTTCGATGCGATCAAGGGCCATGCCGCAACCGCGTACCACACAGGTGAGCGGGTCTTCGGCAACTAGAACCGGCAGCCCCGTTTCTTCGATGAGCAGTCGATCAAGGTCACGCAGCAGTGCACCACCCCCGGTGAGCATGATGCCGCGCTCAGTAATATCGGCGCCCAGTTCGGGCGGTGTCTGCTCGAGCGCGATCTTTACCGATGACACGATCTGGTTGAGCGGATCGGTAAGGGCCTCAAGAATCTCATTGGAAGAAACCGTGAAGCTGCGCGGTATGCCTTCCGACAGATTGCGACCCTTGACCTCCATCTCGCGCACCTCAGAGCCCGGAAAAGCCGAGCCTATGGTTTTTTTGATGGATTCGGCCGTAGGCTCGCCGATCAGCATGCCGTAGTTGCGGCGGATGTAATTGATGATGGCCTCATCAAACTTATCGCCGCCGACCCGGACCGAGCCCTTGTAAACCATGCCGCCCAGGGAAATCACACCCACTTCAGTGGTACCGCCACCGATATCAACCACCATCGAACCAGACGGTTCTGACACTGGTAGACCCGCCCCGATGGCAGCCGCCATGGGCTCTTCGATGAGAAATACCTGCGACGCCCCGGCACCGAGCGCCGATTCACGAATGGCACGACGCTCCACTTGGGTGGAGCCGCAGGGTACACAGATGATGATGCGCGGGCTGGGAGAAAAAAGCCGCGACTCATGCACCATGCGAATGAATTGCTTGAGCATCTGCTCAGTCACCGTGAAATCGGCGATAACGCCGTCTTTCATGGGACGAATCGCTTCGATGTTGCCAGGCACTTTGCCCAGCATCTGCTTGGCTTCAAGACCGACCGCCGCAATCGTGCGCTTGCCGCTGGGGCCGCCTTCCTGGCGGATGGCCACCACTGAAGGCTCATCGAGCACGATACCCCGCCCACGCACATAAATGAGCGTGTTGGCGGTGCCAAGGTCGATGGCGAGGTCGTTGGAAAAGTATTTACGCAGGAACCCGAACATGTGTCTTCCGTCCAGGGTCGGGGGGTTGCAAAGCTCGGGTTGAGCAGATGTCTCGCCGAATAAAGTAGCGCGGATGATACCGTATAATTTCCGAGGAACAGGCCAATTCGCTGCATGCCCACGGCAACCGGCCCGCAGCGCGTGTTTAATGGTCAATGCCGTGGCCCATGGCCGCATACGCCATGGCCGCATCACATTATCCGGTCTCCGTACCGCCCCAGACGCTCATGGCCCTCTCCGCCCAAGACGTGCAGCGCATCGCAACGCTGGCCCGTATCGAATTAAGCGACGCTGAATTACCGCAGCTTCTCAATGAGCTCAATGCGGTTTTTGCTCTCATCGGCAAGCTGCAGGCCGTCGACACCGCGGGCATTGAGCCCATGGCGCACGCCCAGTCCACCGAACTGCGCTTGCGTCCGGATGTGGTCACCGAGCCCAATCGGCGCGATGACTACCAGCGGGTCGCGCCCGCCGTTGAGGCGGGCCTGTACCTGGTTCCCCGCGTCATCGAATAACGGGGTGCTTCGTCCATGAATGATTGGCACACCTGGTCACTCGAGCGTATGACCGCCGCACTGGCGGCGCGCGAAATCTGCGCACTCGAACTGGCTGAACACTTCCTGGAGCGTGTCCAGGCAAGCCCCCTCAACGCCTTCATCGATGTGCAGCCCGAGCTCACCCAAGCGCAGGCGCGCGCCGCAGACGCCCGGCTGGCCGCCGGTGAGCGCGGGCCGCTGCTGGGCATTCCGATCGCGCACAAAGACATTTTTGTTACGCGCGGCTGGCGCTCCACCGCGGCCTCGCGCATGCTCGCCGACTACGTCAGCCCGTTTGACGCCCATGTTGTCGAGCGCCTGGCCACAGCCGGTGCCGTCTGCCTGGGCAAAACCAACTGCGATGAATTCGCCATGGGCGGTGCCAACGAGAACTCTCATTTCGGCCCCACGCGTAATCCCTGGAAGCTTGACGCGATCCCTGGGGGGTCCTCGGGCGGCTCGGCCGCTGCGGTGGCCGCCGACCTGGCGCCCCTGGCCACCGGTACCGATACGGGCGGCTCGGTTCGACAGCCTGCCGCCATGTGCGGCATCACCGGCATCAAGCCCACTTACGGGCGCGTCTCGCGCTTTGGCATGATCGCCTTCGCCTCCAGCCTCGATCAGGGCGGGGCCATGGGTCGCTCAGCCAGCGACTGCGCGTATCTGCTCAGTGCCATGATGGGTTTCGATGAGCGCGACGCAACCAGTCTGCAGCAGCCCGCCGAAGACCTGACGGCAGGCCTGCAAAGCCGTGCCGACACGGTGCTGCAAGGTCTTCGAATCGGCGTGCCGCGCGAGTGTTTTGGCCAGGGCCTCGCCGACGATGTCCGCCGGCCCGTCCGTGCGGCCCTCGAGGTACTGGCAGCACAGGGCGCCGAGCTCGTCGAGATCTCGCTGCCCAAGACCGAGCTGGCCATACCCGCCTACTACGTCATTGCACCGGCTGAGGCGTCCAGCAATCTCAGCCGCTTTGACGGCGTGCGTTACGGCCATCGCGCAGCCGAACACCGTGACCTTGCCGATATGTATGCCAAGACGCGCGCCGAGGGTTTTGGAGCCGAGGTCAAACGCCGCATTCTCATCGGTGCCTATGTGTTGTCGCACGGCTATTACGACGCCTACTACCTGCAGGCGCAAAAGCTGCGTCGTCTCCTCGCCGACGACTTCCGCCAGGCCTTTGGCCAGGTTGACCTGATTGCCAGTCCGGTTTCGCCCACGGTGGCCTGGAATATCGGCGCGCAGGCTCAGGACCCGGTTGCCAATTACCTGGCTGACGTGTTCACCCTGCCGGCCTCTCTGGCGGGCCTGCCCGGCTTGGCCATGCCGGCCGGTTTTGGCGCGGGCGGACTTCCCGTCGGCGTGCAATTAATCGGCAATTACCTCGACGAAGCCCGGCTGCTGGCCGTGGCCCATGCCTTCCAGCAGCTCACCGACTGGCATCTGCAGCGCCCGCCCGCTGCCCAGGCATGACGCCCGATATGGCTGCCTTGCAAGCCGGCGGAACACCCGCGCGGGTCGACCCGGCAATGCCCAATCGCACCACCCAGGGCGTGTTCAGTCCCATCGCTCAGACCATGCCAGCCCGCGCGCTGCTGCTGGGGCTGGCCCTGGCGGCCAGCGCCTGCAGCGGTCCGGCCAGAGCGCCCATTGCCGATCGGCCCATCAATCTTGAGGGGCACTGCGAGCAACGCGAAAGCGACGGCTTTCGCGAGCAGGCCCATGTCAGCGTTCGCTCCAACCAGGTGCACAGTCTGTCCTGGCGGCTGTGGGTGGGTAGCCGCGGCAGCTGCCAATTCGAGTTCGCTGACTTTCGACAAACCCGCGCTCGCCCGCACATTGAGCTCACCGCACGCGACGGCAGCGGCTGCCGCTTGCTCATCTGGCAGGACGACCGCCGCATCACCCTGGGCCATGCCGGTTGCGCCAGCCGCTGTACCGGCAGCATTCTCGAAGAAGCCTGGCCCGTGATGTTCGACCCGCGCTCGGGCGCCTGCGCGCGCACCGCATCCTGACGGCCCACATGCCCCCTTTACCGCACACGCGCCCCTTTACGAACCTGACCACCGCCATTCACCGATGAGCACCGCATCCAACGACAGCCTGCCCAGCTTTCTGATTTCGCGCCCATCGGGCATCTGGGAAGTCGTCATCGGCTTCGAAACCCACGTGCAGCTGGCCACGCAGTCCAAGATGTTCTCGGCGGCCGCCACCGCCTTTGGCGCTCTACCCAACACGCAGGCCTGCCCGGTCGACCTTGCCCTGCCAGGCGTGCTACCGGTGGCCAATCGCGCCGCCGTGCAATGCGCCATCCGCTTTGGCCTGGCAGTCGGTGCCACGATTGCGCCGCGCTCGGTATTCGCCCGAAAAAATTATTTCTATCCCGATCTGCCCAAGGGCTATCAGATCAGCCAGTACGAAATCCCCGTCGTCGCCGGAGGCGGCATCGCCATCGCCTGGGAGCACCAGTCGGTCGCCTGCGAGCGCTTCGTACGACTCACCCGCGCCCACCTCGAAGAAGACGCCGGCAAATCCCTGCACGAAGACTTTCACGGCATGACGGGCATCGACCTCAATCGCGCTGGCACGCCCCTGCTTGAAATCGTCACCGAGCCCGACCTGCGCTCATCGCGCGAGGCGGTGGCCTACGCGCGTGCATTGCACGGTCTGGTGGTATGGCTGGGCATCTGCGATGGCAACATGCAAGAGGGTTCGTTTCGCTGCGATGCCAATGTCTCGGTTCGCAAGGCGGGCGATAAGCGCCTGGGGACGCGCTGCGAGATCAAGAATCTAAATAGTTTCAGATTTCTTGAGCGCGCCATTGACTTCGAGGTGGCGCGCCAGATTGAGCTGATTGAAGACGGTGGCCAGGTCCGGCAGGAGACTCGCCTTTACGACCCCGACCGCGATGAGACGCGCTCCATGCGCAGCAAGGAAGACGCGCACGACTATCGCTATTTTCCCGACCCTGACCTGCCGCCGCTGTGTATCTCACCGGACTGGATCGCTCAGGTGCAGGCCGATCTGCCCGAACTACCCCAGACTCGACGCGAACGCTATCAGCATGCGCTGGGGCTGCCGGCCTACGATGCCACCACCCTCACCGCAAGCCGCGCCGTGTCCGATTATTTCGACGCCGTGCTGGCCGCGTTCGGTGCAGGCGAGCTCTCAGCCGCTCGCGCCAAGGCGGCCGCCAACTGGGTCATGGTTGATCTGGCGGCAGCGCTTAATCGTGACAGCCTTGAGGCCTCGGCCAGCCCGGTCCGGCCGGGGCAGCTCGCACTTCTCATCCGCCGCATCGAAGACGGCACCATCTCGGGCAAAATCGCCCGCGAGTTGTTCGGGCTGCTCTGGGCTGAGCCCCACGCTGACGATAACGCGCCCGATCAACTGATTGATGCTCGAGGCCTTAGACAGATCAGCGACAGCGGCGCTCTGGTCGCCATCATTGATGACATCATCAAGGCTAACCCGCGCTCGGTTGAAGAGTTTCGTGCCGGCAAAGACAAAGCCTTCAACGCACTGGTGGGACAGGTGATGAAGGCCAGCCGGGGCAAGGCCAATCCGCAGCAGGTCAACGCCTTGCTGCGCGAACGATTAGGCGCCGCCTCGTAGCGAGACGTCGGCCTAGCCGAGATAGCGCTCGTCCAACTCGACCTGCGTGCCTGCGGCAAATCGGTTGAGCTGATTGGCCAGCCCCACCACCGCCAGCATCTCTGAAAATTGCGCGTCGCTCATGCCCTTGGCACGAGCGGCTGCCGTGTGTGTGTTGATGCAGTACTCGCAATCATTGGTGATCGATACCGCCAGGTAAATCAGCTCCTTGGTGAGCGCATCCAGCGCTCCGGGCGCCATGGTGGCGCGCGTCTGCTCCCAGGTGCGCCGCAGAAGCGCCGGGTCATTGGCCAGCACCCGCCAAATGTCGTTGACATAGTCGCTGCCTCGGGCGGCGCGAATCTGCGCGAACACCTCGCGCGCATCGGGGTGTAGCTGTTCATCCGTGAGTTTGGGCATCAGGGACATGAGGATCTCCCGGGGTTCACGCGAGGCCTAAGAGGACGCCTGCTCGCCGTAGCGCGCTCGGTACTCGGCCACCCGGCTGCGATGCGCAGCCAGATCGGCACCGTTGTCCTGCAGATAGTCCAGTAGATCCGACAGACTCGCAATGGCCAGTACCGGCAACCCATGACGGTGCAGCACGTCCTGCGATGCCGAGCGCTCGCCGACTCGCTCGGCGTCACCACTGCGCTCCTGGCGATCGAGCGCGATGAGAACAGCCGCTGGCTGCGCACCATGCGTGCGGATAAGTTCCACCGACTCATTGACCGAGGTGCCGGCGCTGATCACATCGTCAATGATGACCACCCGACCCGTCAATGAGGCACCAATCAGCGTGCCGCCCTCGCCATGGTCCTTGGCCTCCTTGCGGTTGAATGCAAAGGGCACATTGCGGCCGCGGGCAGCCAGCGCCACCGCCGTGGCCGAGGCCAGCGTGATGCCTTTGTAGGCGGGCCCGAACAGCATGTCGAACTGAATCCGACCGCTCGCCTCAGCCGCCAACAGGGTACGCGCGTAAAAGTCAGCCACTGCGCCCAGAAGACGTCCGTCGTTAAACAGTCCGGCGTTAAAGAAATAGGGCGAGAGTCTTCCGGCTTTGGTACGGAACTCGCCGAAGCGCAGAATTCCGGCCTCCAGCGAGAAGCGGATAAACTGCGCGCGCACATCTTCAGTCAATGACATGGTCGTGGGATCAAGGTGGTGAAGTCGCGATGATACGGGTGCTCACGCTTAACCTGAACGGAATCCGCTCCGCTGCGAGCAAGGGCTTGTTTGATTGGCTCAGTACGCACAATGCCGACTGGGTCGGCGTGCAGGAGGTCAAGGCGCAGGCCGATCAGGTTGCCGGGGTCTTCTGCAGCGCAGGAGAGTTGGCA